>JAUHYI010000016.1 GCA_030426385.1 Phycisphaerae bacterium
CTCGCCGCACCCCCCGCTTGCGGCTTAGCGCCTTCCCCTTGCCCGCCCTCTCCAACCATCAACTTCAAATAAACCCGGGCCTGGCAACCATGCACCCGGACCTCGTCCACCTTGTCGGCCTCATCCATCGCGGGCAACGTCTTGCCCAAATCCAGCAAGTACGTAAACCGCTCTTCCCAATCCCCGAACAGCTCAAAATTTTCTTGTAATTCTTCATACGTCATCAATCATGGCTCCACCACACCCCCCACCACCCCTCACCCCACCACTTTTCCACTTCAATCCTGAAACATAATCCCACCCGCCAATCAACGTTCCCCAACACAAGTATTTTTAACCTGCAAACCATAACACACGCACCCACCCCTAATTTCTACTTCCCTGCCTTCTCTCTTCTTTGCCATAAAAAATCTGTGCCAATCTGTGAAAATCTGTGGACAAAAATGGCCTTCCACTGTGTCTCCGTGCCTCTGTGGTTTTTTCTTTCCCTCCTCCCCACCAACCCTCACGCCCGCAACAATGCGCAGCCTTTCACCAAGCCCGCGACCAAGGCATCCACTTCCGCGCGCGTGTTATAAAATGCCAACGATGCCCGGGCTGTCGATGCCACACCCAGGTGATCCATCAACGGCTGCGCACAATGATGTCCCACCCGGATCGCGATCCCGCGCCGATCCAGCAACGGACTCAGGTCATACGGATGCACGCCTTCGATCGTGAACGACAACGTCCCCACTCGTTCTGCGGCGTTCCCGGTCAGCTTCAAACCATCCACCGTTGCCAACTGCTCAATCGCATAGTGCATCAACGCATCTTCATACTGATGCACCCCCCCACCATCTTCCCCCCCAACTGCTCCACCATTCCCCCCAGCCAACCCATCTAAATAATCGATCGCTGCGGCCAATCCCACCGCGCCGGCCATGTTCGGCGTCCCCGCTTCAAATCGCATCGGCGGCACATTGAAATCCGTCCCATCCACCCGCACATCCAGAATCATATCCCCGCCAAATTGGTACGGCTCCATCTGCGTCAGGTGTTCGTACTTCCCATACAAAACGCCCACGCCCGTCGGCCCAAACATTTTGTGCGAGGAAAACGCGTAAAAATCGCAATCCAAATCCACCACATCCACACGCATATGCGGCACGGCCTGCGCTCCATCCAGCATCACCACCGCGCCCACCGCATGCGCCTTGGCCACAATCTGCTTCACCGGATTGATCGTCCCCAACACGTTCGACACATGCGCTAATGCCACGATTTTCACGCGATCATCCATCGCCTCCCCAAACGCATTCATATCCAATTCGCCGTCTGCGGTAATCGGCAACACCACCAACTCCGCGCCGGCCTGTTCACAGACCTGTTGCCAAGGCACAAAATTCGCATGGTGTTCCATGATCGAAATGACCACGCGATCTCCCGCCTGCAAACGCGCACGCGCATAACTATGCACCACCAGGTTGATCGATTCGGTCGTCCCCCGCGTAAACACAATCTGTCGGGCATCGTCCACCCCTAAAAACTTCCCCACCTTCACCCGCGCACCCTCATACGCTCGATCCGCGCGATCGGCCAATTCATGCACACCGCGATGCACATTCGCATTGGCTCGTCGATAGTAATCCGACATCGCATCGATCACTGCCATCGGCTTCTGACTCGTCGCCGCATTGTCCAGATACACCAGCGCACGATCATGCACCCGTTCTTGCAAGATCGGAAAATCGCCCCGCACCTTCTCAACATCAAATCCCGTCGCAGTCATGGTCATACCTGTCTATCCCGTTTCTACCCCCCTCCCCCCCCACATGCCGACACACACGCCTCCACGGTCCTATCTCAGACGTCAGCGTTTTATTTTTTATAACGAGGAATACAGGAAAGCAGGAATTCAAACCAGTAATGCCTATGCCTTTCCCCGCGTTACCGTATTCCTGCGTTCCTGCTTTCCTCGTTCAAAACAATCGGTGCCATCTGTGAAATCTGTGGACTAATTGCCTTTCTCTGTGCCTCTGTGCCTCTGTGCCTCTGTGCCTCTGTGCCTCTGTGGTTTCTTCTCTTCCACTCCCCACCATCAAAACAACCCCAACTCCACTTGCGCCTCTTCCGACATCATCTCTTTTTCCCAGGGCGGATCGAACACCACCTCCACCGTGGCCCCGCTCACTTCCGCAATTCGCTCCACGGCTTTTTTTACATCCACCGGAATTTCCTGCGCGGCGGGACAGTTCGCGCTCGTCAGCGTCATCGTCACCGCTACCTTTTTTTCGCCTATCGCACTTTCCGGGTCCGGCTCCATCGCGATGTCATAGATCAGCCCAAGCTCATAAATGTTCACCGGAATTTCCGGATCATGCACCGTCTTGATCGCAGCGATGATTTTATCTTCCAACGATTTCGCATCGTGAATCGCGGACTTCAACTTCGCATTCTTTTCCGCCGCAATCCGGGCACGCTCATCAGCATCCAACGGCCGAGGCGCATCACCACGATGCTCGGTCGCGCCCAGCGTCAACGATTGTGGCTTCACAGAATTTGGTTTCGCTTCACTCATACTAAACCTCACCCCCCCCCACACACATTTTCCGTATCACGCCCCCAATCACCTCAACCTGCTTTCCCTGCTTTCCTGCATTCCTCGTTCAAAACAATCGGTGCCATCTGTGAAATCTGTGGCCCCAATGCCTTTCTCGATATCTCTGGGCCTCATTGTTATTTTTCGTTAATCTTCCCCACCCAGCACCACCGACAACACTTCGCCCAATGCCATTTTTTCGACCAGCGCTCCGGCCAATTTTCGACGCACAGGCTCTAATGCCATCCGATCCAGACTCTCAGCCGCAAACGAATACACCAGCATACCCCGTGCGGTGGCTTCATCAATGCCACGCGATCGCAGGTAAAACACAGCCTTTTCGTCGATCTGTCCCACCGTCGCACCGTGCGTGCACTTCACATCATCCGCATAAATTTCCAACTGCGGTTTTGTGTTCGCCTGTGCATGATCCGACAACAACAGGTTCGAATTGCTCTGCTTCGCATCGGTTTTATCCGCACCCTTGGCCACCACAATCCGACCACTGAACACAGCCTTCGCTTTGTCGTTCAACACGCCACGATAAAATTGCCGACTGTCGCCATGGGGCTTGGCATGTTCCACACGCATCGCGTTATCCAGTTGCTGCGTTCCGCTTCCCACATACAAACCATTGATCAAGCATTGCGTCCCCTCGCCATCCAACACCGGGTGCACATTGTTACGCACCAACGCCCCGCCAAACAATGCTGAATGCGAAGCTACATCACTGCCTTGCTCCTGATGAATATCCAACGTTTGAATGTTAAACGCCTGATCGCTTTCCTGTTCCACAAAATAGTGCTCCACCTTCGCATCACGCTTGGCAAACACCTGCGTCACCGCATTATTAAAATATCCCCCCCCCCACACATTCCCCCCCACGCCCCCCACTTTTTCCCCTGCGCTATTGACATTGTTTGTGGCGTCTCCGCCATCCAATGCTACGTAGTGTTCGATCACGGTCACCGCGCTGCCCGCTTCGGCGACTACCAGGCATCGATGATGCGCTACGGTCTGCACCTGGCTTGCCACCGTCACGTTTAACAAATGGATCGGCCGACCCACTTGCACATTCGCAGGCACATGAATGACCACCCCTTCATTGAGCATTGCACTGTTCAATGACGCAAACGCATCATCCTCTTGCGAAAAATGCGTCAGGTAATTTTCCAACATCGCTGGCTCGCGTTCGATCGCCTGGGCCAACGTCTGTACCACCGCGTCGTCGCCCGCGCTATCAAACTCCGACAATTCTTCGGAAAACACGCCGTTAATCATCACCACCCGCTGCGCATCCAATCCCTCAAATGCAAAGGGTGCCAAGGCTCGCACGCCTCCGAGGTCATGGGCCGACACCAGTTGGGCGGTGACAAATTCCCCCTTGCGAATGCCATCCAACCGGGTGTATCGCCAATCCTCATCGCGCACCGTGGGCAATCCCAGTTTCTCAAAACGCGCCCGCCCCTCACGTCGAAACGTTTCCAACCACGCAGGTCCAGCCACAACTTGTTCAGGTTCTGTCATCAACATAATTCAACATTCGCCATCATTAATTCGCCGTCAATATTCGTCGTCAATAAATTGCTTACGTCGCGCTCGCGGCCAGTTCTTCTTCGATCCAGCCATAGCCCTTGTCTTCCAATTCCAAGGCCAACTCTTTGCCGCCCGATTTCACAATCTGACCTTCCACCAACACATGCACGTAATCGGGCACGATGTAATCCAGCAACCGCTGATAGTGCGTAATCACCAGGAAACTCCGCCCCCCACCACCCGACTCACGCATTGCATTTACTCCGCTGGCCACCACGCGCAGCGCATCAATATCCAATCCCGAATCCGTCTCATCGAGAATCGCCATGGCCGGATCTAACATTGCCATCTGGAAAATTTCATTACGCTTTTTCTCGCCGCCGGAGAAACCTTCATTCACGGATCGCTTGATCAGATCCAAAGGCAACTCCACCAGCTTCGCCTTCTCACGCATCAATTTCAAAAATGCAGCGGCATCCAGTTCTTCCAATCCATCATGCAAACGCTTCGCGTTCACTGCGGCTTTTAAAAATTGCGTATTGCTCACGCCTGGAATTTCTACCGGATACTGAAAGGCCAGGAACAACCCCGCCAACGCTCGCTCTTCGGGCGACATTTCCAACAAGTCCACACCCAGTAATTTCACACTGCCGCCGGTCACTTCGTACGCATCGTGACCAGCCAACACTTTCGACAATGTGCTCTTGCCCGATCCATTGGGCCCCATGATCGAATGCACTTGCCCGGCATGAATCGTCAAATTCACACCACGCAATATCGGCTGCCCATCAATCGACGCATGCAAATCTTTAATTTCTAACAATACTTCTGACATCGCTATCTGCTTCCTGCTTAATGTTTCTTTGCTGTGTTAAAAAATCGGTAAATATCAGTGAACAAAAATGAATGTTTTTTTGCGGCTATGCGACTATACGGCTATGCAAAGTTGTCACTCTTTGACTCTGTAACTCTGTAGTGAGTGCCTTCCCTTATCCCACCGAACCCTCCAATGAAACAGCCAGTAACTTCGTCGCCTCCACGGCAAACTCCATCGGCAGTTCCTTGAACACTTCCTTGCAGAACCCGTTCACAATCAGCGACACCGCGTGTTCCTCATTGATCCCGCGTTGCTGGCAATAGAACAACTGATCCTCAGCAATCTTGCTCGTCGAGGCTTCGTGTTCCACCGTCGCTGTCGGGTTGGCCACTTCGATATACGGGAACGTGTGCGCTCCGCATTCCTTGCCAATCAACAGTGAATCGCATTGCGTGTAATTCCGCGCGTTCACCGCTTTAGGCAAGACCTTCACCAACCCGCGATACGCATTGTGCCCACGCCCCGCACTGATGCCTTTCGATACGATCGTTGATTTTGTATCTCGGCCGATGTGGATCATCTTTGTGCCTGTGTCGGCTTGTTGACAACCATTGGTCAACGCGACCGAATAGAATTCGCCGTGACTGTGATCGCCTTGCAGGATCACGCTTGGATATTTCCATGTGATCGCAGAGCCGGTTTCCACTTGTGTCCAACTGATGTGGCTGTTGTCCCCGCGACAGGCACCGCGTTTGGTCACGAAATTATAAATGCCACCCTTGCCGTTTTCGTCGCCGGGGTACCAGTTCTGAATTGTTGAGTATTTGATCGTAGCATCTTTCATGGCCACCAATTCAACCACCGCCGCGTGCAGTTGGTTTTCATCACGCTGCGGCGCGGTGCAACCTTCCAGGTAACTCACATGGCTACCCTCATCCGCCACGATCAGCGTCCGTTCAAACTGTCCGGTGTTCTGGGCATTGATGCGAAAATACGTCGACAGTTCCATCGGGCAGCGCGTGTTCTTCGGGATATAGACAAAACTTCCATCGCTGAACACCGCGCTGTTTAACGTGGCAAAATAGTTGTCCGAATACGGCACCACGGTGCCCAGATATTTCTGAACCAACTCCGGGTACTCTCGCACTGCTTCGGATATCGAACAGAAAATCACGCCGGCCTCGGCGAGTTTCTTACGAAACGTCGTCGCCACCGAAACGCTATCAAACACCGCATCAACCGCGATCCCCCCGCTGGTCTCCGCTTGGCCCACACGGTCGGGATCGTCTTCATCAACCTCCGAATCATTTTCCTCGACTTCCTCTACCACACCAGCGAGAATCTTCTGCTCGCTCAGCGGAATTCCCAGCTTCGCATACGTCTCCAACAGTTCCGGATCCACTTCATCCAGACTCTTGTACTTGGCTTGTTGCTTCGGGGCTGAGTAATAGCTGATCGCCTGGTAATCGATTGGGCCGTACCCATACGGCAAGAACGGCCAGGTGGGTTCCTGCATGGTTTTCCAATGCTCAAACGCCTTGAGTCGCCAGTCCAACAACCACTGCGGCTCTTCTTTCTTCGCAGAGATGAACCGCACGGTCTGTTCGTCCAGCCCAGGGGGCAACTGATCCGCTTCGATATCCGTCACGAATCCGTACTTGTATTCTCGCTTGGCGAGTACCGCAATGTCAGCTGTTGTCGTCATAATTCCTTCACCCCCCCCCCACTTTTCACATGCAACTCTTAACTCTTAACTCTTAACTTTTAACTGGCCCCCGCCCCCGCACGCACAATATTGATCGCTTCACTTGGCACATCCACCTCCGGCTCAATCATGTCCGCCAGCGTCACCTGTCGGAACAGATCCACCACGTGGTCGTTCAATTTTTTTATCTTGCTCGTGATCGGACATCGCGGAATCACCTGACACGCATCGCATGGATTCGCTTCCGTTTCATCACAACACGCGGCGATCTGCACCGGCCCTTCGATCGCTTCGATCACCAATGTCATCGCGATCTCATCGGCGGCCATCGCCAACGTGTAGCCCCCGTGCGCTCCACGCGTCGAAGTCACCAAACCTGCACGCTGTAAATCTTTCAACAAGCGCGTCACCAACGGCGTCGGCATCTGATAGTCCTCAGCGATCTGCCGAGCACTCAACGGCGAATCCTCGGCCACATCAGGCTTCGCCAACCGAGCCAACGCCACCAGGGCGTAGTCAATTTTTCGCGTCAGTTTCAACATACTCGTGACAACCGAGAACTTTCCAGGCCAATAAACGTCAATCCAATGAACGCCCCCCCACGCCCCCCCCCACACACTGCCCCCGCTCTACTGCTCCCCAATTGAGTCCCAACTGAGTCCCCCCCCAGCCCCATAATTGAGACTGCCCCACAAGACTCCCGAATCACTGCCCATTAATAGGATCATTTCGGTACTATTTCAACCTCGTTTCGCCTATTTTAGAACGAGTCTCAACTACAAATGACACCTAAACCACTTTAAAACAAACGGTTACAGAAAAATATATTTTTTAGAATCGTTCCAAGAGTTTTCCACACCCCCGAAAACACCCAAATCACCTATTATGCACCAACTTCTGTTAAAATCAGGTGCTCATCTGTTTGCCCCTTTCACGCTTGGAGACCCGCATGGCCCGCGTTCTACTGGAAAATATCACCAAAATTTATCCCGGAAACGTCAAAGCGGTTGATGATTTCAACCTCGATATCGCTGACGCTGAGTTCATGGTTTTCGTCGGGCCTTCAGGCTGCGGCAAATCCACAACCCTCCGCATGATTGCTGGCTTAGAAGAAATCAGCGGCGGCACACTCAAAATCGGCGAGCGAATCGTCAACGATGTCCCGCCCAAAGACCGTGACATCGCCATGGTGTTCCAGAACTACGCCCTCTATCCCCATATGTCCGTGTACAAGAACATGGCCTTCGGGTTAAAACTCCGTAAGTTCCCCAAAGCGGAAATCGATAAACGCGTTCGCGATGCCGCCAAAATTCTCGGCATCGAAGAACTGCTCGATCGACGCCCTAAAGCCCTCTCAGGTGGTCAACGCCAACGTGTTGCCGTCGGCCGAGCCATCGTCCGTGATCCTGCGTGTTTCCTCTTTGACGAACCGCTGTCCAATCTCGACGCCAAGCTCCGCGTCGAAATGCGTGCTGAAATCAAACGCCTGCATATGGATCTCAAAACCACGACCATCTACGTCACCCACGATCAGGAAGAAGCCATGACGCTCGGCGATCGCGTCGTCGTCATGAAGTACGGCGTCATCCAACAGTGCGATGCTCCGCTGCAAATTTATCGTCATCCGAAAAACCGCTTCGTCGCGGGCTTCGTCGGCACACCGCCAATGAACTTTTTCGACGGCAACCTCGTTCGCAGTGACGACGGCATCTATTTTGAAGAAGGTGCCAACAACCGCATCAAAGTTCCCGACTGGGCCAACGACTCTTTGGCGGGCAAAGTCGGGTCACCCGTGGTCCTCGGCGTGCGTCCCGAAGCCTTGGCTCCCGACACCCACGACCAGCGCTTCGCTGGCGAAGGCAATATCCTCAACGTCAAGGTCAACGTTCTCGAACCGCTCGGCGACAAGATGGACGTCTATCTCACCACGCCGGACCACGGTCACATCGTGGCCCGCATCGATGCCACCAGCAAGGTCACACCCGACACCGAGCACCCCTTCCGCATCGATCCGTCACGCATGCACTTTTTCGAGCCCGGCGAAGATGGCGTAAACCTCACACTCGAAGCCGAAAAAGCAATTCACGCGTAACCCCCCCACCCACCCACCACCACATTTCCCTTCGTCATATATGAAACGCCCCGCGCTAACCTGCGGGGCGTTTCTCATTGATAGCACGCGATGTATACCGCACGGCTCTCGCGATCCATTACCCCACCGCGCCCCAAACCCGTGATCTCCATCGCGGGCTGATATCGCGGTCAACATGACACAGATAACAAACACCACTGCGTAACACCACCGATCACCGCACCGCACGCCTCAAAAATTCGCCGCTTGCGGCTTAGCGCGATTACCCTGACAATTCCCGTATGTTTTGGACTATCGCATTTATCGTCGCGTTGCTGTTCGCCTGCATCGCCATCGGCTGGGCCTTGTTTTTACGCCACGATCGCGCTCGTATCGCCTCGTCATTAGCCCAGCAAAACCTCGAGCTGGACAATGCCAAACGCGACCATGACGAACAGGTTACTCAACGCCAACAATTGGCCACCGATCTGGCGATCGCTCGTGAAAAGCTCAACCATTTAGAAGACTCACAAAAAGGCCTGCGCGATACGTTCGATGCTCTCGCTTCGCAAAGCCTTGCCAAAGCGCAACAACAATTCCTCGACCTGGCGAAAAAATCATTCGAAGGCGAACAGAAAGACGCCGCGAAAAATTTGGCCGTCAAGGAAACCGCCATCAAAGCTCTGGTCGATCCTATCCGTGAAAAGCTCGACGCCTTTGCCAAACACGTGCACGAAGTCGAAGGCAATCGCAAAGCCGCCTACACCTCTGTCAAGCAACAGATCGAACGCATGATGGTCGATCAAACCCAACTGCGCAGCGAAACCCACAACCTCGTCAAGGCCCTACGCCAACCCGAAGTGCGTGGCCGATGGGGTGAAATCCAATTGCAACGCCTGGTCGAACTGGCGGGCATGATTCCCAATTGCGATTTCGAAGAACAGGTCAGCGTCAAGACCGTCGACGGCGTACAGCGCCCCGACATGGTCGTGCGCATGCCCTCCGGTCGCACCGTGGTCGTCGATGCTAAAACCCCATTGACCGGCTTCATCGACGCGATCGAAACCGACGACGATGCCCAGCGTGATGTTCATCTGGATCGTCACGTGCGTCACATCGAACAGAAGGTCGTTGACCTGTCGGCCAAATCGTATCAATCACAATTCGATCGCAGCCCGGAATTCGTCGTGCTGTTCATCCCCGGCGAACCGTTTTTAGAAGCCGCCGTGCGTCGCAAGCCCGCGTTAATCGAACAGGCCATGACGCGCAACGTGATCATCGCCACGCCGACGACTTTGATCGCGTTGTTAAAAGCCGTCGCCGCCGGTTGGCGTGAAGAGCAAATCGCTGACAACGCCAAACGCATCAGTGACCTGGGCATCGAATTGCACAAACGCCTGAGCGTCATGGCCGCCCATGCCCAAAACCTCGGCAAAGCAGTGGGCAAAACCGTCGAACATTACAACAAATTCGTCGGCAGCCTCGACACCCAGGTCATGGTCCAAGCCCGCCGATTCGAAGAATACGGCGCGTCGTCGAACAAGCAATTACCCGACGCCGACAAACTCCCCATGATCGAAACCGCGCCCCGCCCCCTGTTGCATGGCTCGTCTGCTGATGGCGAAACGTCTGGCGATGCGTCAGGGAATGATTGATTTTCAGCCGCGAATGAACGCGAATAAACGCGAATAATTTAGCCGCAGATGGACGCGGATGAACGCAGATATAAATACTATTGAGTTCAAAAATACAGGGGGTCACTCTTGCCAACTGTCAAACAAATCATTGAAACAAATGATACGAAGTATGGGCGTTTGTTTGATTTATCTGTTCAAACACTAGTCGTGCTTTCAATCATTTCGTTTTCTGTCGAGACACTACCAAATCTCAGTAGCATATGGCAACAGAGACTTCATGCTTTTGAAGTGCTTAGCGTCACCCTTTTTTCTATTGAATACGTTTTGAGAATATGGGTCGCACAACCAAAGAGAAAGTTTGTGTTCAGTTTTTTTGGCATCGTTGATTTGGTTGCAATACTTCCCTTCTACATTGGTTTAGGTATAGATTTGCGTGCAGTACGGCTGTTGCGCCTACTACGCATATTTCGAATTTTCAAACTTGGTCGTTATAGCGCAGCCGTGCAACGATTTCACAGAGCATTGGTTATTGCCAAAGAAGAAATCATCTTGTTTCTTGGGGTGTCCTTGATTGTGCTATATCTCGCGTCTGTCGGCATCTATTACTTCGAAAGAGAAGCACAACCGGAACATTTCGCATCTGTTTTTCACAGTATGTGGTGGGCATTAATCACCTTGACCACTGTTGGCTATGGTGATGTGTATCCAATTACGACTGGCGGTCGTATTTTCACCTTCTTCGTCCTATTCGTAGGACTTGGTGTTGTTTCTGTACCTGCGGGTTTGCTGGCATCTGCCCTTACCAAAGCACGCGAAATGGAAAACATTGAAAAATAATTTATCGCCCGATTCACATCCGCGTCCATCTGCGTTTATCTGCGGCTAAAAAACCCTGATACTGCCACAGAAAACGGGACGCTGCGCGTCGCCCGCTAAACAACGCCTCACGCAAACGCTTGTCCCAACGGGCACCTGTTTTTGCGTTTATTGCTGTTCATTCGTGGCTAAAATCTTCGCGCTCGAACCCATCGCGTGCAGCAGGTCGAGTTGGTTTTGGCCAATGTTGACCGTCAGGATCACGACCTGATCGTTGTAGTCGCGGTCAATCACTTCGCAGCGCGATTCGAGAAAATGCAGGGCTTTGCCATCGGATAAATCCAATGTGATCGTGCGCTTTTGCATTCGGCCATGCAACATGTCACGCACGTATTCGATCACATCGTCGGTGCCATCGCCGGTCAGGGCACTGATGGGTAAGGCCTCGGTGTCGTGTTTCTGGAAATATAAAATGTCGGCATTGTGGTCGAGCTTGTCGATCTTGTTGAGCAACAACAAACGTGGCGGCGCATCGGCACCGATGTCGGCAAGCACCTCGATCACCGTGTCCAGTTGTTGGCGAGCATTCACATGCGACACGTCGAGCACCAGCAACAACAGATCCGAATGCACCGCTTCTTCGAGCGTGGCTTTAAAACTGGCAACCAGATGGTGCGGCAAATCACGGACAAAACCCACCGTGTCCGACAGCATCACGTTGTCGCCCTGCCCCAGGTTCCAACGCCGAGTACGCGTGCTTAACGTGGCAAACAATTTGTCATCGGCATAGGCCCCGCCCCCAACACCCGACGGGTCGGTGGTCAGCGTGTTGAACAACGTGGACTTGCCCGCATTGGTGTAGCCGACCAGGCCGACGGTGAAATGATCTTTGTTACGCGCCGCCACTTCACGAGTTTTGCGACTTTGCACGCGTGCAATTTCGCGGCGCAACTCGGCTTTTTTACGTTGCACAATTCGGCGGTCAATTTCCAATTGCTGTTCACCCGGCCCACGCGTGCCAATGCCTGCTGGCGCTCCACCAACGATGCGTTCCAGGTGTGACCACATCGCCCGCAAGCGCGGATAGGTGTATTGCAACTGGGCTAATTCGACTTGCAGCCGAGCTTCATGCGTGCGGGCACGGGCCGCGAAAATATCCAGGATCAATTCGCTGCGGTCTAATACCTTGACCTCGATGACTTCTTCAATGTTACCAATCTGCGACGGCGACAGATCGTTATCGAAAATCACCACCTCCGCGTCATGCAACTTGACCATCTCTGCCAGGTCACGCAACTTGCCCGACCCGATCATGGTGCCGGCCTCGGGCTTGTGTTTGTTCTGTAACAACTGGTCCACCACGATCGCGCCGGCGGTATCGGCCAACGAGCGTAACTCGCTCAATGGATCGTGCGGATCAACTGTCATGCCCGGCAATAAACACGCGACGAGAATCGCGCGTTCACGCTGGACACTGATATTTTGACGCGTCATTTCTTCCATAAAAACTCGATTTAAATCAAACTGGTATTGTCCACGGATTTCGCAGATGACACGGATTATAGAGCAACCAACTGGGTGGGCCTTGATGAAATATTGTGAACGAGGAAACCAGGAAAGCAGGAATGCGAAAAAACAGAAATTGAAACGTGGGTTTTAATGTGGCATTCGATCCTCGTATGGTTTTGCATTGCCTGCTTTGTTTATTGTTCGCAATGCACACGGGACGCAGCGCGTCACCCGCTAAACGTTTCTGAAAAATTAATCTGTGTCAATCTTCAAAACCTGTGGACAAAAACGCCTTTCTCGGTGCTTCGGCTCCTCGGCTCCTCGGAGCTTCGGTGCCTCGGTGGTTTTTCCAATCACGGCGTAACGCCGCATTCGATCAGGTAATACGTCATCGCATCGGTCAGGGCCTGCCATGAGGCATCGACGATATTTTCGCTGACGCCGATGGTGCCGAAAAACTGGTCCTTGCCCTCTACCTTACCCGCAAACTGAATCACCACACGAACCTTGGCCGCCGACTCCGCCGTGGCGTTGACCACGCGCACCTTGTAATCGCGCAGATGCAACGACGCGAGTTGCGGATAATGATCTTTCAAACATTTCCGCAACGCACCGTCGAGGGCATTGACCGGGCCATCGCCTTCATCGACGCGATACTCATCACCCTGATTATCACCCACGCGCATACGAACCACCGCTTCGGTGACTGGCACATCGCCGTTGTGTTTGCTGATCGAACAGCGGTAATGGTCCAGCGTCCAGTAGTTGCGATCCCTGCCCAACGCATCGTGCAACAGCAATTCAAAGCTCGCCATCGCAGCTTCGAATTCGTAGCCCTGATTTTCCAGGTCCTGCACTTTTTCGAGCACTTCGCGTTGCAGAGCGCGGTTGTCGTTGATGTCAAATTTATCGCCCAGTGTCGCGGCGATGTTTGATGCGCCCGACAATTCACTGACCAACACCTTGCGGGCATTGCCGACCTGTTCGGGATTGATGTGTTCATAGCTATGGGCAATGCGCTGCACCGCGTGCACATGCATGCCACCCTTGTGAGCAAACGCAGCGGAACCGACGAACGGCTGATTGACCACGGGATTCATGTTGGCCACGCCATAGACGTAACGACTGGTCTCGGTCAAGCGTTTGGTCGATTCACCGTTTTCGCCATACAGACAATCGTGCCCCATTTTCAGTTTCAGGTTGGCGGCCACCGTGGTCAGATCAACATTGCCACAGCGTTCGCCGATGCCGTTGATCGTGCCCTGCACCTGCACCGCCCCGCAGCGCACCGCGGTTAACGAATTGGCCACCGCCACGCCCGAATCATTGTGAGCATGGATGCCTAATTTGCCGACGCAATCGGGGATGGCTTTGACCAGTTCGCCCATGATGCGACTGATGCATTCAGGCAAAGACCCACCATTGGTATCGCACAGAATCAAGCGCGATGCCCCGCCTTCGAGCGCTGCACGCAATGTCGCCAGCGCGTATTTCGGGTTCCCTTTGTATCCATCGAAAAAATGTTCCGCATCATAAAAGACTTCTCTTTGGACGCCGTCATCGTGATGGGCGCAATGGTCGACCGAATCGCGAATCATTTCCAGGTTTTCCTCGCGACTCACACGCAACACTTCGTCCACATGCAGATCCCACGTCTTGCCCACGATGGTGATCACCGGGGCTTGCGAATCCAACAACGCATTCATGCCCACGTCTTCGCGGGCCACCGTACCCCGCCGACGCGTCATGCCAAACGCACAGACGCGGGCATGCTTCAAATCCAACTCACGCACCTGTTGGAAATACGCTTCGTCCTTGGGATTCGACAGCGGGTAGCCACCTTCGATGAAATCGACGCCGAGTGAATCGAGGTGCTGGGTGATGTTGAGCTTGTCGACCAGGCTGAACGTCACGCCCAGGCCCTGGGCGCCATCGCGCAGGGTGGTGTCATAGATTTCAACGCGCGATTGGGAATCGTTTTTTTGAGGTGTCATCGTCATGGCTGTTTGGCTTTGGCAAATACTGGGAATTCTCGTAAACATCAAACTTGCAAGGAAAAATGGGGCAGTGCGGGGGAAAATGTGGGGGGGGTATTAAAAAACCCCGCGTTGAGCGGGGCTGGGAATTCGTACAATCAATAACGAATGGCTCACCAGCCCCATAGCTCGGGAATCGTAATCATAATCGCGATCGGCGAAATGGTGGGCGTGATCTTCATCGTCACACCATTCTAGCCACCATTCCCCACATAACAACCCCCACCCCCCCACTTTCCCCCCACATCATTCCTCCCGCGTTCCCCCCGCATTCCCCCCACTTTCCTCCGCATGCTCTGACATCTTCGTTCCGCATCGCCATTCGGCACACACACCGCTTACTCGGCAAGCCTCAGCCTCATCTTGGTTACCCGATCACACACGCATCGCCCGTCCGTTAGAATCCACTTATTCCCATGAGCGCAACTACCCCAAATACCGCTGCCCAACCCCAGCCAGTCTGGCCCCACCGCATCGCCATCCTCTTCGTCATCATGACGTTCATTCTCATCACCGTCGGCGGAGCGGTCACCAGCTACAACGCGGGCATGGCGGTCCCCGATTGGCCCACCAGCTTCGGCAAATGGTTCGTCATCCCGTTGAGCCTCTGGGCTGATTTCGCCGTCGCACTCGAACACAACCATCGACTCATCGGCGCGATCAGTGGCATCGTCGCCATCGCCATGCTGGTCACCGCCATCCGCACCTACGGCTGGCGTCATCACATCACCAAACTCGCCGCCATCGTTTTGGGACTCTACGTCATCCAAGGCATCATGGGCGGCTATCGCGTCATCGACATCAACACCACCTGGGCCATCGTCCACGGTATCACCGGCCAACTCATCTTCTGCCTCGTCATCGCCTTGGCCGCCATCACCAGCCGATGGTGGGCCGACCCCAAATCCATTCGTCCCACCAATGCCATACTCAAACCATTCGCGCCCACCACGCGCATGCTTTGCCTGATCCTCTTCGCCATGCTCGTGGTCCAGCTCACCCTCGGGGCTATGGTTCGCCACACGCATTCGGCGTCAGCCATTCCCGATGCACCAGCCGCCTATGGCCAATTGCATCCGCCGTTCAATGCCGAAAAAATTGCCGAACAGTTTTATCAACATGGTGGCAGCGAGTGGTTCATCTATGCCGACGAACCTGCGTTATCCATGTCCGCGGTCGACACGGATCAAACCCCTGAGTTGCTCGAACAATCCGCACGCATTCCCGCGCCGATTCCTCAGCCCTGGCAGGTGGCCATTCACTTCGCCCATCGCGTCGGCGCGGTCATCGTCACCCTGCTGATCATCATCACCCTCACCCACGTCCTGCGCCGCACCCATCACATGCAAGGCCTGCGCAATCCCGCCTGCCTCATCATGGCCCTGCTCGGCATTCAACTCATCCTCGGCCTCAGCGTCATCTGGTCCCGCGAAAATCCCAAGATCGCCACGGGCCATCAGGTCGTCGGCGCTCTATTGCTCGGCATCACCGCCCTGTTCGTCTTGCGCGTCTATCGTTTGGGCATCGCACTCGACCCGCATAGAATCAATACCGCAATCAACAATTCGAACAACCCCAACCAGTTAAACAACACGTCCCAACTCGCAACCAAACCCAATCAGGAATCCGCCACCGTATGAACCTGTCACACGCTGATCCCGCCGGCTCGCCTGACCATGTCGTGTCAGAACCCAATCACGTCGCCGCCGCGCACGCCAACAACGCGCACGCGGCCATGTCGCGCCGTGATCTGTCCATGCTCACCAAGCCGCGCATCACACTCATGGTCGGCATCACCGCATCCATCGGCTATGCCCTGGCCCCCGGTGCGTTTGATTCCCAATACGCCTGGACCAAATTTTTCGCCATGCTCATCGGCGTGGCCATGTCATGCATGGGGGCTGCAGCGCTCAATCAATTTTTCGAAATTGAATCCGATGGCAAAATGAAACGCACCCAGAACCGACCGCTACCCGCCGGTCGCGTGCATCCGGCCATGGCGCTCTGGCTAGGCATCATTCTCGGCACGCTCGGCGTCACCATTCTGCGCGTCGCGGCCACCCCTAACGCGGCCCTACTCGCGGCGGCCACCATCGTCCTTTACGTCCTCGTCTACACGCCACTCAAACGCGTTACCTGGCTCAACACCTGGATCGGTGCCATCCCCGGAGCCACCCCGCCACTCATTGGCTACGCCGCGGTCACCAACAATGTCGACCCCATCGCATGGATACTTTTTGCCATCATGGTCGTCTGGCAAATCCCCCACTTCTATGCCATCGCATGGATCTACCGCGAACAGTACGCCGCCGCCAATTACCAGATGCTCCCGGTCATCGACCCCTCCGGCAAACGCACCTTCCGACAGATCCTCCTCGGCTGCGTCCTGCTCATCCCCCTGACCATCCTGCCCACCTACCTCGGCCTCACCGGCGTCTGGCAACTCTCGCTCGGTACCCTCGCCGCGCTCATCTTCCTCATACTCGCTATCAACCTCGTCCGTCTGCAAACCATCAAATCCGCACGCATCGTTTTCTTCTACTCACTCATCTACCTACCCGTCGTCCTCGTCATCTTCCTCCTCGACGCCAACTAACCCCCCCCCACTTTTCCCCTGCGCGATTTAACGGTACACGGCAACCGGCAACCGCACCTGCACGCCGCACACCCCACTTCCCACTTCCCAACTTTTAACTTTTAACTTTTAACTCTACCCCCCCCCATGTCATCCACCACCACCCAACCAACCCTCGCCCCACACACAACTCCTCCATCCCTCCACGCCATCACCATCCAGAACCTTTCCCACACCTACCCCACCCCGAAAAAATCCCCGCGTAATAAAAAACAACCTCGCAATCAAAAATCAGAAATTAAAAATCAAAAATCGCCCCCCGCCCCCGCCCTCTCCGACATCAACCTCACCATCCCCAACGCCAAAATCTTCACCATCCTCGGCCCCAACGGCTCGGGCAAATCAACACTTCTTCATATTCTGGCCACACTCATCAAACCCACCACAGGCACCGCCACCATCTTCGGCCAGGACATCAAGACACACGCCGCTGAGGTTCGCAAACATATCGGCGTCGTCTTCCAAACCCCTTGCCTCGACCGCCACCTTTCTGCCCGCGAAAACCTTCGCCACCATGCTGATCTCTACGGCCTACCCAAACGCGACATGCACACACGCATCGATCAGCTCCTCACATGCGTCGGCATCATCGACCGGGCTGACGACCCCGTCTCCCAGTTCAGCGGCGGCATGAAACGTCGAACCGAAATCGCAAAAACGTTACTCTCCGCACCCGACTTGTTATTGATGGACGAACCCACCAACGGCCTCGATCCCACCGCCCGCCGAGAACTCTGGCAAATCCTCGAAACACTTCGCGATCAACTCGGCACCACCATCGCCATGGCCACCCACGAACTCGACGCCGCAGAAAATTGCGACCAACTCGCCATCCTCGACCGTGGCCAACTCATCGCTTACGACACACCCACCAACCTCATCCAACGCATTGGTGGCGACGTCATCACCATCGAGCCCGCGTCTCACCTCGATCAGGACGCCCAGGCTCAGTTCTGCCAAACCATCACCGACCTCTTCGCACCCTGGCCCGACCCCGACGCTGTCCCCACACAAATCAATCACACCATCCGCTTCGAACACCGCAATGCTGACAACGTCATCGCCACCCTCCGTCGCGATCACACCCACCACATCAAACGCATCACCCTCGGCAGCCCCACCCTCGACGACGTCTTCACCCACCTCACCGGCCACGCCTTCCACCCCCCCACCCCCCCACCCTCCCCACATTTTTCCCCCGCATAACCCCCCGCCTTTACCCTGTATATCCTCACGCCTTCGACACCAACCCGCATTTCCACTCCGCCGCTTGCGGCTTAGCGCGCACAAAAAAACACGCTTAACCCAAACGTGCTCACCCAATCCCCACTTTTTACTTTTAACTTTTAACTAACACCAATCCCGTTTAAAACTGGTGCGGCCTAAAATCTTCTCGTGCACCAACCCCCGGTACCCCCGGTATTCACCGGGGGCTGACATAGACCTAAGCATGTGTATTTCTCATCACTTGTATCATTTCACAGCAACGCCTGCGACCGGTGCTGTGGCGACAATTGCAACAGTACGGACGCAATGTCATCCGGATCAAGCACGGCATCGGAAACGCCAGCTTCCACGCATGCTCGAGGCATGCCATACACCGCGCACGTCGATTCCGATTGCGTCAATACATTGCCGCCACGCTCTTTGATTTTTTGCGCACCGATCAAACCGTCTGAGCCGATCCCCGACAGCACCACACCCAGCACCGGCCTGCGATACACTTCGCCACACGAGCGCAACAACTCATCCGCAGACGGATAGTACAACTTCTCGGTTGGCTCTTTACTGATTTCAATGCGCTTCTGACCATCGCCACGCGATTCGCCGGTCACGCCTTGAATCACGCGCATGTGTTGGTGTCCCACGCCCACGTACACCACGCCATTGAACACCGGCATGCCATCTTCGGCATGCACCACCGTCAACGGACTGATCAGATCCAATCGTCGGGCAAACGTCTCGGTAAACATCGGCGGCATATGTTGGGCCACGAAAATCGGCACCGGCATGTCTGCAGGCAAACAACGCAAAATTGATTCCAAAATGCGCGGAGCCCCTGTACTCGCACCGATCGCGATCGCTGCAAAATGATTCAGCTCATACACCGGCACGGGTTGGGTAACCGTGGCAACCATATCTTCTCTATCGGCGTCTTGCTTGCCCACCTTGCCTATATCTTGCCTATATCATGTCTAAATGCCTCGGCCCACCCAACATCTTCGCCAACAACTCCCTTGGCAATGCCAACCTCTCGACGCCCTCGCCCGTTGGCCTGTCGATCGCCCATTGCTCATGCTCCATTCAGGCAGGCATCATCCCCAGTGGGCCCGCTGGTCCATCCTCGCACAACCCGATACCAACACCCCACCCCTGACATTCTCGGAACCCCCCACGTTTCCCTCGCATAATTCACCTTCATGCCAAACAAAATCTGCATCCCATAACCCATCCGCCCAGCCTGATCCGTTCGATCATTTACGCCAAACCCTTGCCCAATCCACCCCCGGGCTGTGGCTTGGTTATCTCGCGTATGACCTTGGTCGTTACGTCGAAAAAATGCCAACCCTCGCCAAAAACGATCGCGATTGGCCGCTTTACAGTCTCCATCACTGCCCCGGCTATCTCCTGCACGACGCGGCCACCAACCATTGGTACGCCTGCGGTACCTGGCAAAAAGAACTCCCCTTTGACCTTGCCCCCCCGCCACCTGACACGCAACCACCGCCCCCTCCACCGATCGCCACCTATCGCGCTGACCAGCTCACCCCGCAGATCACCCCCGACCAGTTCCGCGCGGCGGTTCGCCAAACCATCGACTACATCGCCGCCGGCGACATATTCCAGGCCAACCTCGCCCAACGTTTTTCCGCGCAATTCACCGGCGATTGGCCCGCGGCCCCACGCGCCCTGTTCGCACAGCTCGCTCGCATCTCACCGGCTTGGTACGGCGCGTATCTTGAAATCGATCCTCAACACACCCTCGCCTCCACCTCGCCCGAATTGTTTTTACAACTCGACAACCAACACGTCATCACGCGCCCGATCAAGGGAACCCGGCCGGCCAACACCGATGTCGCTGAATTACAACACAGCGAAAAAGACGCCGCCGAACTCAACATGATTGTCGATCTCCTTCGCAACGACCTGGGCCGAGTCAGTCGCTATGGTTCAGTTCACGTCACCCAACCGCGCACCATTGAATCCCATCCCACCATTCATCATGGCGTGGCCACCATCGAATCCGATCTCCGCGCGGATTGTGACCTCATCGATTTATTGCGTGCCACCCTGCCCGGCGGCTCGATCACCGGTGCCCCAAAAATTCGCGCCATGCAAATCATTGACGAGCTCGAGCCGAGCCGCCGCGGACCCTATTGTGGTTGCATCGGCTTCATCGATACAACCCATGGCCTCGACCATATGCAATCCACCTGGAACATTGCCATCCGCACGTTATGCCTCGAACCCAACCGCGTCGACTTCTCCGTCGGCGGAGGCATCGTCGCAGATTCCGACCCCCAATCCGAATACCAGGAAACCCTCGACAAAGCCGCCGCGCTACTCCGAGCGCTTGGCTTAAATCAACATACTTAACGCAATGTTTTATAGTTTCGCATCCACTTCATTGATAGATAATTAAATTCAATAAAACGCGATTAAATTTGTGTAGCACAAACCGTTCATTCTCCATAAAATCTTGGCGATGCATTGTTTTATGCCGTTGAATAACGATACAATATAGAGCAAATCTGTTACTTGTCTGCGACTTGTTTCATAGGCTTATCGGCTCACCACGTCTAAGCAAAACAGGCAGCCCACAGCAGACACTACTAACACATTAGATGCAATAGATAGACTTGCGTCAGTTTCGTGAGTAAACATACTTTTGTTTCGCACATAACATCTAGTTATGTCCATTCCGGGGCAATTCCATGATGGGTTTATTTCGATTCGGGTGTGTCGTCATATTTTGCACCGTGACCACGGGTTGCAGTGGTTATGCACCGATCGCCACAGGACCAGGTTATTTTGCCATCGGTTGCTTTCGCGACCATCGCAAGACGCAACCGCCTGCCCCACCCAATACGAAAATCATCGACCTTGAGGGCGTGGGCCTCGCCTACACATTCGGATCACTCACGATCGGGTACAAGCAAATTAACGCCATTATCACTGAGCCTACCGCTGATTTTTCCATTGAGTTAAGTCGCTCGTCCTTCGCCATCGGCAAAACCGCTGAAAGGCAAGCACTCGAGATCACGCAAGAACGATCGCCACCGCCTTCACCTTCACCTTCACCTTCACCTTCGCACACGCAAACCACGAATCCATAACCCCACCATCTCCCCCCACATTCCCCCCCCCCACCGCACACACTCACTCATACTCTTAGGAATCATCACTCATGAAATATCTTCGATACCTCGCGTCCCTGGCCCTGGCAGTGACAAGTCTGGCTACTCTCGCTGGCTGCGAAAACACGCAACGTTCCATGGTCTTTTTCACCGGCACAACATTAGGCGTTGAAATCGCGGTGGAACCCAATGCAACCTCGCCGGCCAAATTCATCGTGGGTTACAAACGTGCCGAAGGCCTGATGGATCCGATCATGGATGATGCTGAAGATTCCACCAATCTCGCTCGCCGTTACAAAATTCGTGATAACGCTCACTCCGTACTGGCCAAACTCGAAGGCAAAGTCAGCGGCGGACGCAATGCGGTCATGGGATCGCAATGGTTTGCTTCCGGGTTAGCCGCAGAAATTCTTGCCCAGAACCCCGCCACCGCCGTGGCATTGGTGGCAGGCAGTGGCAACAATGCCGCCAACGCCGCCGCCACAGCCGCAGCCTCCACCAGCACCAGCGTGGACATCACGCCAGATGCCAACAGCCTACGCAAAGAATTTGACGACCTGTCCACGAAGGATTTGAAATCGGGCATCGACAAGCCTAATGGTGAAACCTATACGGCCAAGGAAACCAAACGATTTATCGTTGACCGCCTGGAAAAAATCGAACCGAGAAAAAGCTGGATACAAGTTCGTGCCGAAGCTGGCGATGCCCTGAAACAAATCGTCAGCGAACTCAAAACCAACACCACACCATAACCCCCCCCCCCACACACACCCACACCCACTTTCTCCACCCAATCTTCTCCTGTCGCCTCGCCCTCTCTCGCTTTCTCCCAGTCCCCCCATTCCCGGAGTCTGTTTCATGCAACAATATGAAACTCTGTTGATCAAAATCCCCAACAACCTTAACGATCTCGGCAAGACCATCAGCGAATCCGTGCCCCCCAGCTACCGCCTCATTTCGGTCGATCGATGGAACAATCAATCCGTTCTGCTGGTCATGCAAGCGATTAACTGATCGGCTCCTGCCATTTTTAGTGTCCATCGCCCAATGCGCAGTCACCCCGCGAATTGGCGGCGTCTGCTATTTTGACCATTCCGCGCGAATTTTTCCTGTGATCCGGCTAGAATAGGACGCATTAATCGCGTCAATGCGTTTGACACTTATATGATCTCCATCAGGGAATCCGCGTTTGCCTCACATGTTGATATCGAATCTGCCCACACTCGCCGCAGGCTCATTTGAACCCGACCAAGTCGTGACGATGCTTCTGGCGTTCGCTGCACTGTTGGGCACCGCGCGATTGCTCGGCGAATTGGCGCGACTATGCAAGCAACCGGCCATCCTTGGCGAAATCCTCGCCGGCGTCTTGCTTGGTCCCACCATCTTCGGCGCAATGTTCCCCGCCGGCTATGAATTCCTGTTTCCCAAAGACGGCCCGGTGGTCTATGCCATCGAATCACTCGTCACCCTCTCAGCCATTCTGCTCCTTCTGATTGCGGGGCTTGAGGTCGAACTGTCCACCGTCTGGCGACAAGGCAAACGCGCGCTTAGCGTTGCCACCGTCAGTATGGTTCTGCCCTTCGCCGTCGGTTTCGGACTTGCGTGGTGGGCCCCCTATTGGATGGGATACGTCGCTGGTAGTGATATCGACCACGGCAAATTACCGTTCGCTTTGTTCATCGGGATCGCATTATCGATCACTGCCCTACCCGTGATCGCCAAAATTCTGCTCGACATGGGATTGGCCAAAAGCGAACTGGGCACCGTCGTCATTTCCGCGGCCATGCTCAACGACCTGATCGGCTGGATGGGTTTCGCCATCGTCCTGGCCATGATCGCCCCCAACACGGCCATCGATCCGACCGACACCGCGCATCTGAGCATCGGTAAAACCATCGGCATGACGTTGCTGTTTATCGCGTTGGTCCTGACCGCTGGGGCCTGGCTGTTTAACCGCATTATTCCCTTGATCCAAGCCTACGGTTCCTGGCCCGGTGCGATGCTCGGATTCGTGATCGTCACCGCGCTGCTCGGCGCTGCCTACACCGAATACATCGGCATTCATTCCATTTTCGGCGCGTTCATTGTCGGCATCGGTATCGGTAATTGCCGACATCTGCGTGAAAAAGTTCGGCGTACTACCCACGATTTCATCGGCAACATTTTCGCACCGTTGTTTTTCGCCTCCATCGGTCTGCGTGTGAATTTCATTGAGGCCTTCGACTTGCAACTGGTGCTCGTCGTGTTGGCGGTGGCCATCATCACCAAACTACTCGGCGGTTATCTCGGAGCCGTGTGGGTCGGCATGGGACGCCGGGAAAGCGGTGCCGTCGGCATGGCCATGTGTGCTCGTGGTGCAATGGAAATCATTCTGGGACAACTGGCCCTCGACGCGGGACTGATCGACCAATCCCTGTTCGTGGCCATCGTGTTCATGGCCCTGGTCACCAGCCTGATCAGCGGCCCGGGCATTGAAAAAATGCTCGCACGTCGACAGCCGCGCAAACTGCGCGATTACCTGTATGAAAAACAAGTGATTCTCGACATGCGCGCCTCGACACCCCGTGAAGCCATTCGCGAACTCGCCGCAGTCGCCGCTCAAACACTGGACATGGACTACGACATGATCGACCGAGCCGTCTGGGCCAGGGAACAAATCGTCCCCACCGGCATCGGCCGAGAGGTCGCCGTTCCCCACGCCAGGCTTCCAAAGCTAAGCGCCCCTACCCTGATCCTCGGACGCAGTTTCTCCGGCATCGATTTCAACTCACCCGATGGCGAAGAGGCTCAGATCATTTGCCTGCTCCTGACTGCCGAGCACGACGCCACCAGCCAACTTGATTTGCTGTCCCTGATCACGCGTTCGTTCAATGATCCGATTGTCCGCCGGGACATCATGCGTGCTGAAAGCTTCACCGCTATTCTCGCCGCCGTCAATACCAACGAAAGCGTCCCCGAAAACGAAGGCCACTAACCCATCCCGCTATCCCCAAACAACCCCGCCCGCCTCGCCTTTGCTGCTACAATTCTCCCATGCTGATCACCCTCATTGTGGTTGTCGCCGCGATCATCATGATCACTTGTGAACTGATTCGACCGGGTCGCCGTTGGCCCGCCGTCACCGGCTGGTGGTTGCGAGCCATTCTGTTCAATGCCATTCAGGTCGTCATCGTTTTCGCCGCAGGCCTGGTCTGGGACGGTTGGATGATTGATCACCGACCCTGGCGACTCGACACGCTGGGCACCACCGCAGGCGCCATCATCGGCTACCTCGTCATCACCTTCATCTATTACTGGTGGCACCGCTGGCGTCACGAAATCCCCTTCCTCTGGCGGTGGCTCCATCAATTCCATCACAGCCCGCAACGCATCGAAATCATCACCAGCTTCTACAAACATCCGCTCGAAATCGCCATCAACGGCCTGCTCTCCAGCGCCATTCTTTACCTGCTCGTCGGACTCACCCCGCAAGCCGCAGCCGTCGCTGTGCTCATGACCGGACTCGCGGAACTTTTCTATCACTGGAACGTGCCCACGCCCCATTGGCTTGGCTACATTTTCCAACGTCCCGAATCGCATTGCGTCCATCATCAGGAAAATCGTCACACCAATAATTTTTCCGACCTCCCGCTATGGGACATCCTCTTTGGCACGTTCGACAATCCCAAAAAATGGGAAGCCCGTTGTGGCTTTGCCCAGCGCGAACACGCCATCGGCGCCATGCTCATCGGACGCGATGTCAATATCAACAACAACCCAAATAACAAACCAAATCAGGAACCCCAACCGTGAAACGCTACAAAATCGCGGCAATCCTGTTACTGATCCTCGGCTTGGCACAAATGGCAGGCGACATTTTTTCGTTACCACCCTTAAAAGCTATCGCCGCAGCCACCGGCGCTTCGCCCGCACCCAAGGTCTTTTCCGCGGTCAATGGCTTTGAAACTTACTCCACTGCGTTTTGCCTTACCTGGGAAAACCAACAGGGCCAAACCCAACGCCTGATCATCACCCCACAATGCTACGCGCAATTGCGCGGTCCCTACAACCGCCGAAATGTCTACGGTGCCGCACTCGCCTACGGCCCATTGTTAGTCACCAACGAACATACCCGTCCCATGTTCGACGCTGTCACGCGCCATGCCCTGCGCGGCAATGCCATCGTCCTCCGCGAACTTGGCGTTGATCCCGACACCATCGCCTCACCCGTTCGTGTCGAGTACCAACCGATCAACGCCAATCTCCCTGTCGGCCTGCCGCTGATCATTGAGGTCGCCGATGACTAAAAAAAATGCCAACGCGCCCACGCACACCACCAACCATCCCGCACAACATGCACGGCTCGGCGACAACGGATGGACCGGCGGACAATACAGCCTCTTCCGCATCCTGTTCGCGTCCTATCTGTTCATCCATTTCATCCACCTCGCGCCGTGGGCCATCGAAACGTTTTCCAACGCAGGCGTGTTACCCGATCAATCGCTTAGCCCGTTGATGCGACTGTTTCCCAACATCTTGCTTCTCAACGATTCGCCAGCCACGATCATCTTCATGATTACCTTGGCCAGTCTCGCCTCCGTGTTTCTGGCCATCGGAAAATTCGACCGCATCGCTGCCCTGCTTCTCTGGTACATCCTCGCTTGCCTCTTCGCACGCAACCCGCTCACCGCCAACCCCAGCCTCCCTTTCGTCGGTTGGATTTTAATCGCACACGCCATCTTCCCCGCCGCACCCTACGGCTCACTCGCGGCCCGTGGCCGCGTCGATCCGCGCGGCAACTGGCATTATCCCCAGCCACTATTCGTCGCCGCCTGGGCATTGATGGCCATCGCCTATACCTACAGCGGCTACACCAAAATGGTCAGTCCATCATGGGTCGATGGCACCGCCATGCAGCGCGTATTAGAAAACCCACTGGCACGACCCACAATCCTGCGCGAATGGTTACTACTCACACCCCCCTTGTTGCTCAAGCTCGCCACATGGGGACCGCTCGCACTCGAACTGCTCTTCCTACCCCTGGCATTACTGCGAAAAATTCGACCCTGGCTATGGTTCGCCATGTTGGGCCTGCATCTGGGCCTGATACTCATCATCGACTTTGCTGACCTTTCCCTTGGCATGGTCATGCTCCACGCCTTCACCTTCAACCCCGCATGGATTCGCCCACATCCCACCCGTCCCACCACCCGCGACGACCATCTGTTTTACGACGGCCACTGCGGACTTTGCCAGCGCTCGGTCCGATTCGTCCTCGCAGAAGACCGCACCGGCCACGCCTTCACCTTCGCTCCGTTGCAAGGCCAGCGCATCCACGAATTGCTCGATCAAAACCAAACTCAGTCACTGCCTGACAGCATCGTCGTCGTCACCCACGACAAAAAAATATTCGTCCGCAGCAATGCCATCATCCACATCCTCACCGCGCTCGGCGGCGTCTGGCGATTGCTCGGCATCTTATTACGACTCATCCCCCGCCCCATCCGCGACGCTGCGTACAACACCATCGCTCGCGTCCGCCACCGTATTTTCCAAACCCCCGAAAACGTCTGCCCCATCCTCCCCCCCGACCTCCGCCAACGCTTCACCATCTAACCCCCCCCACTCCCCCCCCCACACACACCACACACACCACACACCACACGTTTCCCCCTTCATGCCTCATACTTTTTCGTGTCCCGATGTTTCCCCTTCGCTATTTTTCCATCATGGTTTCCCCTCGGCGCGTTGAACAAATCAACAACCGTCCCCCGCGATATCCATCGCGGGCTACAACTTACCCTTGGCAAAACCGTCTTGCTCCACCACTTTTAATTTGTAATTTTTGACAACCCACGAATTGCCATCACCCACCCCAACTCACGACTCACGACTCACGACTCACGACTCACGAAAATAATACACGCGGAGGGATTCGAACCCCCAACCCTCGGTTCCGAAGACCGATGCTCTATCCGTTGAGCTACGCGTGCTCGGGGACTCAACAGTTTAGCAAAAAAACGCTCGGCAGGATACCCCGGCCATTCCATGTGATGGAGCATTTTTCAAGATGGTTATTTCTATTAGCGCCCGGCGAGTTGCCTGGCACTTGTGGCGCATCATTGGCCTGAGGTAAAGCACCATTTCGATGGCCAAAAAATTATGATGACCTGCGGTTTCACACCACCCAATTAAGAAAAAATGCGACCCCACGCCCGCCTACCCCGCGTGCATGCCTATCGCTTCTGCTCTAGTATCTGACGTATAACCCTGAACGTCGGCACTGGATATCGATATGCCCTCACCCACATCGCACACGCCATCGCACAACCCCCCTTCGGCGCAGCCGCGCACCATTTGGCTCAATTATATTGATCGCATCGCACGCCCCATCCTGTCGCGATCGGCCAGCGGCAGACTCATCCGTGAAATGCCCATCGAGCAAAAAAGGCCGCATCGCCAGAACTTCGCCCATTTGGAAGCGGTCGGCCGGTTGCTGTGCGGCATGGCTCCCTGGCTGGAATGTGCCGTCGATGCGGACAACACCATGGCTCCCGACGAGGCCAAGCGATGCCACGAGTTGGCGGACTTGGCCACGAAAACCTTAACACAGATTACGGACCCCGCTGCGCCCGATGCCCTGAATTTTTCACAAGGCCAACAGCCCGTCGTAGACGCAGCATTTCTCGCCCAGGCTATTCTGCGTGCACCCAATCTGTTCTGCGATTCACTCGACGCGACCACAAAAGCACAGGTCATCAAGGCCTTGCGTGCTACCCGCCAATGCAAACCCGCGTTCAACAATTGGCTGCTATTCAGCGCAATCATTGAGGCGGCTTTGGATCGACTCGGCGAGCCGTGGGATGAGATGCGTGTCGACTACGCCATCCGACAACACGAACAATGGTACGTCGGCGATGGCACTTACACCGACGGGCCGAATTTTCATTGGGACTATTACAACAGTCTGGTCATCCAACCTATGCTGCTCGATGTTTTGGCGCAATTGCAGGATCGTTCGCAATTCCAAACCGAATACTTGCAACAACAGTACGTCGTCACGACCAAACGCATTCAACGTCACGCGGTGGTGCTCGAACGCATGATCGGAACGGATGGCACCTTCCCGCCTTTGGGCCGATCTCTGTCTTACCGCTGCGGGGCAATGCATGCCTTAGCACAAGTCGCGTGGCTGCGAATGCTTCCCGATTCATTAAAGCCCGCCCAGGTACGCGGCGCATTAACCGCGGTCATCTCACGCACCCTCCAACCAGATGGCACTTTCGACGAACAGGATTTTCTACGCATCGGCCTGTGCGGAGCCCAACCCGACATGGGCGAAAACTACATCAGCACCGGCAGTCTCTACCTCTGCTCTACGGCGTTCTTGCCACTGGGCCTACCCGCTACCGATCCCTTCTGGTCCGAACCCGATATGCCATGGACCCAACTGGCCGCATGGTCAGGCATCGACATCGGCCTGGACCATGCCTTGGCTGAATCCTGAATTCGAACATTCATACAACCACGTTTCAACTTAAAACCCTACCTCAATACCCTTGCTCATCATTTTGTCATTTCTTATGATGGCTTGCCATGGGATTCAAACATTTCTTTCATGCGCCCATCAGTGCGGGCACCGGCCTAAAGCTTGTGGGCATAGGCTATCACGAGCCTATGCTGCCAGACATGATCTATCGCCCTAACGGTCG
Organism: Phycisphaerae bacterium; assembly: GCA_030426385.1. Classification (GTDB taxonomy): domain Bacteria; phylum Planctomycetota; class Phycisphaerae; order Phycisphaerales; family Phycisphaeraceae; genus JAUHYI01. The sequence continues at coordinate 29,393 of JAUHYI010000016.1, forward strand.
CCGCGATTATCTATTCATGTGGTTTCATCAGAATACTGATGTGGGTATTACGCAAGAAACGCAGCCTATCGCCAGCAACACCTTGATGATCTGGGAACCCGGCGTCCCGCAGTGCTATGGCTGCATGACCGGCAAATGGTCTCATTCATGGCTGCACGTCAGTGGCAAGCGCGTCGACACATTGCTGCGTTCATTGCGTATCCCACGTAACCGCCCGGCCATGTTGCACGATGTTGGTGAGGTGGAACGTTCGTTGATGGCCATGCACGAAGAAATCGTCACCCAAGCCAAACCCGATCACCGAATTCTTGCCAACCTGATGGAAAACTGGATGCGGCATGTCGCTCGCGCGACGCGCCCTAACGCCAATCAATCCGCAGTTCCCGAACACTTTCTGGCGATTAAACGTCGCTTAGAAACACAGTACGACCAGCCTGTGCAATTGGCCGATCTGGCCGAGGAAGCCAATCTCTCGATTGCGCATTTTTGCGCCATGTTCAAACTTTATTTTCACCGACCGGCCAAAGAATTCGTTATCGATCTACGTCTCAATCGCGCTGCGGATTTGCTGGGGGATCATAACCTTCGGGTCGGCGAAATCGCCAAACGCGTCGGGTACGAAGACGTGTATCACTTTTCCAAACTATTCAAAAAGCGATACGGCCGAAGCCCGCGTGCATATCGCCAAGCGATGTGACTGCCAACCCTTAACTGGAATTACCGCGAACCACCACCCGCTCCATCGCTCGCACGATCACAAATCTATCACGCTGAACATACATAGGCCAACCGTGTATCGACGACGTATCCGTTTTTAACACCACCCAAAAACAGTATGTGTCCACGTCATGACCAGCACCGGACAGATTCATAGATCATGATCGCGTCATGGCACCCTGACCGGATTACTTCGATGAACAGCTTGCACTGTCATGCACCCAAGAATCATGGAAATAATCTAACTCACGCCGCTTGCGACACGGACTTGATGCGATTGGCTGGGAACTCCAACCAGAACGTCGTGCCTTCGCCTTCGCGCGATTCAATCCACACACGTCCACCATGGATTTCCATAATGCGGGCCACGATGGTCAACCCCACACCACTGCCTTCTTTCTTGTGAGACAGTCGCTGGAACAAACCGAATATTCTCTCGTGATATTGCTCAGCAATACCCGGCCCTGTATCACGCACATAAAAACACGTGTGTCCATCGACAACCTCCGTGCCCACACTAATACATGTGTTCGGTTCATCGCAAGCATATTTGAGAGCATTACTCAACAGATTCTCAAACAACTCCCTGACACGCACTCGGTCCGCATGAACCATGGGCAACTCGAATCCAATGTCGTACACGGCGTTGACCTGTTCAAACCGCGAATCCATCTCCTGCATCATTTCGCCCAGCAGGCGATTCATGTCAATCCATTCGGGATCATGGCGAACACGCCCTACCCGGCTCAATTCCAAAAGATCACGAATACACCCTTCCATGCGACCGATGCTTCGCGTGATACGATTCAGCGAATCACGCACTTCTTCAAGATCACCATTTTCCAAGTCTTCGTGGGCACAATCAATCAAGCCCGCACAACTCACCAACGGTGACTTAAGGTCATGCGATACCGTATACGTGAATTGCTCCATCTCAGCCGTCTTGTCTTCCAATTCTTTGATGGCATCTTTTTTATCGGTAATGTCAATGCGAATGGCCACGTACTGATCGATCTTGCCGTTGATATCACGAAATGCCACGACGGTGGTATCCACCCAATATAACGATCCATCTTTAGCACGATTACACACTTCATTATGCCAGACATTGTCGGTCGCCAACGCTTTATACATTTCGACAAAGAACGATTTGGGATGAACCCCCGAATTGATCATACGATGGTTCTGCCCCAACAACTCTTGGCGGCTGTATTGGCTAACCTCGCAAAACTTGTCATTGACATGAGTAATCGTGCCACGCGCATCGGTAATTGCCACAAGGGCAGCCTGATCAACCCCACTGCGATATTGATTCAACACCAGCTCGATTTCCTTGCGGGCGGTGATGTCTTGAATCTGTGATACAAAATGCTTCGGCGTGCCATTTTCTAAACGTACCAACGACACATCCATCTGCGCCCAGACAATCCGACCACTCTTATGGATAAAACGTTTGGGCAACGTATAGGTCTGGATCCTATCATCCAGCATGTTTTTCACCATATCGAAATCATCATTGAGATCGCTGGGATGCGTAATCGTATGAAAACCTGTTTTGAGTAATTCTTCTTGAAAGTACCCCAGCATGTCACACAACGCCTGATTTGCGCTGAGCCACTTACCATCAAGCCCAACCAATGCCACACCAATCGGAGCATTATTGAATGCACTGCGGAATAATGTGTCAGTCTCGCGCAATTCGCTTTCCAATTGCTGCGATTTTTCTAACAACGCTTCTGTCTGACCCGCCTTATCTTTAAACACTTCTGCAGCAACGGCCATCTGTCCGATCTCATCGCGACGCTTGAGACCAGGCACAACGATGTCACGTTCACCCTGTGCCAACCTGAGCAAGGTTTTGGTAATCGCGTTGAGCGGTGGGACCAATATATGGCGCAGCCACCAACTGGCCAGTCCGCCGATGAGGATCGTCAATACGCCGATCACATCACTGAGTAATCTGAATTGTTTGGCATCGCTGGAAATCTGAGCACCAAGCTGCCTGGTCTCATCAAGTTTTTTCGCTTTCAAATCCAATGACAGTCGCGAAAACTCCGCCGCTTCGCCAGCCATCACCACGTTAACCAGATACAGATAACTCCGCGTCGTCTGCACTAATTGCATGAAGGTTGCTTCGTACTGGCTAATCAGATCCGCCGCAGCCTCAGAATCAGACTCGAATCCCGAATCGCTTAACTGCTCTGACAATTGCGTGGCATTTCGCTTCGCGCTGGCTATCTGTTTTTTGGCATCACGAACCAGCTTGGCATCAAGCGTGTTTAAAAAGCGATTCGCGTCCACCGATGCTGTCAGCAATCCTTGCAGAACCCGACTGGCCAACAGCGTGGCTTCATGATTGCCAAGCGACCGGGCGTGGGCAAGACTAGCGTTGATCTGCTTGACCGCATCCTCCCTTACCTGGACCATCACCTCTTCCATGAGCTGCTGTTGTCTTTCTCGCCCATCCGCAACCGTATCAAACAATTCCATATAGGTTTTGAGGTGATTGCTCATTAACTCCAGGTCGATTTTATCGTTCTCATCCTGCGATCGAACAATCGATGCCATTAACTGAGCTTGTAATTCTGTATATAGTTGCCTGACATTATCCTTCGAGCCTCGATACCCCGTGTAGGTGAACATCATCACGTTGCGTTTAATTTCGGTAACTGTCTGGTTGATTTCAAGAATATTGACTGCTTGGGCATCAGCCTCATCATGACGAGTTTTGTCAGCACCAGATCTCGCCAAACCGATATGGCTGATCACCACGATGCTCAAGTGCATCACAATAACCACACCAATAGCCACAGCGACTTTCGTGCCTACGCGTGATACGACTGGTATTTTCCGAGTTTCCATATCACCGACTCCGTCTATCGTGCTATTTTACACGGATGCACGCTTATTATCGCCGCACACTCAGCAACCGTCTATCACCATAACATTTTAGGCCGCCAGGAAATCATGCCACCAATGCAAGCTGTACTCATAAGTGTCCATGACCGTATTCCAAACGGCAATGTTACTAAAACGCTTCTCGTATGAGCCACCGTTACGAACCGCGCCCGCACGAACCGCAACGCGACCGTCCGTACCCGGTAAATCAGTCGCCGCTGGCTCGCCGGCATACCAGTAGTCCCATTCGTCCGCGGACATGTACGGCTTCGATCGCTCTGCATTCGAAATGTAATAGCCTTGTCTGGCAATAAACGCACCGGCCCAACCCGATAGCCACCAGTTCATGTATTCATACGCCACGTCCTTGGCCCGGCCCTGCGATTGTGACGACAGGCACATCACGCCATGCCACGCTCGATATCCTTCCTTGGGTGCGGCATACACCACTGGCACACCTTGTCCGTTCAACGATGAAACCGCTGGTGAAAACATGCTTTCAATCACCACGCGACCACGCTTCATGAACTGAATGGATTGTGGAACGGACGACCAAATCCCGCTGAAATGCCCTGATTTTTTATATTCGAGCAATATCCTGAATAACGTATCCAGCTCGGCACGAGTCATGTCACCAATATCTTTGAAAGTCATCAGCCCCTTGGCCTGTGCCGCCAACGCCAAATCAAACAGCCCGATCGTCGGCTCATTAACCAGACCGACTTTGCCCCGCCACCGATCATCCAACAGCCATCCCCAACTTTCGGTTTGATAGGCGATTCCCCGAGGTATAACTTGCGTGTTGTAGCCAAACGAATCGACATTGTGCACGTAAGGCAAAAAACTAATCAGTTCAGTCGGCTGATCACTCAATTCACCATCAGGCATCATGTACAGTAATTTATAGGGAACATCACCGCGTCCTTCATTCGCATCAGGCGTTAACTTACCCGTTTTAGTCAAAGCGTTGATCTCAGACCAATGGGTCAAGCGCTTAATCTCAATCGGTTGGATCACATTGGCTTGCGACAACACTTTGATGCTATTGGACCACTGCTCATATAAGTCAAAACTATCCGGCCGTGCAACTGCTTTCTGCAATACCGCAGCGCTCCCGCCGGGCTGAAAAGCGATATCAATCCCCAGGTCTTCCTGAGCTTTAATGCGAATGGCTTCTTGAAGTGTCACATGGGTGCCCATAACGCGCAAAATGGGTTTGGACTTTTTGGCAAAGACATACGGCGCATGGAGAAGTGCGGTGGATGCCACGAGTGCGGTGCTGCTGCGTTTCAGGAAATCACGTCGATTAATCGCACCGGCCGATTGCGAGCCGTTAACAAACTTCGCAGGCGTACGAACACGACTCTCGCGATCAGCATCACAAGGATCCGTAATCCCGCGGCAAGATAAATCAGCTTGTGGCAAGTTCTTGGCCATCTGCTCAAACTCCAAATTTTCTTCTTATCGTTTGCAAAGCCCCTCTATCCTTTTCGGCTATTTAGTAAGGCATGATCGTATAGAACAGAATGGCTGTCATTATGATGGATCTCCCTCCTATAACCAAGCTATTAGCGTTGATGCTCTGTTCACTGTCTCAATTTGACAAGGGCCTGATAATCAAGCACTTTTTTATTGGCCTATGAGTAAAGGCGGAACCCGCCTATCCCGATATCAGTAACTAGTAGAACTGCTTCTTGCCAAACAGGTGCTCCCACAATGCTTGCAATGAACGCAAAGCATGACAAGCATGGGACAACACAGGCGAAGTAGAGATGGACCATGATGTTCATCTAGAAAAAAGGGCCTTCCATGTCGAGGCAAAACACAGGTAGCGAATTGGCCATCATCATTATCGATGATGATGACGAGCATTTGCATCTGATGCAAAGAGCGCTGAAATCGCAAGTGGCCGAGAACGCGTTCAGTGTTCCCAAACAAGTTTATGCATTCAACGATCCCATGGACGCACTGGCGTCAATGCCACCGGTTGAACGGATGGTCGTACTGTGTGACTATCAGATGCCTGGGGGCAACGGCATTGACTGGATGCCGGATTTAAAACGCGTGTGTACCGGTCCCATCATCATGATGACCTCCCATGGCGATCAGCATATCGCCACCTCGGCCTTCAAAGCCGGTGCATCGGATTATCTGGTGAAATCCGATGTCTTTAAGAATCCGCAAATTCTACATAATGCGATCCGCGATGCGTTGCGACGTCACCGCCTGGAAATACGCAACGTCGAAATGGCTCGCGATCTCAAACGTGCTAATCTCGCACTGGAAAAAAAGAATCGACGTCTCAATGAAATGACTGAGAAAGCTCAGCAATTTGTCGAAGATGTCGCTCACGAATTCCGCACGCCCCTGACCGTCATCAAAGAATTTGCCTCAATCATCAACGACGGCCTGGGCGGCCCAGTCACTGAAAAACAAGTCGATTACCTGAAGTACATTGATTCAGGCGTTCGCGATTTGACCGAACTGGTCAACGATTTTCTCGACTCTAGCAAATTGCGTTCATGCACCTTGCGTGTCGATCGCCAGACACACACGGTTGAATCGTTATTTGAATCCATTCGCCACATGGTGGCCACACGTGCTTCAGAAAAACAGATCGTTATCAATGAGCAGATCGAAAAAGATTTGCCCCAGGTTTACTGCGACATTGAAAAAGCCGGCCGGGTCATGATCAATCTGATCATCAATGCGATCAAGTTTTCACCGGAAGAAAGCACGATCCAACTGTGGGCCAAACCCAACGAACATGGTGATGTGCAAATCGGTATCACCGATCAAGGTCCGGGTCTGGACGAAGCACAGTTAGAAAAACTATGCCATCGTTTCCAACAAGCCGACAATGCACAACAATCATCGGCCAAAGGTTTCGGCCTGGGGTTAAACATCGCATCCGACATGATTCGATTGAATTTAGGATCCATGTCCATCGAAAGCAAAGTCGGCGAAGGTAGTACTTTTTCGTTTTCACTACCATATTTTGACCCGACACATCTGGTAACACGCTACGTGGACGTGATGACCGACGACGATGAAGACACCAGCCTGTCTTTGTTGCGGGTGAGTCTGCCAAACTCTGAAAAATTCACCCCTGAGATGAAAAAAATCATCGCAGACAGTTCCTATTCAATGGACCTGATGGTCGAATCAATGGATTCAAATAATTTGCTACTCGTGGGCGTGTCCAATCAACCCGACAAGTGGGTGAGCAAAATGACCGACAAATGGCAATTAGCCTTGAACAAAAAGAATGCGACCATCACATCACAGGCAATCGATGTGCGCTGGATCGGCACATGGAATTGTCCTGCAATGAAAGACGCATTGATCGCTTCGGTCACAGACCACATCATGAGCATACGAGCTTGCGCATGATGACGAACGTATTTATCACGAATCAAACTCAGTTAATTCACAAGGGAGAATAATCATGAACGCTTCGGAGAGCAGTGTGACGATTCTGATTATCGACAACGACGAAGGCATGACGACGGCGATGTCCGCACGCCTGGAAAACCAAGGCTATCAATGCCTGGTTGCTGGCAACGGCGAAGAAGGTCTGTCAACATTCGAAGCACAACGCGTTGATCTGGTAATTACCGACCTGAACATGCCCAACGTGGACGGGATTGAATTTATTCAGAAGATTCGCGACGCTCAAGCCGAAGTGCCCATCCTTGTGGTCACCGGCTATAGCAAAGATTATGCCTCAGAACTGTGCCATTTTGCGGACGTGCAAGTCATTGGCAAACCATTCCATGCCCAGGACCTGATTGACGCAATTGACACACAATTATTTTTGAATCGCCAGGAACGACTTGCCGGCTAAGACCGGCCCAACAGGGAGAGATAGAATGAGTAAACGTGTTTTAGTAATAGATGACGACCAGGGAATCACCAAAGCCTTGCGCATTCGTCTCGAAGCCCACGGTTTTGATGTGTCTTGCGCGTCGAAAGGTATCAGTGGCATCCAATCAGCAAAGCAAAGCAAGCCTGATGTGATCGTGTTGGATATTCGCATGCCTGACATCGATGGGTTCGAAGTTCATAAATGCTTGAAATCGAATCCTGAACTATGTGATGTTCCCGTGGTGTTGCTGTCCGCCAACTTGCAGGAAACCGCACGTGTGCGTGCTGCCGAAGCAGGCATCACCAAGTTTCTGTCCAAGCCTTACGATGCCGAAGCATTGATCGAAGTGCTCGAACAGGTCATGCGTCGCAATATCGCCGCATAACGCGGCTACGGATCGCAGACGTTTTGATGTTATTTTCACCGTGCATATCACGGGCCATCGAGCAAGTAGTTATTGGTTATGAAAGGGTTTTTTTATGTCTACACCTCGTTTATTGATTGCGGATGATGATCCCGCTTTTCTCAAAGCGATATCGACACGCTTGACCAGCGAAGGCTATGAAGTGATCACGCGAACCAACGGTTTTCAAGCGCTCGAAGGCGTGAAAAACGAACAACCGGACGCAATCATTCTGGATATCAATATGCCTGCAGGCGACGGCTTAACGGTGCAGGATCGCCTGCGTGCCTTGGGCAACAACCACGATATCCCAGTGATCTATCTGACCGGCGATACCACCGAAGCCACGCGAGAAGCGGTCGAACAAACTGACGCTCACGACCTGATCTACAAGCCGGTGGACATCCAACAATTGTTAGAGTCCCTATGGTTAGCGGTGGGTAAACCGCACGCGGCTTGAGCTCACGATCGTCGCAACAACATGGCGAAACACAAGTCTACCTCGGCATGGGTGACGACCAACGAATTCCGACTCGCCTCACGAAAAACAAAACGGCCCGTCATGCAAATGTGGCGGGCCGTTTTTTAATGGATCATGCAAAGCATATCCGGCAAATCCGTCATTAGTGCAGGCCTTTTTATTTGCCAAATCGCTCGCTCTATGTCACTCGCAAAGCTCGGCCGAACTATAAACATCCATATCGACCGCGTCCCATTCAGGCTGGTATGTACCAGCAACCGTTAGCCAATCGCTGTAATGGAAACCATGGAACCGCCATCCGAGTTCCTCGGTTTCCCCAACAATATCCGCAATCAATGCCAACGCATTGCAGACCAATATGACACCATGGATATCTCCCTGGTCTTCGCCATGCGTCATGGGAATGCCATTGAGATTGCCGATGGAACCCGTGGGTGTTAGTGAAAAAACACCGTCACTGCGCCGAAATATTCGAAACCATTCGATGCGTTGCAGCGCACCAGCCACAATCTCATCACGTCGATGATCGGTAAAACGCAAAGCAATCGCAGCAATCACCAGACTGTTCATTTCATCGCAAGCATTGAGTTGCGGATTGTCTGGCTGGAAATAATCCTTGTCGTTCCAATTTTCCAAAACACTATCAATCACTTTATCGGGATACAGAAGCGGCCGACGAAACGTACTGTACAAACGCGTGACCACTTTCAGCGCAGCATTGACACGCAATCGATGATGGCAATCGGATGAACCCCACAAACCTGTCTCGGGGTCCTGATGCTTTTCAAGCCAGGCGATGCCACGGCCGATGATCGGAACCCATTCGTGTTGTCCTTGCCTAGCTTGAAAATCCAACATCGCCAGCGACGCGGCCGCCGACGAACCACCACCCCAGGGATTGTCATCCCAATCGAATGTTTGCAGATGATCCTCAATCGTTTCCTGATTCGGATCAAATCCCAATTGCTCGTCGGCAAACGAATAGCGCGGCACATGCCCAAGTAACAGCATCCCACTCTGTGCCATTTTGGTTGTGTAACGCCGATGATTCCATAGGGCGCTGCGTCCATTTTGTTCCGCCGAGGGCAAACAACGTTCTAATTCCGGATCGATAAACTGACCCGTGTCCGCATCCTGCATGGCACTGAACCACTGAGCCCATTGCGTTTTTTGCGAATCTGACAACGGCAACATGTTCAAGTAGAGATGCAGGTGCACGGCATAACTGCTGCTGGCTAAATTAGCGCCGACCATGCATGTCGATGCGTGACGAAATCGCCCGTACCCGACTTCCGGCTCCATCAAACTCGCCAACCATGGGCTCATTTTCTGTTTTGATTCATGAACCCAATCAGGAAAAATCATGACAACTCCATCTCATGCAATTTGATTTGGGCAAGCTTGCCAAACACAAACTCATCACCATTCATCGCCAAACGATTCACGACTTACTTGGGCTGAGCCGCCGCCACATCGTCGAGCAACGCAAGCATTTTTCGTCGGTAGTGATCGGCCAATGTCACATCAGTGGGATGATCACAAACTTGTTCGACCGCTTCGTTGAGTAACGCGTATGCTTCCTCCGCCATGGCACTGCCACCGCGGCACACATCGGCCATTTGCTCAAGTAACTGATAATCCTGCCAACCACTGAACCACGCTTCATAGCGACGACTTGTCACCGGCGGGTCACCCTCGACCATCGGATAATATGCGGTCCCCACGCGATCACCTTGATGTTTCCAATAGGTACAACCATCCAATTTATAGCGCCACGCGCGCCAGAATTTCACACGAAATTTGGTATAGGGTGATGCGCCTCGTTGGGTATAACCAGGATCGTAAAACCAAATCGGCTTGCCCGTGGATCGCATGAAAGCCAATCGGCCATCGGCGTCCATCGTTTCCAGATCATCGAAAAACGGACACCACACGTCGACATAGGGTGCGACGCTTTTGTATGTTTTTAAATCCGCTGACAAGTCGCTGAAAATTCGATATGTCGGGTCCAGTGATCGAATCAGTTTACCCACGGCCACGAAACGATCACCCAGATATTCATCGAACGTGTAATGCAATATCCGATCGCGCGGAATGCCTTGCGATTCCAGATAGGCCTGGGTCTGTTCCAGTATTGTGGCAAACGCTTTTTTCCACGGCTCGGACAACATCGGCAACGCGGCACCCGGCTCGCTCCCCGGCGATTGACAGATCAACGTCGCGCGCGTGGCATCGTGCAAATACCAGTTCACTAAAACCCAGCCTTTGTTTTTTTGCAACGTATCTACGAGTTTTTCCAAGTTGGAAAAATCGATCGGCTCTTCCAATTGGCCTTGTTCGTTAAATTGATAACGCAAATCATGATGGACATTCAACAGAAACGAATTGATGCCATGCGCGATCTGATCATCCCACCACGAATCCGGGGCGGAGTGATAGCCCCACCAACTGAACACCGCCAGATCATCCATCTGCGGTTGAATGGCGGTTTGCGAAACGAGTAATCGCACGCGAACCGCTTGAATCTTAAGACTGATCTGATTTTCAATCTCGATCGTGCCCACGTATTCACCAGGCATCATGTCATCGGCCAACTGCACCATCACCCAAAACATGCGCGTGGTTGATGGCGCCAACTCAAACGCACCCATCGCATTTATCTCCGGCAGTGCATCGGTGGCTAGCGATGAGCCGACCAACATACCGGTTGTGGCTACCGACGATATTTTCAGCACCGATGCGGGTAGTGTCTGACCGCCTGGCCCTTTGAGTGAACGCACTGCCAAACGAAACGGCACGGTTGTTGACGAATCACTTTCCAACCTTGTAAACAAAGCGCCGCAAGCCGTCCCACCACGCGGCCCCACCAAACTCAGCGTCGTTCCCGCGTCTTCAGGCTTCACTAAATTCGGCGGCAACGGATGCACATACGGACTGCCGGTCCACCACTGCAATCGGCCAGCCAGCAATTCATTGGCCGACACATTTCCCAAACCCGGACTGTACGACCCATCGCCGGTCAACACCAAACGATCCACATGGGCCCATTCCCACTTCGCAAGCACCGTGATGGTTTGCTCCACCGAATCAAGATTTAATGGCTCGGAACGCAGCCAGATAAAATTGTGCCCATCACCATACCAATCAAGCGTTTGCCGCATGGATTCCATGGCCACCTGACGCGAGCCTAGCGCCACGGTATACCGCGCGTTGTCCTGCTCGTGCATGTGATGATCGCCATTCCAACCACTGCGCACTCGAACCCAAAAATAATACGTTCCCGCCTGCTCCGGCATCACGTTCCAAATGATCGGCTGTCCCTGGGGATACAACGAAGCCTGGCCCGACGCGTGTTCATAAGAAGTAACACGCCACTTGTTCGCATCAGCATGTAATCCCACCAATGCTTCGGCTTCAACCGCTAAAGCACCTGCCCCTATCGCATCATCGGCATAGCTCCGAGACAACATACCGGCCTGGCTAAGCCATGTGATGAGTGCAAACAACAGCCCAATTCGATAAAGCACAGCGAACCTCCAGCTTGGTCTTCGTGTGGCCGAAGAACACCGTCATTTTCTACGTGCAACCTCATTCGATTGTCACATGCAACGCTACTCTCCCCCACACGCACCACTGAATTAAAATCCTTCGCCACGACCGTAGGCCACTGCTGGCACTTCCGATTCGTGGTACCACCCCCACCATTCATCTTCGGTATCACCATAAAAGAACATCATGCCGTTGGGTCTTGCGGTCCGCCACAATCGCACATGTCCATCAAGCCAAAGAACATCAATCGTTGGCCCCGACGGAGGTAAGGCTATGATGGGCCCACCCGCTGCATGCGGAGCGGCTCGGTCTGTGACCACCATGGTTTCGGTAGGAATGATTGAGCTCTCAATCTTTTTGCCTTGCACATCAAACACGGCAATATTGGGATCACCCTCACGACTATACTTGGCCGCATAGTTATAGCTTGTGCCATACGACTTATATTCTTCTTCGGCAAACGGGCACAACCAAATCGTACCGGTTCGCGGATCTGCCACAGGGTTGTATTGATCGGCATTGAGGTAACTTCCCAGCGCACCAGGAAGACCACGTTTATCTATCAGTGCCGCTGTATCCGTAATCCCTGCTTCGCCAGGATGTACCACCGAACTGGGCAACCGATTTTCATAGTCGGCCGAATACGCATGAATGGCCACGCCGATCTGGCGCAACTGACTTTTGCATTGAATGGTTTGCGCTGTTGATTTTGCTTTCGACAGGGCAGGCAACAATATTGAAATCAGCAGCGCAATGATACTGATGACCACCAACAGCTCAATCAAGGTGAACGCTTTAGAAATACGTGATGGGGTAGACATATATTCCTTCAATTCAACCCGCCGGATTAAGTGTTCACTGGTTAGAATGCTCACTGGTGGTGGTCATCAGACCTTGAACTTACTGGGCTTCTTGAATTTCCTGAACTTATTGATTCGATCAACGACGTCGAGCACCAATCAAAGCCACACAAGCGGCCACGCCCATCAACGATGATGGCTCAGGGATGCTTGGCACTTCGCCGATGGTGATTTGATCGACATACACATCCCACACATCACTACCCGACGCCTGGTTGGGTAGAATCGACATGTAACTGATGCTGCTCCAGTTTGGCGTACCGATGGTGCCAGCCAACAGATGCGATGAGTCAAGCGCCGTGCCATTGAGTGATGCGCCAGAGATCGATGATGCGCCTGCCACCAAATCAAGATGCACGGCATACCATCCATTCGCATCGGGCGCCACGCTCAGAAACGCAGACTCCTTGACAATCCAGATCACACGGTTGGTGGTGTTCGTGCCCAGGTAAACCTGTAATGCGTTGGTGCCCAATGCACCGTTCTGCGGATTAGGAATATGAATCGCAAAATCGACATAGGTGTCTTGCAATGACGACAGATCGCCGTGATTGACCGACGACTCTACGTAAGGTTGCCCTGAATTCGTGTCTGAAATTTTCAGCGACTGGCTACCTTCGTAAACCACCGTTGAATCATGGGTGATCGAACTCACCGATCCGCCAGCATTAGCATTGACCACAAACTGCACCGGGCCTGTTTCAAAATCGAACAAAACATCGGCGTGGCTCATGCTTGCCAACGACATGCCCATCACCACCGACAACGCCATCATCTTTACTTTCACCATGTGATTCTCCTTTGATATTAAAATTCGAACTGCAATCTGACCTTGCTTTTTGACATCAACACAATGCCATCAAGACCAAATTGAGAAAACAGTTTCAGTGATTGATTCATACACAGGCCTGAGGCTTTTGATAGATTCAAAATTGCAATACTTAGCAAACACGTATTCAAAAACCATTCCATCTGGAAACCACGTAATACCAGCTACTAGGCAGAGCCGGACGATCCATACAAACTGGATTGTCGGATCAACAATTCTGCGGGCATATGCTCCTGTAACGCCGGTGCATCTGCGGATGGATTCATAATTCGATCGATCAGGTAACTCACCGCTCGCTTGGCCATTTCCGCACCAGGCATACGCGTGGTAGTTAACGGCACATCCAGAAGACGCCCAAAGCTACTGTCCGAACATCCCACCACAGCCAAGTCATGAGGCAATACCATTCCGACCGATCGGGCAATTTGCATCACCCCCACAGCCACCTCGTCCGTTTGCGTGACCACCGCATCAAGCTGCCCCGATTCAAGCGCCGGCTTCATGAGCATCGCCAATGATTCGACTTCCATCGACACTGCCTGTTCATCACAGCCGAATATCTCCAGCGATGCGTCATCACTTTTATCGATTGCTGCTCGAAGACCATCCACGCGCCCTTGCACACCCGGACTCATCGATGAGCCCAAAAATCCAATTCGTCGGCAACCGCGCGAAAGCAAATGTTCACCGATAGCCCGATAGACACCGACGCGATCCCAGTCCACAAAATCGCCACTGTCCACACACAATGGTCCAATGCCCATGATGGGAAAACGGTCCGCCACCAATTGGTCGAGTATCTTTCGATGACCGCCACGAATGGCTGGCGAAATCAGCAACACGCCATCGACTTGCCGACGCAGCAACTGCTTGATGGCATGCTCTTCCACGCTGACGTCATCACGACTGACCGACAACAGCAACTGATAGCCCGCCTCGCTTGCGGCGCGTTCCACGGCATCGAACTGTTTCGGATTCACCCCCAGGGCATTCACCAGTACCCCGATGGTCCCGGTACGACGTGTTCGCAACGAGCGGGCAATGGGATTCGGACGATAGCCAAGCCGGTCGGCCGTCTCGCGAATGTGGCGTCGCGTTTCATCGCTGATCCGGATATTGACCTTGCGATTGTTGAGCACCTGCGACACGGTGCCGGGCGATTTTCCGGCGGCTCGGGCGACATCTTTGAGCGAAATTGTCGTGCTGGCGGGAATATTCAACGGAATGTCCTAAATCACTTTTAAAAAAGGCTTTAAATATGAAAAAACGTAATAGACAAATCGATTTTTCAACGGTAGAATAACACTGCGACATCGCGATGTCAAGCGTTTATCCACAAAATCAAATCGACGACCTTGCAAGCCCCGTGACGCCACCGCCCGCAAAAACGGACCCAGAACTGACCTACAACTGACGAGAAAAAAAACCATGGCCAACCAACCACCGCACAAAAAACGATTGGCCCAACCCACATCACCCTATCGACTCGGCATCATCGGGCTCGGCGATATTGCCAAAGCTCATGTCGATGCCCTGCGGCAGATACCCGGCTTCACCATTGCCGCGGTATGCGACACGGATCCCGCGCGCGCCCAGACATGGGCCAGATCACTCGACTGTCAACCATTCACGAAAAGCGAAACGTTCTTTTCCGCGGACCTGGATGTCGTCGCCTTGTTACTGCCCCACCACTTGCATGCACCAATGGCCATCGACGCCATGCGCGCGGGCCTTCATGTCATGGTTGAAAAACCAATGGCCACCTCTCCGGATGACTGCCAGATGATGATGCGAGTGGCTGAGGAAACCGATCGCATGCTCATGGTCGCTGACACTTCGGAATATGTTCCAGGCGCGGTCGAAACCGGCCGACGATATCAAGATGGTTCGCTGGGAAAATTTCTGACCGGCTCAACGTTAACAGTGCGCGAATATTTTCACGCGGATCGCCCCACCTGGTTTCTTGATCCCACACGCAGTGGTGGTGGCATGTTCGCGAACGTGGGCGTTCACCGATTGGCGGTCACGCGCACGGCCCTGCCAGGCGTGCTTCCCGATGAAGTGACGGCCGTCGTTCAACAGCCTGAGGGATTTCCAGTGGAAGCCTGCGCTACGGTTTTGATCCGCTACACCCACGGGGCTGCCATGCAGTATCAGGAAATCGGCCACTTACCTACGCCGACGTGGCTTAACACCGGCACCTACTATTTGTTTGAAAACGGCATGGTCGGATGGGATACGGACCGATGGTATTTCAACCCCACCAAAGACCAGGGCCAAGCCATATCGCAGCCGCTACCGCCTGAGCAAGGCTATCAACCGATATACGAAAACCTGTACCGTTGTTTAATCGGCGAAACATGCCTCGAAAGTCAGACCGGGCCCGCGCAGGATGTCGCGATCGTGGCCGCAGCCTATCACAGCGCCAAAAACGGCCAGACCGTATCGATCAACACCATCGCACAATCACAGGCAAAAACACCTGAAAAATCATCATCATGGCCACCCCACGAACCCTCCGCTTGTCGCTAAGTGGCTTTCTATTCGAAGACCATTACGCCACACAATCCCTATCGCTCGAAGACTTTTGTCATGTCGCCAAAACATGCGGTTACGCTGGCGTCGAATTACGTCGAACGCAAGTTGATCCAAACCTGTCTGCGACACAAAGGCAAACAGTCAAGCAACTGCTCGAGGCATATGATCTCGAATTGACATGCCTTACGTTGCGAACCCCACCCTCAAAAGATTTCGAAAAAGACCAGTACCTAACGCGATACCTTCAACTTTGTGTGGACTTGAACTGTTCGCTCCTCAAGGTGTCCGGCACATCCAACTGGCTTATTCACGCCACGGAATTAGCGAAGTCGTATGACATACGCTTAGCCACCAACAATCACATCAATACCGAAACAGAAACGATTGCTGGCACTGATCAATGCTTGCAATCCATCAAGCACCATAACTTTGGCTTGCTTTTCGATCCGATGCATTTACAGTTTGCCGATCAAGATACCGTCGAACCGATCGCGCGTTGGTCTTCGCGAATGTTCAACGCACTTTGCCAATGCTATCGACCCGTCAAGTCATCCGATGAAATAATCGCCATCCAACACGACGGGCGCCGATGGACCCAGGCCCGACCTGAGGAACCAGGCACACCACCTTGGCCAATGATCGCCAAGGCCATGTTTCACCACGGCTACAATGGTTGGTTAACGGTCATTGAACACGATTGGCCCAGTCACCAAAGAAAACAGGTCGCCGAAAATTGCGCGCGATATCTGTCCAATATTTTCGCAAACGCCGGCTATCACGTGCGGCCCTGAACGCCCTGATACAGGCTTAATTCTCGAGCCTGAATCAAGCCCAAATCGAGCATAAAAAAATCTTTGCGCAGGGGGCTCTCTGACCGGGAAAAAAAGCAAGCTTTTCAGGGCCAGGTTGCTATAATATGCCTACCCAAAAATTGCTTCATTGCCCGTAGAAAACCCGTAAAAATCCAGCATTTCGCGTCCAATGAAGTGAACCTTCCCACTCCCCTCCTACCCGCCTCACGAGCTGTCACATTACTAGCCCACTACTAGTCCCCCCACCGGCTTCTCATCCACTTTTATTGAGCCTTTTTCTGTGACGTTTGTCAGCCCATTCTGTCATTCGCCGAACACCGAAAAGCTCGCCACCGAATTGTGTTGACCATGAATTCAAAGACTGTTTCAGACGTTCCTCACACACCCCAACCTTCACGACACAACGTATCGGATCCACCCATGGTTCGATACCATCAACCCGGCGTAGGCGGTCGATATGCTTCACGGATCATTGATCTGGCAACATGCGATAGCGGTGCATGGCTCGCATGGCATGGATACGATCCGGTTTCCGGTGAAGACCAAATCTTCACGCAATGGCAAGACGACGGACAGGCTGAACCCCCCATTGTTTTAACGCCCGAGGCAGGCGATCACGGTCGTCCACAGATCGTGGCGGTTGATCATCACACTGCCGACGCCGTTTGGATTTCGCAGCAGAACACGTTGATGCACGCATCGCGCAGAGATGGGCGATGGATGGAACCTAATGTCGCGACTGCTTCGGATCTCTGGATGCACGATGCCACCATGACATCGAACGCAAACAGGCTGGAAGTCGGTGTCGTCTTGTCGCGTCAAGGCCACCATCAACTCAACATTCTCACACTGATGCCCAACGGACAATGGGCGAAGGCTGCCAGCCGTGTGTTCACGGACTACATCACACGGCCACAACTTTGCCTGCTCGCCGACGGATCGACGCTGGTGGTTGTCGAGGTATACGACACCTCGGCCAGGCAATCGACGCTCGAATCGTTTGTCGTTCGTCACGATATTTGTGCCGAGGGGAATCGCAAAAATGGCCACCATGTCACTGATGACAATAACAATGATGACAACGACAACGACAACGATAATGACGAGAGCGGTCAGTGGAATCAACACACAACGCTCGCCGAAGTCGGTGAGAGTTTGGTGCTTCCGCGACTGACCCTTGATTCGGACGGGACGCCATGGTTGTGCTACGTGCGCGAACAGGTCGTGACTCGAGACGGCGTCGTGAGCCGAAGCGCGTGGATCGATGCCGGGCCGATGTCGGGCTTAAATTCCAGTTCCAATTCCAGTTCCAGTTCCAGTTCCAGTTCAAAAAGTCAATGGCAGATCACACGTTCGCTGGCTCCGCTGCACATGGGATTGCTTCCGATCAAGCGATACTTCGGCTACTCAGGTTTACGCCGTCACCCACAACTCCTCACCACCACGGACGGATCCGTTCACCTGCTTTGGGAACAACAGCGCGACGAAATCGAAGATTGGAACAATCTCTGGAACGGATATCTGCTGGGCAGAACCTATCGCGCCGGCTCATGGGAACCCACGATGACATGGCAAGATGGCGGATGTTGTTTTGCTGTAGATGCGAATCGCTTGCTGCCCACATCGCAAATGGATATCGCCGTAAAGCTAGAGCATCAGGAACAAGGCGATGACTTTCGAGTCGTGCGAATCGATATGAATTCGCGCTCAAACGCGCATCCCGAATCCATCAAACCAGGCGAGCATTGGTCGTCATACTCCCCCCACGTCTCCCCCCACGACTTCCCCCATAAATTTCCCCACTCGTCTCGTCCCACAATCACGGTCGATGGTCAAACGCTTTCGCTTTATTTTGGCGACTTTCATAATCACAGTCTGTGCTCGCCCGATGCGGAGGGACATCCCGACGAGCTCTACCATTTTGCCCGCGACGTGGCCGGCCTCGATTTTGTGGGCATTACTGACAACGACTTCTATCCCGACAAAGCGTTGATGCGCAGCGAAGTCAATTATCAACAATCACTCGTGGGCGTACTCGAAGACCCAAACCAATTTATACCTTTCGCCGGTTTCGAATGGACCTTCCATCGCAACGATGGCAAAGACAGCTACAACCATCGCTCGATCATCGCGCGCAATTCGGCGATCCAACCGATCCGTCGCATCGATGCCAACGGTGCCGATGAAGCCACGTTCGCCAAACATCTCGCTGAAGCGGATGTCTTTGCTCATGCTCATCATGGCGAGTTCACGTTACTTGGCACAAGCCAGGAAGCCAACGTAGAAATCACAAGCGGCTGGGCCATCAACATGGAAGTCTCGTCGATCGTTCATGAACATCTCGCAAGCGGCCATCGATTTGGCTTCATCGGAGGAAGCGATGGCCATCGTGCGGTGCCCGGTCTCGGTGGTGCGCTGGTCGCGGTCTGGGCCCGATCGCTCACAAGAGAAGCCATCGTCGACGCGCTCGCCAACCGGCAATGCTATGCCACGACCGGCAATCGCACGGCCATCGACTTTCGCATCAACAACACATTCATGGGCGACGCGTTGCCATGGGATGGGGAAAAACCCCTTGAAATCACCATCGATATCCAGTCGCACGCACCATTGCGCAACATCCAAATCATCCGCGATGGCCGAGTCGTTCATCAGTTCGACACCAATGATTGCGTGTTTCAATCAACATGGATCGATCCTGATCCGCCGCAAACTTCCGCGTGGTACTACCTTCGCGTCGAAGATACGACGCCGTATCAGGAACATCCGCACAATGTTTGCCAGGCCGTGGGACACCTGAGCTGGTCGAGTCCGATTTGGATTGCCCCACTCCATTAAACCCCTGATCATTAAACCTCTATTTATTAACTTGCGAGATTGCATGCGATGCCTGACTACCGAAAACAATTCAAGAGCTGCGGCCAAAACGTTCAGATTGCTGACGATGTTTATATCGAACATCCCGAATCCCTTGAGGTCGGCGACCGCGTCAACTTCATGCGCGGCTTTCATATGATCGGCCAACCGCAGGTCGCGCGCATCGGCAGCGATGTCACGTTCTATCCCAATTGTTTTATCCAGGGTTCGCCCGGGCGCTTTGTGATTCAAGATCACGTCGGATTTTTTCCCGGCAATTATATTTCGCTTGGCGATTGGGATGATAGCTTTGTTGAGATCGGGCACCATTCGCACTTCGCGCCCAACTGCGTGCTCTATGGTTGGGGCGGTTTGTCCATCGGACCCTATGCGAACATTGCATCGCACACCGTCTTCGCCACGGTCGGCCATCATCATGAACGCACCGATGTGCCGATGGCTCTTTCCGGCGAAAAGGCCGGGCCCATCACACTCGAGCAAGACGTGTGGATCTGCGCGAACGTCACCATCACGGCCGATACCCGGATCGCTCAGGGTTGTGTCATTGCCGCAAACGCGGTGATCACTCGCGATACAAAACCCATGGGCATCTACGGCGGCGTTCCCGCCAAACAGATCGGCACGCGCGATTCTAAATCGTAATTTTTATGTCATGCTTCGCCGTGGTTTATAGTGAAACGCGATTCAAAGAAATTCAAAGCGATTCGACGCGAACGCCAAACAGTCGGACTGCGGCACACCATGTGCGAAACCCCCAATAGCCATCAGTGAGTTGTGGGCCGTGTTCGCCGGTGTCTTCGAACTCGAATGCAAGTTGTTCGTTTTGATAAAAATGAAAACGACCCTTTCGCTTTTCGATGTGAACCTTGTGGCGATAGTTCCACTGATCTTTCTCGGTTTGGTCCTGCTGCCCAATCAAGTAAAACCCCGGATTGCGCCGAGCGACGAGTTGGTACTTGGTATCTGCCGCGGGACTCATGCGGTAGTAGGTAATGGTGTATCCATCCATCAACGGAATGGTCGTGTCCAACACCTTTTCGTAATGCGGTAAGTTGTCTGGCTTGCCATGCAGAAAAATGTAAGAGCCGGGGCGCTTGAAAGAATACTTGAGCAAGTCGATCGACTTGTCCTGATACTTGCAATCAAACATGAATAGCAGATTGCACTTCTCGCCATCACCCACGATCGGTGCGATGGGTTCGAGATCAAAACTCATGCGCCAATCGCCAGCCAATGGCGTTTTGCACCAGAGATTCAAACCTTCCAATCCCATCTCGGGTCGATGTTGTGCTTCGCGTGGATCGAGCAGAACGCTACCATCTTCGATTTTGATGATCGTGCCGGGTGGGCCTTCGGCGACCCATTGTTCCAAGCCGTTTTTAAAATTGTCTTCGAATGTTGCCAAGGTATTGATGTGATTCATGTCCGGTCTTGTTTGGTTTTGGTCGGTCTTGATAGGTCTTGATAGGTTTTGATAGGTTTTGTTTTCAGGCAATCGTTATAGCCAAAGCGATGCGTAACGGCAGGTGTGTTGGTCGGTCAACAGGTGGTCATCCTCGACCGCGGGCAGACGATGCCAAAGTTTTTCCCATCGCTCGTCGCCGGTAGCCTGCGCAGCCATGAGCATCCATGCCATGCGGCGCGGCAGTCGGTCGTCGGTGTTCTCAGCGTCATTTCCAAAAGGCCATGTTTTTTTATCATCGAGGTAGGGATATAAAAAATCCAACCCACGCCGAATGCTGCGACCGTCGGGCAGTTCGAACGACCAAAGATCGCTACCCGGTTCCGAATGGCACGGCTCGGAAAGCATCTGGCATAGCAACACCATTTGCTCAAGATTGAAAATCGAATAACTATAGGGCCGAGTGCGTCCGGTTTCTTTTGGGAAACTGCCATCGTCTGCCATCTGATCGGGCAGCAAGACACGACGGAACCATCGTCGGCAACGACTGACGCAACGCGTGTCGCCGACAAGCGCGGCGTACATACTCAGTTGCAAGGTATAGCACGTGGCGTGGTTGTTGCGATTGCGAGATTCCTGTCGGCCATGCGGGTGCGTGCGTAACCATTGAAGATATTCAGCAAACCAATTTTTGATACCGTCGATCGTTTCGCGTGAGGCGTTGGGCGTGGTTTGCAAGATGCCGACCAAACGCGGGGTTTCAATCAAAACGCGCGTGTCAATCAATCCGAAACTGCGACCGGTAGCTCGGCCGGGCACCGCCTGGGCATAACACATGTGCGGGTTCATGCGAGTTTTGGGATCGACAAAAAATTCGTGGAGCCATGTCAATGCAGCCGTTGCGTAATCAGCCTGTTCGGTCAATCGATAGGCCGCGGTGAGCGCGGACGCCGCACCGATCATCTGCCGCATGATCCGACGATGTGATTTAAAACTGTTTGGGTTTTCGTATCCATCACGACGCATGAATGGCAGACCATCGGGCTGATCGGGATCGGGCCACCAGTATTCGCCGTTTGAATAGTAATCACCGGAGACACATTGCAGTTCGGGCGGTGTGGTGTCGGTGATATGAACCGGCGACTTCTTCATCGCGCGATCGGCAAGGCGAATCGCCTGGTCACGCTCGGCGGCAATCACTTGGGGATGATCATGTAAAAGCGATGATAGCGTGGATGACTTGGATGAAATAGATGACATGGATGATGGCTGCAAGGAGGGTTCACGCAGTCTGAAGTTGGGGCTCGGGGAGTTCAAGGGTGTCGTTGACGTTTGTTTGCCATTGTTGCAATTGGCCGAATAGTCGCTGCATTTGTGGTAGTTGTTCCGCATGCGATGCGAGATTGTGGTGCTCGCCGGGGTCGTCGTTCAGATTGTAGAGTTCATGCTCTTCAGTGGTGAGATAGTTGGTATATCGCCAGCCATCAATGGACACGAGTGTTCGGCTTTTTATGGCGGGATAATTTTGCGAAATAACGCAGGGCGAAGCCTGTCCGCGAATGTCAACATCATGCGTGGCATGCAATGCGTTGGCAAGACTACGGCCATGCAATTGAGATGAAACGGATTGCCCCATCAATTCAAGAAGTGTGGGAACCAGGTCTATCTGACTGACCGGTCCATTGATGCGTATGGCCTCGCGTTGTCCCGGCACTCGCACGAGTAGTGGAATGCGCACCGCTTCGCGATATGGCAATTTTTTTAACAGCAATCCATGTGAACCCATGAATTCGCCATGGTCAGAAGTGAAGACGACGATGGTGTTGTCATCAAGGCCGCAATCGTGCAGAGTGTCGAGTATGCGTCCGACATGGGTATCAATCAAACTGCACAGACCGAGGTAACACGCCGTGAGTTCACGCCATGTTTTTTCGTAGGACAGGTCGTAGTTGCCATATCCGTTTTCGTGCAACTGTTTCAAGCGATCCGCAATCGGTTTCGGAAGCGGACCACCATCGCTGCCGGGTTCTTGGCCGAATCCGGGAAACATAGGAACTTGGTCGGGGTCGTATTGTTGATCGCGCGGGCCGAAGAATGGATCGTGCGGTTCGAGAAAACTGACGGTTAATGCCCAGGGTTGGTTCTGGTATCTGTGAATGAAATCACAGGCTTGGTCGCCGAGGAATTTTGCTTTTGAAAATTGTTCGGGCAAACGTGCCGCGAACGCGCGATCGAACACGCCACGTGGATCGCGGCCGATGGTGAATCCGTTTTGTAACAGGTGATGGTGGTAGTCCGAACGATCGGTGCGATCACGGCCCTCGCTGAAATGTTGAAAGTAAAAATCTTCGACGGAGACGAATCGTTCGTAGCCATGTTGCGGGTAAATCTCATCGCCGAGGTGCCACTTGCCGTGATATTCGATGCGATATCGGGAACGCACGACGGGGTCGATCAATTCAGGAAGACAAGGGGTGTCGGCATTGATGGAAAGATTGTTCGCATAAGCACCGTGAGCGTGAGGATACAACCCGCTCTGCAAACTGCCGCGAGAGGGAGTGCAGATCGGGTCAGTGCAATGGGCATCGTCGAAAACACAAGCTGATTCGGCAAAGCGATTGAGATTGGGCATCTGCACAAAATCATTGCCGTAGCATGAGAGCGTGTCACGCCGTTGCTGATCGGTAAAAATGAAAAGCAGGTTCGGTGGTTGGTGACTCATACGTATACGGCTTGATCGTGTTCGAGGTCGCGGCTGCTTGTGGCGCGTGCGGGGGTGTGGGCGTTGGTGTTGTTGACGTGGTGACGCAACCGAAAAGCATTCAGGGGCGCAGAAAAAAAGTGTGGGTGTGTGTGGGTGTGTGGGGGGGGGGTTATTCGTTGGCGTGGTGATTTTTTCGGCTGAGTATCATGGGTTCTTCGATGACGCTGCCATTGGCTTTGATTTGATCGATCAGGCCGGGTGCCGCTTCTACGAGAAATAGTCCGGGTTCGCCACGAAGCTTGAGGACTTTGTCGCGAGTCTCCATGCTGTTGTCTTCGATCTTGAGTCCCATGATCGAGCCGATGCGTTTTTGTGTCGTGTGCGAATCGTCGAGGAACATGATGGCTACCTTGGCATTGCTGAAAAGATTGCCTCGGATGCGAGCGCCTTCACAAGCGGCGATGTTGATCTGGTTCGCGGTGGCGTAGCCTTGTCCGCCCCGGAAAATATTGTTCTCGATAACGACGCTGTTGGTGGTGCCGTCGAGGTGAATGGAGCTGGGATAGCCGAGTCCGATGTCGAGTTTTTCTGGGCCTCTTTTGTGACCATTACCTTCGAAGTAACAGTTGGCGATGACGGGCTTGCTGATATTCTGGATGTAAATGGCAGAACTGGCGTGTTGCTCGAAGCCGGAGTTGGTGATGTAGACACCGTTGCCGCCGACGAGTTCGATACCTCGACCATTTCGACTGAAGTAGAAACCGCTGATTTGAATGTCGTTGAAATGGGCGCGTCCTGCGATGCCAGCCTGGCTACACCAGCGAACAATGGAGTCGTTAAAACGACTGCTATAACCTTCGGTATAAATACCATAAGTTTCGGCGCCGCCGACGTAGCAGTTGTTCATGTTGAACTGGTTGTGCCATTTGATATTGATGGTGATATCACCACCCCATACCGCGATGTCACGAATGGAACCGCCGGCCATGCTTTTTTTATAGGTTGGGCCGGACCAGTTCAATGTGTTTTTGGTGGGATCGCTTTGTTGGATCACACTGTGATCGGGGCCGTCACCGATGATGGAAATATTTTTGCCGTTGCGGAAGAATCCTTCGCCGTGGGTGATCTCAATCGCTTCGGTGATTTTGTAAACACCGGAGGGCACGTAGAGGGGTTTTTCCTGATCGTGACAAGCGAGGATGGCGGCTTGGAAAGCAGGCTGCCAGTTTTCATTTTCACCGCCGACGTCGATGGCATGCTCCTGGAAATCACGAATATTGACCCGGCCGTCGTCTGCGGCGAGGCTTGCGTGGGCTGGTATGAAAAGGCCTATTGCAGCGAACGCAACGATGAGTGCAAGATGATTCAAAGGTCGGCATTGGATTGGCATGGTCGTTTCCGGTAGGAATTTGAAGGACTGTTTAAAAAACTAAATTGGATCACTGGTAGGTGATGGTGGTGTGTGTGTCGGGGGAAGGAGGGAGGGAAAGTGGTGGACGCTAAGCCGAAAGCGGCTATATGGGGGAGGGGTTATTCGTCTTCGTAGGTGTTTTTGCGGGTGATTTCGAGAGGCTCTTCGAAGACGCTGCTGTGGGCCAGGGAGCGTTCGATCAGGCCTGGTTCAGATTCGGCAAGAAACGTACCGGGTGCGCCTCGGAGCGCTAAAACTTTGTCACGTGTTTCGATGGTATTGCCGGTGACGATGAGTCCCTTGATGGGACCGACGGTTGCCTGACTGATCTGTGATTCGGCAAGTAGCTTGACGGCCACGAGGCTGTTGGCAAACAGGTTGCCACGAATGCGAGCGCCTTCGCAACCAGCGATGGCGACCTGGCTGGCTGAGTTGTAGCCCTGGCCACCACGGAAGATGTTGTTCTCGATGACGACACTGTTGGCCACGCCGTCAAGGTGGATGGTACTGGGAAAGCCGATGCCGATGTCAAGAATATCAGGGCCGCGATCGTGGCCGTTGCCTTCGAAGTAACAACTGGTGATGACGGGTTTGCTGGTGTGTTGGATCACAATGGCGGCGCTGGCATTGCTTTCGAGTCCACTGTTACTGATGAAGACGCCGTTGCCACCGATGAGATGAATCCCGCGGCCGTTGCGACTGAAGTACATGCCTTCGATTTTGATGTTATTGAAATGGCTGCGGCCGTAGAGTCCGGCTTGTCGGCACCAGCGAATGGTGGAGTTGGCAAAACGACTGCTCCAACCCTCGGCATGAACGCCATAGGTTTGGGCCGAAGCGATGTAACAGTTATCCATGTGAAAATGGTTGTGCCATTTGATGTTGAGTGTGACGTCACCGCCGCTGACGGAGATGTCGCGCATCGCCCCGCCGGAGGTGCTTTCTTTATAGGTTGGGCCGGTCCAGTTGATGGCGTTTTCGGTGGGAACTTTCTGGATGATGTTGCTGTGATTGGGGCCGTCGCCGACGATCTGAATTTTTTGGGGATTGAGGAAGAGCCCGGGCTTACCCGCATGGACGACGTTGATCGCTTGGCGAATGAGGTAGGTTCCAGCGGGAACGTGGAGCGGTTTACCAGTATCCCTTGCGACTTCGAGGGCAGCCTGGAAAGCTGGCTGCCAATCTTCATTGTCGCCGCCGACGTCGAGGGCATGTTGTTGATAGTCAAGGAGACTGACGCGGGTGTCGTGGCCAGCGCTAGCGGTTTGGGCGAGTGTGACACCTGCGATGAAGACGGCCATCACTGCGAGAACTGGGAAAAAAGTTGTGGCGTATCTGGTGTTGGAACAACTGAACATACGATTGGGCTCCGTTAAGGTGCGGAAGTAATGTCACGGCTACGGTCACGACGAATAAGAGAGCGCTGCCGGACAGGATTGTGAAGAGGTATGAGTAGAGGGGCGCATCGGCGCACCGTTGATGCGTTGATTAAGTTTTAATAGGTAGGTAGATCGTTTGTGTAGATGCTTTGTTGCCGGAATCCCCAAAAGATGGGGTCGCCGGGGTCGGTGTGCGGATGTAGAAAACTGCTGGGCTCTCGGCGGAAGACGTGGCCGTCCATGAACACGAGGTTATGGCCGTCGTTGTGGACTGCGTAAGCGCGGATGATGTTGACGACATCACTGGGCGCGAAGGTTTCTTCGTTGTGATCGCCAGCCATCATGGTGAGGCTGGGTTGGATGGTGGGTGCCTCGCGTGATTGGAGATCGATGAATCCGTTGAAGCCATAACTTGTGCGTGCGATATAGCCCGTGGCGGTGTAGTCCAATCGCCAAGCGGGCTGGAAGTTGAGATAAACAGGACACCATCCGATGTCGGTCCCGCCGTAGCCTTTGACGAATTCACCAACGCCGTTGATAGGTTTACGAACGTTTACGCCGTCGGGCAGGTAGTCGTAGATGACGAGCTGGGAGACCCATGACTCACTCCATCGCGGGCTGATGCCGTAACCGATACTGCCATGGATGCCTTCGCCAAAGCGACCGGGGAGGATGGTGTTGTAGTCCTCGGCATAAATGTATGTGGCGAGATAAAGGCCACGAAGATTGCTTTTACAGAGCATGTTTCGGGCCGATTCGCGGGCTTTTTTGAGGGCGGGTTGAAGCAGAGCGATCAGAA
This sequence comes from Phycisphaerae bacterium, assembly GCA_030426385.1. Lineage (GTDB taxonomy): Bacteria > Planctomycetota > Phycisphaerae > Phycisphaerales > Phycisphaeraceae > JAUHYI01. Next base: position 56,920 of record JAUHYI010000016.1, read on the forward strand.
CCGTGATGATAGCGATCACGACGAGCAGCTCGATGAGCGTGAAAGCACCACGGCACGAAAGCGAGTCATGTTTTTTTCTGAATATTTTCAGCATGATTTTGCACGCCAGGGGCTTTGAAGGAAGCGATGATCCGTGCGAGCGATGATGAGTTCAGATAACCGTTGTCGTTGTGCTAATGCGTGGTGTTTTAAGCCAGAAGGTTTGTGATTTTTTTGAGAGCGGTCTTTGCATTACGCTCGACGAGTTCGACGTGAACACATCATGGCAATGCCCAGACCGAACAGGCTCAGAGCACCTGGCTCTGGCACAGGATTGGTGCTGGTGATGGTGACATCGTCGAGATAGCTGAAGTGGGGATGGGCAGGGCTTTCCGCATAGTTGACGGCGTCCTGAGTTTGCCATCGCAGGAACATGCCGTTTAGGCCTTCTTGTGCATTGGCATGTCCATCGGTCCAGGCAAGGTCAGTGAGAACTTGAACGCCATTGACCCAGACGTTGGCGAGGCGTTGGATGCCGGGGGTGAGGGGGTCGACGTCGGGGGTCACAGCCATGGTGACGTCATACCATTGGTTGTAGGCTTGGCTGGCAAGAACAACGCCGCCGGAGGTGGCCCCGGAAGAGCTCTGGTCGAGAACGTAGACGATGTTGCCGTTGTCGAGTGGTTGCAGGCCAAAGGGGATGCGTCCGCCGTTGTCGACGATACGCAGGTGCATGCCGACGGCATGTTGTACGGTTGTGGTGAGTCCGTTGTGGGCGATGTACCACGAGGCGCTGTAGTAGACGGGTTCGTCGCCGCTGACGGAAGAATTCATATTGTTGCGGACCATGTTGTAACCAGTGGAGGTGCCGTTATAGCCCAGCTGGAGTTCGACCGCGCGGTTGCCTTGGTTGGTGGGGGAGCTGACGTAGTCGACGTTCGTCCACGGTTGACCACCACGCTGAGCCAGGAATACCACCTCGCCACCGATGGTGCCGGTAATGTGGTCGGACAAATCATCGTCGTCGACCGGGCCGAGGTCCGCGTCTTCGTAGCCGTTGGTGTCGAAGTACACATCGGCATTGGCGGATGTTTGCATGCCACCTGACACGCCGACAACCGCAAGCGCGATGACGGCAGCCATGCGTGTGATGAGCGTGGGCTTGCTATGGAGTTTTGCATTTGTTGGCGTGTGAGTCATGGCTCTCCCTTTCGGTGAATGATGCAGAGTTCGGTTTTTTAATCACAAGCTCGTAATAGGTTCGTATTCGGTCGCAATCGCTGGGTCGTTGTGGCGTTATGACGTTGTGACGTTGTGACGTTGTGGCATTGAATCGTTCAGGGCGCGATGGCCGTGGCATTGATCTCGGTCGGCGATGCGGTGGACTCGCGCACGATCAGTTCGGGGGTCACCGCCTGGACGTGATCCACAGGCTGGTTAGCACAAAGCCGACGAAGCGTTTCAAGAATGAGTTTCGCGACAGTGCTCGAGAAGCTGCTGACGGTGGTCGCAGGCGGATCCATGAGCATGGCGTCGGGCAGACCGTCCGTACCGATGACCGACACGTCGTGGCCGACACGCAAGCCTCGGGAAGCCAGGAAGCGGTAGGTGATAGCCAACTGAACATCGCTGACGATCACTGCGGTCGGTGGCTGTGGATGGTCGAACATCTGTGCCAGTGCGCTGTGTGTATCGCGATCAATCGCGGCCGATTGAGCGACCCAATGCGATTCGATGCGTTGGCCACGCTCAGCCATGAGCCGGAAATAGGCTTCACGACGAATAAGAAATGACCAGACGGGGTTGTCGGGATTGTAGCGGTCGATGAAACCGATGCGGGTGTGGCCGAGTTCCCAGAGGTGCTCGAGTTGCAAGCGTGTCACATCCGCGGAGGTGGTGATGCAGGGACAGCCATAGGCATGCGGATCATTTTTGGGAAGAAGGCAGACACTGGCAATGGGCGTACGCGAGAACGCAGCGCCGACCAGCGATGCGTTAGCAGCCAGGAGAATGCAGGCACGGACATCCGATCGATTGGTCAGAGCGTGAGCATCCTCGATGGGAGTTTCGCTGGACAGGCGGTGCAGACGCAAGCCTTGGCCGTCTTTGCTGATGTGTTCGGAAATAGCTTCGATGACCGAGCCGTGATAGGGACGTTGTCGGGGGTTGTCGCCAACGACGACGAGGTCGATAAATGGGGTGAGCTGGGCCAGATTGGTGCCGCTGGCTTTGAAATTGCCACGACGGGCACGACGCTCGATCAGGCCGGACTGCTCGAGTCCGCTGAGGATGGTCTGGAGTCGCCCGAGACTGACATTGTGGGTCTTCATCAATTGCCGAACCGGCGGAAGCGGGCCGCCGGGCTCGAGCCGCATCAGCTCAGCTTCAATGAGCTTGCGTGTGCGGGTTCGGCTGGATTCTCGGGTCTCGGTTGCGGGCAACGGTTAAACTCCGATGTCTGTATCTAATCTGTATCTATTCTGTATCGATGTGTTCGAGGGGGTGTTTTCCCCTAAAACCCCAATGTTTTTATGCGTTTTTTCCTAAAAAACAATACTTTTAACTCGAGACAGGCACGATTAGTATATACCGTGTTTTACAAAACATATCATAAATGATACAGATATGCCAGCATTTTGTGATTTTTATCTCGCCCCCCTTTCAATCACGCCCAACCCCGAAAATCCACCCATGAACACAACCCCCCAACCCGCCACCCCAAACCCCATCCGTGTGGGCATCGCTGGTCTCGGACGCAGCGGCTGGAATATCCACGCCCGGGCCCTGGGCGAAATGCCCGATCTGTTTCAGGTGGTGGCCGTCAGCGATCTGGATGAAGCACGACGCGGCGAAGCAGTGGCCCGCTTCGGCTGCCGAGCGTACACCGCGTTCGAGTCACTGATCGGCGATGACGGCGTGGACCTGGTGGTCGTCGCCACCCCAAACCATCTGCACGTCGAACACACGATCGCTGCGGCTGGTGCGGGTCGGCATGTGGTGTGTGAAAAACCGTTCGCCAGTTGCACCGAAGAGGTCGAACGCGTGAAGGCCGTTGATGAAAAAACCGATCGCGTGATCGCACCATTTCAAAACGCGCGATTCGAAGCGATGTTTCGCCGCTTGTGCGAGGTCATCGCTTCGGGCGTGCTCGGGCGCATCGTGGAGATCCGACTCGGCGCCCATTCATTCAGTCGACGGTGGGACTGGCAAACGCTGCGCGAATTCGGCGGCGGCATCCTGCGAAACACGGGGCCGCATTTTCTTGATCAGATGCTTGTCCTGTTCGGCGACACGCAGCCGGAAATATTTTGCCGAATGGATCGAGCCCTGTGGTCCGGCGACGCCGAGGACCACGCCAAGGTGATCATGCACGGCCCCGGCGCGCCGTTGATCGATCTGGAATTGAGCAGTGCCTGCGCATACGCCCCACCCAAGTGGCTGGTCATGGGCTCATCCGGAGGCATGCAAAGCGATGGACAAACGCTCAACTGGCGTTACGTCGATTTCTCAACCATGCCACCGCGCCCCGTCGATCGCCAGCCCACAGCCGGTCGCACCTACAACCGCGATGAACTGAACTGGCAAGAAGAAACATGGACCGTGCCCGCCCCGCCCACCGACGGCCACGATCCTGCTGTACGCCTTTTTTACCAGGACATCAGCCGCGCCATCCAAACGGCCTCGCCGCTGACGGTCACGATTGAAAGCGTGGCCCGCCAGATCGCGGTCATCGAACAATGCCACGCCCAGAGTGGGTTTGGTTCCAGCCACGAATAAGTTAAGCTTTCGTTTTCACCTGCTCCCATTTAAGTTTTACGAAGGCACACCCCATGAAGCTTGGCATCAGTTCATACAGTTACAGTCGCTTAATCACCAGTGGCGAAATGTCCTACGAAGACGTCATCGATAAGACCCACGAACTGGGCTTTGAGCTGCTTGAATTTTCCACGATCAAACCACCCGAAGGTGTAACGCTTGCCGACTATGCCGATCGATTGGGAGCCAAAGCCAAAGCCGTCGGCCTCCCGATTGCGAACTACACCATCGGGGCCGACTTCCTCAACGGCAGCGGTGGCGATCTAGCCGCGGAAATCGAACGAGTCAAGGGCGAGGTAGACATCGCCCATCGTCTTGGCGCGCCAGGCATGCGTCACGATGCGACCAGTGGTTTTTCCGAGTCGCACAAGGGGCCGCGATCCTTTGATGCAGCGCTGCCGAGGCTGATCGAAGGCTGCCGCGCGGTCACGCAATACGCGGCCGACCTGGGCATTCACACGATGGTGGAGAACCATGGCTACTTCTGCCAGGACAGCGAGCGCGTAGAAAAACTCGCCTGCGGCGTGGATCACGAAAACTTCGGCTTATTGGCTGATGTCGGAAATTTTATCTGCGCCGATGAGCATCCGGGCCTGGCACTGGGGCGGGTACTGCCCTACGTCAGTCATGTGCATTTCAAGGACTTTCATCTCAAGCCGGGCCATGGCATCCATCCCGGTGAAGGCTGGCGCGTATCGCGAGGCGGAAATTATTGGCGCGGCTCGATCATCGGTCACGGCGACGTGCCCGTGGCACAATGCATGCGACTGCTGAAAATCGCGGGCTACGACGGCGTGGTATCCATCGAGTTTGAAGGCCTGGAAGAACCGCTCACCGGCATCCGCATCGGTCGCGACAACATGCGACGACTGATGGCCATGGAAGTCGAGGCCTGATCCAATCTACAGCAAACTGGGGTACGCCCTACCGGCGATGAGTGTTTCACCATCGGTGAATCCCTCGGGCCGACCAGACAATTCCGCAATCATGCGCTCTCGCCATCGAGCCACATTATTGGCATGAGCAGGCGATGCAATGAGGTCATGACACTCATTGGGATCCGCATCGAGATCGAACAGTTGCTCAAGACCGGATTGCGTGTACCAGATATATTTCTCACGACCATCGGTGAGATAGTGGTTGGCTTGATGAGTGCCATAGCATGTCGCGTGTTCGCCGTGAAGATACTCACGCCAGTTTGGATTTTCATCACGCAACAATGGCGCAAGGCTGCGGCCGTCCACGCCGTCGGGGATCGGCGTGCCCGACAAATCCAGAAGCGTGGGCATGATGTCTTCGAGACAGGCAGCCTCGTGAATCACACGACCACTATTCGTGGCTTCGGTGCACATCCCCTGAGGCAAGCGAAAGATCAAAGGCACACGCGAGGAGGCTTCGTAAGGATACGTTTTGCGAAACAGGTAATGATCGCCGAGCATTTCGCCGTGATCGGACGTGAACGCAATGATGGTGTTGTCGATCGCACGACAGCCGGTGAGCGGATCGATGGCCGCAGTTAATCCCTGCAATATTCGACAAATCTGATCGTCGACGTGATTGATAAGCCCATAGTATGCGGCTCGCGTCGACTTGAGCGCTTCGCCGGTGAGATGCACACGATCGCTATCGACAGCAAAACCGCGCTCGCCTTGCGTCGGCGGCTGGGCCCAGTCGCCAATCTCAGCTGCCGGGGTGTCCAGCCGCAAGTAACGGTCCATGTAAAACCCCGGCGGGCATAACGGCGGATGCGGCGCAATGAAAGATACCGTGAGGAAAAACGGCGCGGCAGGATCTCGCCATGTATCGAGGAATCGCAGGGCTTCATCGGCAGTGCGATAGGTCGGATGCTCAGTCTCGTCGAGATGCCATGGCCGCGCGGTCCAACCATTGGCGGACAAGCCGTGACCATCAGGAGCCGCAGGCATGTGCGGCAGCGCGTGATGCGGAAGGTGATGAGCATGGTCGTCGACGTGGACCATGTGGTCGTAGCCGAAGCGTTTGCGTGAAGGGTGCTGGTGCATGGGCCTGCCCACAAGCGCGGTGTGGTAGCCAGCCGCGCGGAGTTCACCGGGGAGCGTGTGGTCCGGGTGCCACGGCACGTTTTCCTCATACCCCACCATGCCATGCGTCGCGGGGAACTGCCCCGATAAAAGCGATCGCCGCGCGGGGATGCATGACGGACACGTTGAGTACGCATGAGAAAACCGAGCACCGCCCGCGGCCAATGCATCGAGCGTCGGCGTCATCAAACAAGGATGGCCATCGATGCCCAGACAATCGCCCCGCTGTTGATCGGTCATGATAAGCAGGATATTGGGGCGAACAGCAGCGCGGTCGGTCGTAGGGCTTGGTTTTTCAAACATAAATTTTCTAACGTTAAAGGAACGACAAACCTGGCAACATCGCGAACACATCACAGCGATTCGCACGCCCCCTCACAAACGCTTGACCAATTGACCATTCGCGTGTCGCATGTCACCGTGATGCCCGCCCGAACAACAGCATAGTGCCCGCCAAACACAATTCAAGAATAAGGCCATGCCACCCCACACTACACCCCACACTTTTCGGCTCAATTGCAGTCGCTGGCGTCGAACTGGAGGTCGAGCTTGGTGATGCGGCCACGTAATTCGGCGCTTTTGCTGGCGAATGCAAGGTAGTGGTTCACTTTAACGAGACCGTCAGGGAGCGGGTTTCCAACAGGCTTGGCCCGCTCCCTGACGGTCGCGGCTCGTTAAGCATTTCAAAATGTACCACTGCCGAATGCAAACTATCGATAGGTTGTTGGCGACCGCTCTGAAGTTTATAGTTACTGTGACTGTTACGGTTGAGTTTGCGATTTTCCGACGGTCCACCATTATGAATGATTCGTCCGATCGCCCAAATATCGTTATCTTTTTTACCGACCAGCAGCGACATGACTCCACTGGCGTTCACGGAAACCCACTCGGTTTGACGCCTAACTTTGACCGTGTGGCGCGTGAAGGTACGCACCTTGCCAACCTTTTCACTTGCCAGCCGGTTTGCGGCCCCGCACGCTCATGCCTCCAGACCGGGCAGTATGCGACAACGACCGGCGTGTGGCGAAACGGGTTTTCGCTCAAGCCCGAAGCCGAGACGCTTGCCAAGCGGTGCAACGCTGCCGGATACCGGACGGGATACTTCGGCAAATGGCACTTGGGAGAGCACGGCATCCACGGCCCGGTCGCCCCGGAACTCCGCGGGGACTATCAGGACTGGCTTGCGGCCAATGTGCTTGAAAGCACTTCCGATGCTTACCAAGTCTCACTCTGGGACCAGAACCAGCAAGAGGTCAAGCTTCCCGGCTACCGTGTCGATGCTTGCACCGATGCATTGATTCGCTACATCGATGACCGCGCCAAGAGTACGCAGCCGTTTCTTGCGATGCTTTCGCTGCTCGAACCGCATCACCAGAACCAGCGCGATGATTATCCAGCACCGACCGGCTATGCTGAGCAATATCACGGTCGGTGGACGCCGCCTGATCTTGCGGCCTTGCCCGCCTGGGAGTTTGACCCCGG
>JAUHYI010000133.1 GCA_030426385.1 Phycisphaerae bacterium
TCTTCCGCCGGATCAAACAGTGCCGCCGCGTCGCCACGCGTTATGAGAAGAAAGCCATCAACTTCCTCAGCTTCGCCTGGCTGGCCGCTGGCGTCACCGCGAAAATTGAATGTCCGTAGCAGCTAACGGCACAACAATAAAAACGAAAACGAAAACGAAAACGAAAACGAAAACGAAAAAAAAACGCCGCGAGCGAGTCGCGACGTTTTTGGGTTTGATTTTATTTCACAATCGAGGGGTTTAAATACAGCTTGAAAGCCAACGATTGTAGAAGCGTGTGTGGCCTGGACGTTTGCTTAATCGCTCAACGTTTGGTGCGGCCAGCGTTGTAGTTGGCCGGGTCGTCAAGCAAGCCGGGGAACATCAGGTTTTCTTCTTCGTTCTGGATGATGATGGTGGGCTTCACCAGAATCAACAGGCTGCGTTCGTCCTTGATCGTGCTGCGGTTACTGAACAGCCGATTGAGGAACGGGATCTTGGACAGCACAGGCACGCCTGATTCGATTTCCGTTTCGGAGACCACGCGTTGGCCACCGATCAACAGTGTGCCCTTGTCGGGGACGGTCACGGTCGTGCTGACCATGATTTCCTCGGTTTCGGGTTGTTGAATGGTGATGGTTTGCGAGCCGGTGACGACATCGTCAGTATCAGCATTGCCATCATCGGCCAGGACCGGTGCGGTGAATGTGAAGTTACGAATCGCGATGAGGTTGACCAGCCGTGGGCTGAGGGTCAAGGTCACATAGCGACGGTCATGGCTGACGGTACCGGAGACGAGCATACGCACGCCGGACGAGATGGTTTCGATTTCCGGGTCGGCGATGTCGACATCGGGGCCGGTTTCAAAGTCGGCAACATACGCCGTATCACGTTCAGCCCGGACGATGGCCGATTGGCCGTTGGTAAAGGTCACGCGAGGTGCGTCAAGTGAGACGGATCGGCGTGAGTTTTGCGTGGCCCGGACAATCAGGTTGACCTGAATGTCATCGAGGTAAGAGGCGACAAAGTCGAGCCCGTGGCCGGTGCTGGCGTAACCGCTACCGCTGGTGTAATTACCCGCAGTACCACCGGTGAACCCGAAGCCACCGGGCAGACCGGTTGGGCTAGGCACGGCAATGTTCGCCGAGTCCTGAGCGACCTTGATGGGTCCCCATTTTTCGCCGAGGTTGGTGAGTTGGAAATCGAGATCGACGCCGACATCTTCGAGGAAGTTTTGATCGACGATGAGGAATCGACTTTCGACCGAGACTTGAATCGCACGTGTTTCACGCAAACGTCGGAACAGCGTGAGAATTTCACGATGGTTTTGTGGGGTGCTTTTGACGATCAGATTGCCCGTGCCGGATTGGAACCGCAGAGTGCCGCGACCGCCGAAGGCCTGCCAGTCTTCTTCCTGGCCGATGGTTTCCTGAATGGTGTCGATGAGTTCTTGGATAAGTTCTTCGGCCAGGACCTGATCTTCGTCATCATCAGAGTCGCCGAACAAACCACCACCGCCACCGCTGCCGCCGCCGCCACCGCTGCTGCCACCACTGCCGCCTTCACTGCCACGGTTGGCCGATTCAGGGAATTCGGTGAAGTCGGGCACAGGTTGCACCAGATCGCGAATGTCATAGAAGCGTAATTCCAAGAGCGATTCGCGGAGGTCTTCTTCGGTGGAGATGATGACCACGCCGTCTTTGAGCGTCCATCCCAGCGGGGTGGTTTTGTCAATGGTGGCACTGCGGAGGATCAGGTCCAGGGCCTGTTCCACAGCGACATCGTTGAGTGCCAGGGTGATCGGGGTGTCTTCTTCGACGCCGAAGTTACGCAGTTCGTTCCAGTTGACGTAGAAGTTCACGCCGGTGGTGTTGCGCAGGTAGTCGATGACGTTGATCAGTTGGTTGGCTTCGAAGTTGATCGGAATCGATTCCTGCATGCGAAGCGAGGTGCGTCGATTAACTTCGGAATCTTCAGCACGTTGTTCGAGATCCGCCAGACGCCGAGCGGTCAGTTCCGGCCAATCTTCGGGATAGGTCATCAACTGCGGGTAGGGGATCGTGGCTTCGTTGGTCTGGTTGAACATCTCAGCCCGGTTGATGGCCCGTTGGCGAGAGATATTGCGAGCATCGAAGAGGATCTTCGATTCACGGATCATTTCCTTCATGGTCTGGGCGACCACATTATTGGCGTCAAGGAACAACGCTTGCTCGACCAGTTCCAGAGCACGTTCGTATTTCTGTTCACGACGCAGGTCAGCGGCCTGTTTGATCAGGTCGTTGACCTCGATCATGCGGCGGACCAACGCTTCTTCTCGCAGGGATTGAATCTGTTCGGTTTGCCGATCGGCGATCTGTTTCTGTTGCTCTTGGGTGGCCACGCGTTCGGCTTCGGAGATCTCTGCGGACAGGCGGTCAGCTTCCTGACGCAGGCCCTGGAATTCTGCGGTGCTCAGGAATCGCTCGTTGCGATCGAGAATGAGCTTGGCCTGTTGGATCGCTTCGACAGCGGCTGAATAGTTACCCGAACTGCGTAATTGTGTGGCTCGATTGCTCAGGCTGCGATACTCAGCGACAACCGCGGCTGCGCGAATCTGGCGATCGTAGATATCCGTGTCGAGCACGTTTTGCGGCAGTTGACTTTGGTCGGCTTTCACACCCGCGGCTTTGAGCAGGGCGATGGCCTGTTCATTCGCAGGGTCGTATTCGAGGGCCTGTTGATACAACGCAATCGCTTGGCGGTAATTGCCAGAGCGTTCAGCCGATCGGCCTTCGGCGACCTTGGCCTGCGCTTCGAGCTGACGCGCTTTGGCGAGCAGGTTGTTCTTCGGTGCCGTATCAACCGCATCGTTTGAATCATCTGAATCGGCTGACTCGGTTGCAGTCACCACAGGCTCAGGCTCTGTGGCGGGTGCTGGTTCCGGAACGACTTCTGTTTCTGAAGGAGCAGGGCCGGCAGCCATCACATCAGTGGCAGGCTCGCTCACAGCGTCCGAGTTATTCGCGTTTGCCGTGGTGTCCAACGGTGCCTCGGCCGAGACGACTGCTTCTTGCGTTTGCTTACGCAGGTCGACCGCTTTGGAAAGTTTGGTGAGGCGTTCGTTGTCGAACCATCCTAAATCCACGCCGGATTGGCTGACCGTGATAAGCAATGCGGAGGCCCGTTCTATATCGCCACCATCAAGGGCGATCGCAGCCTGGTCGAGTTGTCGCCGAGCGCGATTGACATCGGGTTGCTGGATGCGTCGGGTTTCGGCCAAGCGTGCGGCAGCAGCGCTGTGGATTTCCGTGTTCGGCTCGACGATCGTGAGCACCTGGTTGTAAAGCACGACGGCTTCATCGAGATCGCCAGCTTCGCGTGACAGGTTGGCCTGACGGAATAACTGGTGAGGTGTTGATGCGGCAGGGGCTGCAATTTCATCGGTTTCGACGTTGTTGCTGGCGGCATCGGACATGGCTTCGCCCGTGTCTGTACCAACGGCAGCAGCAGGCTTGGCATTGGCCAAACCTTTGTCGATTTCGGAAAGTGTTTCGTAAAGCGTGACGCGGTTCTTGCGATCCACCAGTTGCGTGGCATCGACGCGTTGCAATTTGGCTTTGGCTTCGGCGAGGTTGCCAGCTTTGAATGCTGACATGCCCTGTTCGAATAATTGATCGGCGGTGAGTTCAATCGCTTGGCCGTCAGCCATCACGTCAGCGGCGTCAGCCACATCGACGTCACCGTCGGAAGCGAAAGCCGCGTTCGGGCTGAGCAGTGAAAGGGCTTGTTCGCCGAGGCCACCGAGCGTCAGGCAGACGCCGAGGCCGATAGCAAGGGTCCACTTGTGCGAATGGTGCGAAGCGAACTTCGCAAATCGTATGGTGGATTGACGAGTCAATGAGGAGACGGTCGGGTACAGACAGTGAAGCAAGGCGGCCTCCTTGAATTCGCCGACGATTTTATGTGACTCGATTAATGGGACACAAACCTTTTGGTGGTTTGTTTGGCCCACGTTTCGAGCCTCATATCATCGGGGCTCTTCGCGGCAATGATCGAAATTCAGTTTCTATTCCGGGGAGAATTCTCGTGGGGTTTGAGAATTCCACCAGAGACAATCAAGTCTCGGCCTCGAAGTGTAAAGTTTCCGGGCCTCGCCTGCAAGGGGTTAACAGGTTGCAAGCCCTTGAAATTATCGGGGCTATGGGAATTTCGCCTCAACGCTGGGCATCGCGCAAGTGGGGTGCAAATCGGCTAGAGGGTGAAATGGCGGTTTTTGGCGGGATTTTTACCGGACTGATTCGTCGGAAGGTGATTTGGACCGGTTGACGGGCGATTTGGACGCAAAATCACTCCGACGCGGCAGGTTTTCCCCAATTTGTGGTCAATTTCGCCCAAACCCCGAGATGGACGCCCTTAGCCAGCGTGGGAATGCATTAATTTTTTCATGTCCGCGACAGCCTGACGCAGGCCCACGAAAACCGCGCGACTCACAATCGCATGGCCGATGTGCAATTCACTGACCCCGGGCAGGTTCGCAATCGGCCCGACATTCACATAATTCAGGGCGTGGCCGGCATTGAATTTCATGCCTGCGGCCTGAATGCGTCGGCCGGCGTCGGCAACCTGGTCCAGTTCGTGAACCACCGGCGCCGAATCCATGTCACCCGCCTGTGCGTGGAATGCTTCGGCATACGGGCCGGTGTGGATTTCACAGACGGAAAATCCCGCCTCGGCCGCGGCGTCAACCTGCTGCGGCTGGGCATCGATGAACGCGCTGACGGTCATGCCCGCGTTGGCGAGACTGGCCACCACATCACGAATGCGTGCCAACCCACCGGAGACATCAAGCCCGCCTTCGGTCGTGATTTCATGTCGGCCTTCGGGTACGAGCATCGCCATATCAGGCTTGATTCGTCGGGCAATTTGCACCATTTCTTCGGTCGCAGCCATTTCCAGATTCAACTTAATATGACACATAGCCTGCACACGTTCGACATCATGATCCTGAATATGACGACGGTCTTCGCGCAGGTGCATGGTGATGCCATCAGCACCGCCGAGCTGTGCCTCGACCGCCGCCCAGACCGGGTCGGGTTCGTAGGTTCGTCGAGCCTGTCGGATGGTGGCCACGTGATCGATATTGACGCCTAGTCCTAGCATGGCGGTAGGGTAACATTTTCGTGCGTCAAAGACATGGCCACGGTTCGGAGATACGCGTGAGAAATGCGAGAGCCACGCGGGAAAAATATGCGAGAAAAATATGCGGGGCAAAGTGGGGGGCAAAAGTGGGGGGACAAAGCGGGGGGTAATGTGGGGGGTAAGGTGGGGGGGGTAATAGCCCGCGATGAATATCGCGGGTCGGCCCTACCCACGGATAAAGCCCCCCAACAATGGAGCCGGAGCCAGAGCCGGAGCCGGAGCCAGGGTAGTGGGCTAATTCGAAAAAACAACGAGCCGCGACCGTCAGGAAGCGGGTTTCCGTATGGCAGGCCCCCCCCCCCCCCGCTCCCTGACGGTCGCGGCTCGTCAGAAAATTCAGACTAGCCCAGTACCGGAGTCAGGGCACCGATTAAGTGGGGTTGCTCATGATGAGGGGAATTTGTACAATGTGTGGCTCGCTGGAATCGGGCTATCCGCTTGCCGGTTACCCCTAATTATGATTCCCCGAGCGACTTGATATTTTTCCCGTATCCAAAACATCACTAATTAGACCCGTATCACGAGATCATTGCCATGGCACATAAAAAAGGACAAGGTTCTACCAAGAACGGTCGCGATTCCAACCCACAATATCGTGGTGTGAAATTGTATGGCGGTCAGATTGCCAAAGCGGGTGCGATTATCATCCGTCAGTGTGGCACGCCGATTAAACCGGGCTACATGGTCGGCCGCGGCAAAGATGACACGTTGTACGCATTGGTTGAAGGCACCGTTGAGTTCCAGGGCCGACGTGTACACGTTCGACCTTTGGCAGCAGCGGGTTAATCGTCGACCACGATGCCGTGCTATCGCGAAATAGCATGGCCTTGCTTCGACGAAAAACCATGCTGGCATGACTTGCTAATTCCACACCGCGTTCACCATGACCGCGGTGTTTTTTTAGCGATTTAATATGGGCAAACCGATGCGGTGGTCATGGTACGTTTTGCCAATGGCAATCCGAATTTTCAAATCAGCGATTAAAAATCGGCCATCAGAAATGCCACGTTTATGTTAGTTGATACCGCGACAATTTTAGTGCGATCCGGCAAGGGGGGTGACGGTCACGTCAGCTTCCTGCGGATGAAATATATTCCCAAGGGCGGTCCCAATGGCGGCGACGGTGGCCATGGTGGATCGGTGATCGTGCGTGCGTCGAACAATGTGTCGACGTTGTTGGACTTGGCCAGTCAGCATCATTGGACCGCCAAGCCGGGCGAATCGGGCGGGTCGAAACAATGCATTGGCAAGTCGGCGCCGGATCTGATTATTCAGGTGCCGGTGGGGACGTTCGTGTATGACGCGGAGACCGACGAGCTATTGAGCGATCTGGATGAGATCGACAAGGAATTCTGCGCTGCCAAGGGCGGTGCGGGCGGGTTTGGCAACGAACGTTTTAAAACGGCGACCAATCAAACGCCGATCCAATCGACACCGGGCGAGCCGGGTGAAACTCGCCGATTGCGTTTTGAATTGAAATTGATCGCCGATGTGGGGCTGGTGGGCATGCCCAATGCGGGCAAATCGACGCTGTTGGCCGGGATATCTCATGCCACGCCGAAAATTGCGAACTATCCATTCACGACCTTGGAACCCAATCTGGGCATCGCGGAATTGTCGGGCTATCGGCGATTGGTGTTTGCTGATATTCCCGGTTTGATTGAGGGAGCTCATGACGGACACGGGTTGGGCGTGCAGTTTTTACGGCATGTCGAGCGAACGAGCGTGTTGGTGCATGTGTTGGAAATCGAGCCGATGGACGGGTCGGACCCGATCGACAATTACCTGACGATTCGCCGGGAATTGGCGGAATATTCGCCGGAACTGGCAGCTAAACCGCAGGTGGTGGGCCTGAGCAAAATGGATCTGTTGCCGACCGATGCTGATCGCGCGGCAGCGGCTGAAATGATTCACGAAAAAATCCAACGGCGGGTGATTCCGTTTAGCACCGCATCGCGGCACGGCCTGGACGAGTTGCTCGAAGCGTGTTGGGACCTGGCGAAAATGAACGAAAAAACCCAAGCGGATAGTTCGCCTGACGCCTGACCGCGGGCGGTTGTCGGCTGTGATCGGCCTGTGATTGGTCCTCGACAGAATCAGTATACTGTTGGCCAAGTAGACCACGGCCACTTCGGGTATCCTGTTGAGCGCATGACTGTTTCGAATATCCCCTACAACTTATTGGCGATCAGTGTCGGCAACAGCCGGACGCGCATTGGCGGTTTTGAAGAAGGCAAGTTAGTTGCCAATCATTCCTTTGCCAACGACGCGGCCGAGCCTCTGTCGAGCGAGATCACACGCACGTTTGAATCATTGCGCCACCGCGATGAAACGTCCATCGTGATGGCCACCACCAATCCGCCGCTGTCGGATGAATTACGAAAAGTTTTAAAAGGCGTCTTGCCGCATCCAATCCAACGCGTGGAAGCTGACTTGCCGATTCCGATCGGCCGACAGTTGGATCCCGAAGCAATGATCGGCGAAGATCGATTGCTCAACGCCGCCGCCGCGTATGACGTGTTGCAACAGGCGTGCGTGGTGGTCGATGCGGGCACCGCGATCACCGTTGATCTGGTCGATGGGGCAGGCACGTTTCACGGTGGCGCGATCGGGCCTGGCGCACAGTTAATGTTGCGCAGCATGTACGAACACACCGCACAATTGCCCGACATCGAATTCACCGCACCAGTGGAACCGATCGGCCACAGCACCGTCGAGGCGATGCGTTCGGCTGTGTTCTACGGCTTGCGTGGCATGGTACGCGAACTGGTCGAACAGTTTGCCGAAATCATCGGCACCTATCCCATGGTGATCGCGACCGGCGGCAATTCGGAAATTCTGTTCCGCGATTACGACCTGGTTGATCGGGTGGCTCCGGACCTGACACTCATGGGCATCGGCGTCACGCTCAAAGCCGCGCTGCGCCGCGAACAGGATCGCGAAGAATAGACGATTATTTTTTAGCCGCAGATAGCCGCAGATAAACGCAGATGAAAAAAACGAGGGAATCAGGAAATCAGGAATGAAAATTTATAACCACCAATATACACAGATCCTCAGGAATCAAAACTAATATCGGTCAATGTTGCGATGAAACAGGGGGTTCAAAATTCCTGAGTTCCTACATTCCTCGTTCAAAATATTTTCTGAATATATTGGCGTTTGTTCGCGGCTAAAAATGTCTCCCATTTGCGTTCATCCGCGTTCATCTGCGGCTAAAAAATAAACCCTTGCCGGTTTATGCCGCGGTACTATTCATCACCAATTGACAGGTTTCCCATGGCGAATGATTCCCCGCAACCGTTGCACGATCCCAAGCAGGCCCTGACTGCGTTGCGCATGGTGTGGGGCGCGATGATTGTCACGATCATCGGCATGGCCGCGTTTCTGTTTTATCTCGTCAAGCAAGGAACCGTTGAAACGCAGCCGGAAACGGCAACCTTTTTATTCAAAACCTGCCTGGGTAGTTTTTTTATCGTGACCCCCATCGCATATTTTTTCCGATTGCAATGCTATAAACGAAATTGGAAAGGCAACGTCGTCACGCCGTTTGGCTATTTCGTAGGCAACATCGTGTTGTTCGGCGTGTGCGAAGGTTGGGCAGTGCTGGGATTAGTCGCGGTCCATATGTCCGGGAATTTCGGCATGCCGGAATTGTTGCCAAGCGTGTTGGCGTTGGGTTTGTTGGCGTTGAATTTCCCCAACGGTTTACCGATGGAACCGCGCGGCCCGGAATTGTTGGATCGATAATCGATGCGGTATTTCCGACACCCACGAATTCATAGCGAGCCTAACCCGTGGCGGTAGTGGCGAAAAATCATGACGTAATTGTTTCGTTGGCAACCTCGGCGCAAGCCAGTGGCGCGGTTGCGGTGATTGATCTTTGCGGGCCGACCGATGCGCTGGTGCGATTGCTGTCACAACTGACGAGCCGATCAGGCGAACAAGCGATAGATGAAACGCGTGCGGATGATTGGCCGGTTGGTTTGGTGTTTTTAAAACGATTGGATGATATTGATGAAGGGTTGGCCGGACGCGTGACGCCGACGCATGGGCAATTGATGCCACATGGCGGGTTGCGCGTGGTGCGTCGGTTGCTGGATCGTTTGGTGGAGCTGGGGGCGGTGGAACAGCCGACGATGGAAGCGATCCAACGTTACCCCGAAGCGCGTGATGCGGATGAAGCGCAAATGCTCGATGTGTTGGCCCGGGCTGCGAGTCCTGCGGCGATTGATGTGTTGTTGGATCAGCCTGCCTTGTGGCGAGCCTGGGAAAACACGCCTGCCTCAGCGCGAGAATCGACGGCTGATATTGCGGCGCGTAGCGCGGTGTTGGATCGCTTGTTGATGCCGCCGACGGTCGTGGTGGTGGGTCGGCCGAACGTGGGCAAGAGCACGTTGGCCAATCGCGTGTTGGGGCGTTCAGCCAGTCTGGTCGCTGATTTGCCGGGCACGACGCGAGACTGGGTGGGCGGGTTGGTGACGTGGGGCGGCGTGGCGATTCGTTGGCTGGATACGCCGGGTTTGCGCGCCAGTGATGATGCGGTGGAACAGGCTGCGATCGGGTTGGCCCGACGTGTGATCGAACAGGCGGACGTCTTGATTCGCATTCGCGACGGTGAACACGATTGGCCCGATGATCAGACTCTGCCTCGGCCTGCGGATTTGCATGTGATCAACAAAATAGATTTGGCAACTAGCGGCACGCCGGTATCAAATGACCACCAAACAACCGCGACCCATGATCATGATGCGCGTCGCGAGCATCACACAACTAACGCTCCTGCGACTGACGACCCCACTCCCAGCAACACCACGAACACCACGAACACCACGAACACCTTGTCAATCAGCGCAATAACTGGCGTTGGCCTTGATGCCTTAGCCCAAGCGGTTTTATCGCGTTTACAACTCGACGTGATTCCCCATGGCTTGTGGGCATATAGCGATCAACGCCGCGCTGCCTTGGCAAAACATGCCTGACGTGTGTTGTTTTGAAAAAGACCAACCCCCATCCCGCTCTCATCCCGCCCCCATCCCGCATAGAACTCGCGCGCTATACGAATAGTGATAAATACTCACGCGCTTCATTCATGCTAGCCCCCGGTGCATACCGGGGGTCTGTTTGAGAAAAAATTTTAGAACGCATGAACTTTATAACACCCCCCACGTGCGCAGCGTCTTGCGTTTGGCCATAAGCACACGCATCTATACGACGCGCCTACGGGTGGCTGCGCCGCTCCCGCTAAACGCAAAACTTAGAGTTTGCCTGCAAGTGATTATTGCGTGAGGTAATGGTGGCGATTGATGAGCCACCAGGCGCGGAGGGTTTCGATTTGAAAGCCGCAGAGGTCGGGGTCCGCCCAGACCCAGAAAGGGGGAGCGGGGGCATGGACGTTATTCGTTAAACGCGAAAGGTTGGAAGTGGTGGAGCGATTTTGCATGGATGTGTTGGAGTTGATCGATGCAGAATCGACTGGTTTTGAAGGGGAAAAGTGAGTGGGAGAGTGAGGGG
>JAUHYI010000017.1 GCA_030426385.1 Phycisphaerae bacterium
TCGACGAATTGCACCTGGCCATGTTGGCACGGTTGGCACGCGAATGCTTGCCTTGGCCGGGGTCACTGTCTGGAGGGGGCGGGTGTAACCCCATGATTTGTTTAACGGATCAGCTTGCGATCCTGTGGAGCAATGCAATGTGTGTGATCGCTGGCCAGAGATCGTCGAAGATTTGCATAGGTCTGTTAGTTTAGATCGGTATCGTGCCGATGGTCGTAGCGCGCCTCGCCAGCAATGTTCGGCTGATGTTGTTGCAGCCACAATAATGGCGATCGAGAAACGCAAAATCCAGCGTCGCGACTCGGTCAGCGGCGTCTGAAAATTGTGAGAAAATCCTTGACAAAGACCGTTTTGGAATTACACTAATACCGGTATTAGTATTTTAAAATCGGTATATTTGATGATAAAGCGTGGAAAAACACCTGTTACGAATCAGCGCCAACTGCTGGAGAAAATTCGTAACCATATTGTTTGCGGAGATTTAGGGCCAGGTGCCCGTTTGCCAACACGGACGGAAATCCGCGATCGTTTCGGCGTGTCGAACGACATGGTGCGTGCCGTGTTTGATCGCTTGTTACGCGAAGGATTTGT
Source organism: Phycisphaerae bacterium (assembly GCA_030426385.1). Taxonomy (GTDB): domain Bacteria; phylum Planctomycetota; class Phycisphaerae; order Phycisphaerales; family Phycisphaeraceae; genus JAUHYI01. The sequence goes on from JAUHYI010000017.1 coordinate 592, forward strand.
GGATTCCCAGGGTAGCCGGGGGACATTTGTCGCTGATTATCCGCCGCATCTGTATCACTACGCGTTGGTGTTTCAGGGCCACCCCCAGGAAAGTACTGAGCAACCTTGGTCACAGCACTGGAAAGCGTTGGCCGATTCGGCGGCACTGTTACAGCGACATTCGCCTGTGCCACGAAAGATCATTACTTATCACGATGTCAACGGCCACGATGACAGTGAAAGTCAACGGCAATTGATCCGCGATGCTTCGGAAAATCGCTTGGCGGGTGTGATGTTCGTCAACTCGGTGTTTGTTCTTGAAGATTCACCGTTGTTGGAAATGGATATACCGCGTGTGAGTTTTAATACTGCGACGGTCAGATTGCCTCAGGTCCATGGGGTGTATGTCGATTTCATGAGTTTTATCGACAAGGCACTGGATGAAATAGTGGCCCAGGGAAGACGGCGTGTGGCAGCGCTGGTTGTCGGTAATTGGGATATTTCCTGCGAAGAACATTGGGATCAGGCGATCGCTAAGCGTGGTCTGGTTTGCCCTTCCTATTGGCGGCAAGCGGTGGCGTATCCCTATTCGCGTTGGGCCAATGAGGCGGTGCAATTGTTGATGCGTGGCAAGCCTGAGGAACAGCCTGATGCGATGGTGATTTTTGATGATCACCTGGTCAATGATGCCTCGCGTGGCCTGGTGGCTTCGGGCATGCAAGTTCCAGAGCAAGTGCATGTGGTGGCCCATTGTAATTTCCCTTTGCAGAACGAAAATTTACTGCCGATTCGTCGGCTCGGCCCGGATACTCGACAGATGATGGCTTCGGCCATTGAATGCATCGATCGCTTACGCGCTCACGAACCTTTGCCATCGCACAACATAGGCCATGTCCCACTGTTTGATCATGAAATTAGCAAGCAGATGCCTATGCCTGTCACCAAGCCGTTAAGTGTTTCGAGAAGTGCACCCGTTTAAGTTTTATCTGACTTTTGTGAAAGTGTTGATTATGTACACCCCCCTAAATGGAGATGAGTTGATGAAAGAATTGCATCTGACCAAGCGTTTTGTCTTATCGTTTGCCGTCGTGATCCTTGTGGGATTGGTTTTTGCTCATCCACAAACCAGCTCGGCTGATTTGATCGGCTATTGGAATTTTGGCGAAGGCTCGGGTACCACGGCACTTGATTCATCTGGCAATGGCTATCACGGCGCGCACAATGGCGATCCAACCTATGTCACCGGCCCGACTGGCTTCGGCACGGCCTTGGCACTCGACGGTTCGGGTGACTATGTTGAAATCACCGGGACCGGCGCTGGGGCGCATGACCTGAACCTGGTCGACACCGACTACACCATTGCGTTCTGGCTCGACTACACCTCGGGCGCGCGCATCATCAATATGGATGACGGTAATGACACCGGAGGGGGTTACTCGATTCGCTCACAGGGAAGCGCTGTGTCACTCAGCCATTTCGGAGCACCATCCAGTTTCAATGGTTCTACCGGCCAAGTATTTAGCCCCGGATGGAAGCATTACGCATTCGTGTATTCGAATTCTGGCGACGGCGCGATTCGTCTATATGTCAACGGCGTGCTCAGCTTTACGTCTTCGACTGGACGATCGCCGTTGGATAGCGAAGAAAACGACCCGCTATGGTTCGGTGGTATTCCCGCGTACGGCCAGTATCTCAACGGCACACTTGACGAGGTCCGGATCTACAACGAAGCGCTCGATAGCAATGCGATTCAGGCGTTACAAGTCATTCCTGAGCCAGCCTCGGCCGGACTGATCGTTGCCGGTTTGGCCATGATGGCGCCACGACGTAGCAAACGCAAGCGTTAAACCGAGGGCCCTCAATCTCGGTTGTCGCCCAGGTGTCGTAAAGTCACATCAGCGTGCGCCGCATTGAATGCAACAGAAGCCAATTTTTTGTATCGGATACTTTCATGATTGAACGTATTGGCTTTTGGGATTACACCTGTCCGCGTCACGGTTCGCTCGAAACGTACACGGCCGACGATTGGGATCGCCTGCTCGACGACATGGCTGCTGGTGGGTTCAATGCTTTGGCGCTATCGGTGAAATGGTTGACCACTGGTTATTTTTCTTCGTTGCCCTGGTTGGATCAGGATCCCAATTGTACTGCGATCGCCAGCAGGAATGAATTGATTGAACATGCCTTGCGTGGCGCAGCAGCGCGGGGAATTGAAGTTTGGCTGTTGGTGGTTGGGACGCAGTATCACGAACCAAGTTTCGGCATCGCGCCAGCGAATCCTGGGGCGCGGTGGGGCGACATCGGTTTGTATGATTTGGATCATCCTGAAATACAGTCGCGTATTTTGCAAATGTATGCGGAAATCGCTGATCTATTTGGTTCCATGGTGTCGGGTATCGTTGTCGAACTGGAACTATGCGATGGCGATGCGCCTCACCGCAAACCTATCTACAACGCCTGGGCTCAGGCCAACAACCAACCTGATTACGATGCGATCCATGAGATCGATTTGGAACCACGCAGTTATCCGTTTGTCTGTTGGCGTAATTTTACCACCGATCGTCGCATCGACATGCTTGATAAAATTCGCGACACGATGGTTGAGCATGGCTACGCAGGTCAGTTCGCCACGCTTGTCGAGCTGGAAAATATTCCTGGTGCTGTGGTTCGCAACGTTAACATCGAACGGTTACGCCAAGCGCTGCCTGACTGGGAGCTGGTCACCTACGACAGTGTGTACGATCGCAACGTCAACCGCCTGGCCACGATGGGGTTTTGTATCGATGAACCCAAGCAACTGGGATTTGACGTGCAATACCTGACGCGTGGTGTGATGACGTTTGCCGCAGGCTGGGGTGAACAGGTGGTTGATCTGGAAACCCAGTGGCGTCAATCCATCGAAGACGTGTTAGCTCATCCGCCTCAAACATTATGGTTTATGGGTAGCGATGCGCGTCACGATGGCTCCGTTTGCAACCTATCCAAGCTGCCAGCGTTTGGTTTCAACGATGGTCGAACTGCTCGCTTGAAACTCATGGCTCTTGCTCAAGAAATGAACCTCATTGAACCCATCAAATCATCATGATCAAAATGCCATCCATTCCAAATTGTCGTTCGGCGCGATGCCAGGCGTTTACGTTGGTGGAATTGTTGGTGGTGATCAGTATTATGGCCCTGTTGATTTCGCTATTGTTGCCGGGATTGCAACAGGCTCAACTAGCGGCGATGCGGTCGAAATGTTTGTCAAACATGCGCCAATCATTGATCGCGCTTAATGCCTATGGCGCGGATGATGGGGAATTTCCATTCAACATTGCTAAAGGTGGTACGCCGGTGTTCAGTGGTTATCCTGCGTTCCAGTATCTGGGCGGGCCATCGCCAATTGCGTACTCGGGGATAGAAGGCCATTGGCGAGCCTACTTGTTCGAAATGGGATATGTGACGTCATACCAGGCCTTGGGCTGCTCCGTGCCGACACCGCGTGAATGGCATGAGACTGTCGCCCAGACGGTCAACTATTTGGAAACTAACACCAGTTTTGATTCGCTATTTGAATTTCCGCCCTACGCCTACATGGGACCGGGCGTGGATATTTATGGTTCCGGGACCTACGCCACTGGCTTTGCCACCCCGCGATTCAGTGGTTCGGGGGGAATTATACGCACCAGTCGATCCTATAAGTTTCACAACTCGCATCCGATTCTCAGCGAATTATTTCCGGGCTATGTATGGCCAGCCAACGCACGGCGATATACCCCGCACTCCCACCGCTTGTCTTTCGACAGCACACCCAATGGTGAACCTCGCACCAACGATCGTATTTACGACCACAGCATCGGTTGGACCGATGGCCATGCTTACCATTTCATGGATAGCGAGGTCGGTTATACGTACTACGACATCGGCCACGATTGGGATGACATCATCGCCAAATAGAGCGCCGTAGCGCTGGATTTTTCATCCCGGGGCTATCCTATACCCTTGAATTTTATAGAAAAGGTTTCCTCATGATTACATGTCAGACACAATACCGAGTCAACATTGTTTTTTTTATAGCGTTGATCTCGGCGTTGGCATTGACAATGATGTCTGCGTCAGATTGCCTTGCTGATCTGACCATTCACCAGCCATTGCGACGAAGCGTTTACCAGACCAATGAAGTTATTCCGTTGGCGGTGGTGCACGATAATTCGGACCAATCCGCCAAGTTGGTGGTGACAGTGACGCGGGATGGTGGAATCGGAACCAGCTACACGTTTGACGTAGGGGCAAGCGATACACGTAAAACTGGTGTGACGACAGATCATGTCAACCTGAACGGTCGGCTACTGCGGCCGGGACAATATACGGTTTCGGTCAGCGTTGGCGATCAGAGTGCGAACGCTGAGTTTGAAGTTTTTTCGCAAGTGCGTAGCTCGTCGTATCGCTTGATCAACTGGGGTACGGCAGAAAAAGAAAATCGATTGGAAATCGGCGACAGCAAGTATGGCTACAACTTGTTCTATGGTCAGGGTGGGAGTGATCCGAACGGCTATTTCATTCGGGCGGGCGTGGATTTTGTGCCCAACTGTGTGATGGGGGGCGGGCATCAGATGAACCTGCGTATGGAATGCGACTGGTCGGATCCGTATGCGGTGCGCGGTGGAATGATCAGTGCGGCGAAGTTTGCCTTGCGTGACCGGACATTGCCGAACGTGCCGATGATCCATTTTTTTGATGAGCCGGGATTGACCTGGCATGAGGATTCAGTGTCAGGTGATCTGACCGCGCATGGTGTGCCAGCCCAGGTGCGTGCGTATGAAGCAGCGTTCAACAAAACCTATTTGTCGCATCATGAGGTCGATGCGGATAAGCCCGAATCGCTTGCACAATGGAAACATTGGACGAAATGGAAACTGGGTTTCATGGATGCGGCCTGGAAACTGGGGCAGCACAGCGTCAGCGATATCGATTCGTCAATGTTGTCGGTGACGCAATCGCAATATGGTTTCCCAGCGTTTACCGATGGTTACTATTTCAATGTGGCCCGCTCGTTGCCGATCGTTAGCGGACACGGTGGCTACCATGACTGGGGGCCGGGCTTTTTCAATCCAGGGATGACGCTATCGATATCCCGAGGACGCGATCATGAAAAGGAATGCTGGTACCTGCCGACGTGGTATGCCAACACGACCAACGATCAGTATCGTGTCGAACAATATTTGTCGTTTATCACGGGTATTCAAGGGTTAATGTCGCCGCCGCCGCTGGAGCCAACCAAGAACCCGATTGCCCGCGAAGCGATCATTGAAACCAACAGCGTGATGGGCAAGTTGGGGACAATCTTCTCAACCATGCCCGTGACGTATCAGCCGGTGGCCATGTTGTATTCGATCTCGAATGGTCTGGACGAGCAGGCGCGTTCGCTCACCGACAAGAAAATTTATTACGCCCATGACACGGCCCATGGCGATTCGCTGCCGTTCACCTATCTGGCAGGTAAACTCAACCAGCAACATTTTATGACAGTGGTTGAAGAGGATATTATCGACGGCACGTTGGCACAGCGTTACAAGGTATTGGTGATTGGTGCGGTGTCCTATCTGGGCGATGGCGTGATCAACGCGTTGGAAGATTACATTGCTGATGGTGGTAAGGTGCTGGTGTACGATTCCACGGTTGTGATCGAAGGTGCAATTGATCTGGGCGTTAAGGCCGAGTTGCCCGAACAGGCGAAATTTGATGAATTGCAAAAGACGGGAGATCGGGACAGTTATCTTCCGTTGTCGACGACGGCAAAGTTTCTGGACGGTGCCAAGGCGTTGGCCCAAGCGATTGGTACACACCTGGATGAGGCGGGGATCAATCCGGTTATCGAAACCGATGTGCCTACGATCGTGGCCATTAAACATGGGTATGGTGATGTGATGTATGTGTTCGCATTGAATGCGACGCCTGATCGCGCCGAAGGCTCATCGATTGATCCGATTGCGGTTGACGCGACGATCGGTGTGCCAACCGAAGGTCGTGCTATTTACGATGCAATGGCCGGTGGTGCGGCATCAGGCTTGACGGTTAAGGATGGCGTGGCGTCAGGCCAACTGGCGTTTGGCGCAGGCCAGTTGCGCGTGTGGGCCTTGACATCCCAGCCGATCGGAAAAGTGAGTCTGTCCGCGCCGGTGGTGACGCATGATCTGACTCAACATGAACAGCCGATCACGTTGAACCTGACCGCTACGGTATTGGATGATCAGTCGAACGTTCTGTCCGGTGCCATTCCGATGCGTGTGACGGTGACCGATCCTAATGGCGAGGTGCGTTATGAATTGCATCGCGCGACGGATCGCGGTGTGCTGGAATTGGCATTGCCCATGGCGGGTAATGATGCGGATGGTGCATGGCAGGTGACGGTGACCGAACTGTTGGCCAACACGCAGGGCGAGCGTTCGTTTGCCTATCAAAGCCTCAAGCGTCCGGCTTCGACCGCAGGTTTGACCGAGCGGGCGGTGGCCTTTGGTGGCGACTTGCAGCATGTGTTTGAATTTGCCCGGCGACATCATGATGTGACGATCGTCGTGGGTGATAGCGATTACAACCGCTCAGCGGCTGAACGTTTGAAGAAAATTCTCGAGCCATGGGACATGCGTTGCACGATCGTGGATGCGGCGAGCGTCGGCCCACGTCCGATCATCGAAGCCGAAGCGCCAACATGGTCGGGTGGTTATACGCACACCCGACGAGACACGGTCAAGCCCGGTCAGGAAAACGGTGTTGAATACGTTGGGTTTAACCTGATGGGGCCGACGATTTTGATAGGAAATCCTGACGATCATGCGGTGATCAAGTTCCTGGCTGAACCGCGATGGGGCTTCCTGCCTTACGCACCGAAGCGCAATGTGTTTCCCGGTGGCTCGCGTGGCTACGTGGCCTGGCAACGTGATGCGGTGCAACGTGGCGTCGAGTCGGTGACATTGATTGCCTACGACAAAACCGGCATGCACGAAGCGGTTGGTTCATTTTACGAAGCAGCCATTGGGATGGAACCGTTGACGCAGTGGGTGCAACCTGTTGCAGTCAGCAAATCGAATCCCTGATTTTTAAATGGATGGTGAATCGACCGGATGAATTTACGAACAAGCCATGGTTATTTGAGTTACACATGAATCCGACAGGCGAAAAAAAAATATCAGCAACATCAACAGGTACCTGGGTTGATGTGGGATGCGCTCGAGTTGAACTGTTGTCACGAGATGACAATACATTCGCGGGTATTGGTCGGATTACGATTCACGATCGATTGGTTCGCAGTGGCCGTTTGCCTATTACCATTCGCACGACGAGTTACAGTGGCCATATTTTGGCCGAGTTGCAGTTGGTGGATGTGGAGCAGAAGTCCGACGAGGTGCGTGTTCGATTGGATGCGATTTTTGAAAATGCGCCCACGAAGATGATGCGTGATCATAGCTTTGATCCGATTCACGACACCAGTGACTGGGATGAGAAAACGCTTGAAAAACGCGGTGAAATCGCGCTGGTGCTTAGGCCCGCGCAAGATGATTTTGAAGGCATTGGCTTTGAGGGCTTGGCCTATCACTGGGAATACAACAGCAGTGATTTGCCGTTGTTTTATCTGATCGATCAGGCCAGTTGGGAAATTGATGGCGATGTTAACGGCGCGACGATGGTGTCGCAGTCGTCCTGTTCGGATCCGTTGGTCACGATCGAACCCGACACTGCCTGGACCACCGAGGGGTTGATGCATTGGGATCTGGATGCTCCCAATCCCGTCATGACGCACAACCTGCCACGGTGGGCTTCGCATCAGGCATTCGATTTTCAATACAAGGGCAATGTCACGTTAATCGGGGTGTATGAGCGCGTGGGTTTGATTCGCAGTTTGCTCAAACGCGAGCCGGGCTGCGCGGAACTGAAATGTTTTGACAAGCACATTGATGATGAAACAGGTACGTTTGCCACAGTGCCGAAAAAAATCCTGATCAACACGGAGGCCAAAACTGTTACAGATCAACGCAACCTGTGGACATGGATCATGGACGAGGTGCACAAACGGGCACGCGGGGAATTCGGCCTGCGTGAGGAACCGATGGTGCCCATGGTTTCGCACAACTATTGGCGTAATTTTACAGTTGATACTTACGACAAGGATTTGTTGCCTGCCACAGAGGCCATTGGTGCTCGCGCGGTGTACCTGGATCACTTGAAAAAATCAGCGATGACTGACAACACGCCTCATCCCGGTAAATTTTCATGGAACATGTGCTGTAGCCATGAGTATGAAATCGCACCGGAACTCGGTGGCAATGAAGGCGTCAGGCGCTTAATCGATAAGGCCAGCAAGCGCAACATACGCGTGATGAGTTGGACCAACAACGAGCAAGCATTGTCAAGCCCGCTCAACAGTGTCGAGCACGATAAAAAAAGCTGGTACATCCTTATGGAAGACACTCGGCTCAAGTACGGCGGGGCTTACTCGAGTGTCATGTCGTTCATGAACACAGCCAATGATGACATGCGTAGCTATTTCATCGACAGTCACAAAAAGATCAAGGATGAGTCGGGGCTTGACGCTTTTATGTTTGACAGTTTCTATAACATGGGCTTTATGCCTGTGTCGTATGCCAACGGCAAGCCTCACACCATTTGGCGACAAACCTTGCAAATGATTAAGGAATTGCAGGATGCAGGCATAAAATTCTGTATCGAATCATTCGGTCCTTTCGGGCAGGTGATGCACGGTTGTCCGCGTTCGTATTCGATCGATCGCGCCTGGGTTGTATATAAAATTTGCCTGGGTAATGATTACACGACCGTGCCAACCGGGAAGGCATACGACGACCCACGCGCAGCAGAAGGCGCAGCTATTTATTACCTGTTGGCTCATATGACGCACCCGGTCATGCAGTTATTCAAAGATGACAAGCGCATTGACGAGCGCTGGGGTGAAGTTCATCGTCAGGCGATGGACGATTATCATGAAGTTTTGCCCAAGTTGTCGCGACGATTTTTGCAGGAAGATGATCAGGGGGTGTTGTGGCATGACGCTGATAAAACATGCGCGACGCTGTTCAATTTTGTCGATCGCGAATTGGCATTGCCTGGCCGTGTGTACGATTTGACCGAACGCCGTGAGTTGCCTGGCGGAAAAGCGTACGACCTGAAATCCTGTCACACCTATACGATCGAGCATGATGTATTGCCAGTCTCCGTCCTCGAATCGGCCAATGCATGAGTTGGAGGAATGGGTTTGGGATAAAACGCTGGCGGTGACGCTTAAGGGTGTTTATCTGTGCAGTCGTTTTGTTCTGCCGGGCATGATGGCGCGAAAGCGGGGCGCGATTATCAATACCACGAGTGTGGCTGCTCAACTGGCCGAGCCGGGTTGCGATGCTTACACCGCCGCGAAGGGAGCGATCATCTCATTGACGCGGTCCATGGCAACAGAGTATGCACCGTGCAATATTCGTGTGAATGCAATCAGTCCGGGCTACATCATTACGGAATGTCAGAAGCCCTGGTATGACAACGATCCTGCGGCGCGGGCTCGGGCTGATAGTTTTCATTTGACGCGCGTTGGGCGCCCTGAAGATATTGCCGAGATGGCGTTATATCTTGCGTCTGAGCGAGCTGCGTTTATTACCGGTGCGGTGATGAACGTGGATGGTGGCTTTACAGCCTTTCGCTATCGGGGCGACGATTATTTTTATCGAACCGGTGATGTGTCGCAGAGTGAATCGGGCGATTCCAAGTGATATGGTTTGCTCGTTTTGAGAAATATCAATTTTAAAACAGGATCAAGTGCCTGCTGCGATTTCCGTTTTTGCTGGGGCCGTGTGGTAATGTGTAGCGACGGTTTGTCGCAGAGGTGGATCGTTTTCGCCCTCGATTTTAGCTTGAATGGCTTGTCTCGCTCGACGTCCCATTTCTTTTAGCCCTAAATCGATTGATGGCAGTTGAGATGCCGGGTCGTTTGGATTGATCACGCGGCCCGCTCCGACGATTGACAATTTATCGGGGACGGAAATGTTGGCCTCTTCGGCAGCGAGCAGTCCGCCACGGGCCATGAAATCTGAAGCGTAGATAATGGCATCCGGCGGAGTATCCAGTGCCAGCAGTTGGCGCGTGGCTCGAAAGCCGTCGTATTCGGAATAGCCGGCCGAAACGATGTATTCGGATTGGGCTTGTCGTTGATTGGTCTGCAATGCGATTTCGAAGCCTTCGATCCATCGGCCGGTACTGAAGCGATCGGCGCCAGCAGTGACTAATGCAATTTGGTTTCGGCCCTTCTGGGTTAGGTGGTTGACTGTTTCAATCATGCCGCTGGCATAATTAGGAGCGATGCAATGGCTGAACCCGTCAGCCAGATCGCTGAACATTAAGACGACCGGTAGTCGTCGGCTTTGGCAGATCGAGACCACGCGCAAGTTGGCGGGCGACATCATCACCAGGCCATGTAGATCAGCCAATGGCAGTATGTCAGCCAGCGCGATTTTGGGTTGTTCGCGAAAGGGGATGTCGAACAGTCGTATCGCGATATGACAATCGTCGTCACGAATGCCATCAAGGATGGGTTGCAGGAATGGATACCCGTCAGCAAAGTCTGCCAGAGCGATGCCGATTTGCAGGGCCTTGGAACTTTCTCGCGTCCATGATGAAGTGGTCCCGTTGCCGAGGACGACGGTGCCGTGTCGCGGTCGAGATTCGATGAGTCCGTCTTTGCCGAGTGTTTGTAGTGCCCTGCGAATGGTGACTTCGCCTATGCCCCAGGCCAGGCCGAGTTCGCGTTGGGAGGGGAGGACGGTGCCTGGCTTGAGTGCGCCTGATTCCATGCGTTCACGAAATAGGGCAGCGACCTGCGAATAGAGCGGGGAGCCGTTATCACGATCGATCCACGTGCCAATGTCACGAACGACAGAATCAACTTGCAGTTCAGCGGCGGTCATATTACAATATTCCAATGCCTGAATGGTGGTGGCTGGTAATTACACGTTTCCGTCCATTTTATGCCAAATGCATAGGAAAATGCAAGGGATGCAATGTCGGATTCGTCTAATTCCAGCGCCTGAGAGTGTTTGTGTGTCTGATTCCAATGCTTGGATTGTCGTATTTTGAGGTCCCGGTGTATGGGGCCGGCTTTTGAGGCGTGTTGGGGTCATGTGTTTCGGCAGGGCAGTCTGCCTCTGCGATCATGCAAGGAGATATGTATGAGATTGCTGGTGGGCCTCGTTTTACCGGTTGCATTCCAGGCCGTTTTTGCATTAGGCCTGAGTGTGGTTTGTGCGCAAGAGCAGGCTTTGTCGTGGCATGCTGAAGATCGTGCGGATCGGGTGTCGGCATTGATCCCGGGTCGTCGTATTCCGATGCCTGGGCCGGAAGGTTTTTTGGCCGAGTGGACGCGGGCGCAGGTTGAGCGTTGGAAGCAGTCATCCGAGCGTGGCGATACGTGGTCTGCGGCGACAGCCTATGAACAATATGTCGCAGCGGCGCCAAGCGATGTCGACCTGCGTGCCTATATTCCTGATCACATATCGCCGTATGGACGAGTGCTTGGCGGAGCTCCGATTCCCGAACCCACGCGGAGTATTTTGTCGCCCAAAGAAGCGCGGGTGCTGATTAACTATTGTCCGTTTTGCGAAAAAGAACATCCCAACACCGAAGGCGTCAACGCCAACATGTTCGAATGGGATCCAGACAATCCGTTTCATGCATGGACGATTTGCTGTAAGCAGGATCTGTATGAACGCGAAGCGGATTACCCAGCCGACTACGCGCTCAGGCCGAACCACATTGCAAGGTTTACCCATCTCGATGAGACCGTCAAGCAAGTGCCCGCGACGATCTATACCAACAGCAGTGGTGTGAAATGGGAGTTGTATATCGGCCCCACGATTGCGCATAAGCGCTGGACGCGTACGGGTGATATGGCAACCGATTGGTTAGGGAAGTTTATCGAAACGGGTAATCCGTTATATGTTCATAAGCTGGCCGTGCTGCTCGATCGAGTTGCTGATGTTTATTACGGGTTGCCACCTGCGTATCGAAATCTGGTGATGCCTGGCAAAGACGGCGGGCCGTTAACGCGTCGTGAATGGGAAAGTATGCCGCGTCCGGTTCGGCAGGATTTAGGCGTTGATAATAAATTCTATTGGAACCGACGATTGCCGTTGTCGAATTGTTGTTGGTTGCATTACTACAAGGAATATATCTGGGTCGAACCATTTGCGCGTGTGCGTCATCATCCGACATTCAAGATGTATTCAACCCAAAAGTATGGCGACCCTGATGCGCTGGATCGCAAAATCATGCGCAAGCTGATGCGCGAAATTGCATTGATGTTTGAAAGCATAGAACTCAAGTCGGATTATCAGGATGGCTACTACACCGAATTGATGATGTTGGGAATCCTGCTCGAGAATGATTACTTGTTTGATTTTACCGCAGCGCATCAGGAATGCGTGCTATACAACCATCATTATTACGACGGGATGACCGCTGAAGGTGCGCCGAACTACATGGCAATGCTCGATGGTTACTATCGTCATACAGTTGACGCGGGCGGTTGGTTAAGATTTGCGCCGAATTTTCTGGAAGAGAATCCATTTTTTGATGTTGCCCGCCGTCAGTGGCGAGAGCTACGCACAGCTCGTGGCGAGCCGTTGGAATTCGGTGATCAAACCATGTTTGCGTTTAACCCGCCGGATGGATTCGGCAGCGCGGGTATGGTCAAGTCGGGTGAAGTGCGTCCGAGCATGAATTGGCCTGGGTTTGGTGTGGGTGTGCTGCGGGTGGGCGGCTCGGGACATCGTCAGGAAGTCTCGTTGATGTATGACCGGATGAGCATACATGGCGCGGCAGACAAGTTAGGGATTGCATGTTGGTTTGATGGCGTGCCGATCGTGCGACGCGGTGGTTATGCGGCGGTGGCCAGGCATGTGGCGATCGATAAATCGCGGCCGGAATTTAAGGCGCTGCTCGATATGCCATATCCGAAACCCATGTTCGGCTTATCGTCAGATGGGAGTGATGAAAATTGGATGCATCCGTGGACACACAGTCACATGGCGCAAAACACCGCATCGGTGAATGAGTTGGGGACGAGTCCCGGCTGGGAAGATGAAGGCGTGGGTGAACTGATCACGTACAAAGGTGGCGAAGCGGTTGGGCAAATCGGTGCGTCGTTTCAGGTGCTTGATAGTCGTGACAAGGAATCGTTTGCGCGGTTTGCAAAAAACTTACGCATTGCGCCGTTTCTATTGCCGGAGTATCGTCGGGCATTGTTAGCTGTTGAAGGGCCGGATGGTCGGCCGTATGTGGTGGATGTTTTTCAGATTGAGGGTGGTCGGCGTCATGCGCTGTTTCAAAGTGCTTGGGGCGACCGGGTGTCGCAGGAACTGCCCGTCGTGAAATCTGTGTGGCCGAACATGGCCGAGTATCTGTCGGATGACAAGGGGACGCCAGCGTTACCCGTGTCCGCTGGGGACCTGAGTAAGAATTATCGACGTCTGGAAAAGGTGGAATCCCTGGGGTTGGCGCCGGAAGTTTGGAGTGTGACGTGGCGTACGGATCATGCGGCCTATCGCCCGTTTACTGCGAATGGTCAGGTGACGCCACGGGCCTGGCCTGATGATGTGGGGGTAGCCAGATTGCGAATGATCGGTGTGAATCAGGGTGGCAAGGCGACGCTGTTGAATGCGAAAGGGCCGTGGGTGGCGAAGATTACCCAGCCGCTACCCAATGGCGAAAGTGCCGTAGGTGACGTGGGTTTTCGTGATGCGTGGGACTACCTGATCGAGCGACGTACCAAGACGGATAATCCAACGCGCGAACTGTTTCGCAGCAGTTTTATACATGTTCTGGAAGGGCATCGCGATGATGAAGCCTCTGCGATTAAAAGCGTGAATCGATTGTCTGTGATAGGCAGTGGTAAGCGTGATGATCGTGTTGTTGCGCTTGAGTTAGTGTTGGCTAGTGGACACATCGACACCATTGTGTATCAGCCTGATGTGGGTGAATTGAAATTGTCTAATGGTGTTGAAACTGATGCGCGTTATGCATTGTTGCGTCGTGATACTGGTGGCCAAGTGGTAGAGGCGCACATGGTGCGCGGGTCGTATTTAAGGCATGGAGATTACACGGCACAGTCCGCGGGCGATTTACACGGCACGATTGTTGACATTGTTGGCGATCTTACCGGAACGCGCCGCGAGTCGGCATTAATCATAAAACCGCATGGCGATGATGACGCTATGCAAAGTTTGCAAGGGTGGATCGTCGGTGATGCATTAGTAGGTCGCCAGTTGATCGTTCGTGTTTCCAACGATCACAACGAGGCGTACACCATTGGGCGTGTAAGTCGAATGGAAGATGGTTTGGTTCGAGTAGATTTGGCCAATCACCCACCATTTGCCAGCGGTTGGTATCAGGTTAATGTGCTGGACGCGGACAAAGGGAACCGGTTTACCTCGAGTCGAAATCTGATGTTGGGTACGGGCAACCATTGGTGGTGGGGGGCCAAGGCGTGGTTCCCGGAGAAGGATAAAACCTACACCATTGAGCGGACGGATATAGATCGCGTCACAGTGGATTTTGCGGATCGTGTGAATCTGCGTGATCAAGGGATAGTGCCTGGCGACTGGTTTGTGATTTACACCATCGAACCAGGTTTGTCGGTGGATGTTGCCGATAGCTTCGCCTGGCGAACGGGTGTGGATCCCATTTTGAATGCCAGCGATTGACCGAGATTGGCTTGTGGCATGAACGCGATGTTTATCGCCAACAATTATGTTTTTATTAATGAGTTTGGAGTTCGATATGTTGGATAGGCTGGCAGAAATATCCGTTGCTAATCAAGAGCGCTGGCGCGTTGATGTGTTAAACGATAGCACCGCAGGGCAGGGGCTGTTTCATGCATACAACTGCAAGTTTACGTTGGCTGATGAATGGTCGTATGGTCGGTTTAGTTCGCAGGCTTGCTGTGAATTGCCGGGAAAATTGTTTATCGCCAAAGCGTCAGGTAAGGATGGTTGTGAACACGTGTATGTGGCCAGTGGTTTGTCGGAAGGCGATGATCGCGCGTTGTACGATATTGAAGCGAGCCCGATTTATGTGGCATGGCGGGTACAAGGCCCGAAGTATGCCGTGGATGGTGGGCGATTTTCATTGGTTCGGCCGGACCGTGGCCCATGGCGTGTGTGGTGTGAGGCCGAACCTGATGGTCGTGTTGTTTGGCATGTTGAGGTTCAAGTGGATGGCGTTTGGCAATCGCGCTGTGTGGCGTGCGAAGCGCTGGAAGGTAATTGGCTCGACGTGCAGTTGACTTTGTTTGAAGGTCAGCTTGTTGCAGAATTTAACCAGAAGCAGGCGGGTTGTTTTGACCACGATGCTTATCCGGGGCGCTTTAGTTTGCAGTTTGGTAGTGCGCAGGATAAGCGAGGTGGTGACGAGGTCGCCACAGCGTTTCGCAATATCTATGTAGACATCGTGCCGTATCTGTTTGCGTTTGTTGATGTGGTGCAAGGGCCCGAGGATGTGCGTTCAGAAGATAACGTGATCAACCAATATGCCTGTGAGCCGACGCAGGAATTGCCGCGTCATTCAGAGGGCGACTTGATTGAATTGCAAAATGGTGATTTGTTGTTGGCGTGGTCTGAGTTTCACACAGGTAAAGCACAGGATTGGCAGCCGGCGCGCATCGCGGGCAAGGTATCCAAAGATAAAGGAAAAACCTGGAGCGATGCGCGAACGTTGGTGGAACGAAACCCAGCGTTGAAGCATCCGACGCCGACGGTGAGCTTGGCGTATTCCCGTGACGGCGATTTGTTGATGGCGCATACCGAGACGTTGGCGGAAGATCAGGCCTATGCCATGGTGTTACGGCGATCGAAAGATCACGGATTAACATGGTCTGATGCAGAACGTATTTCGCCTGATACCGGCAATGCGCATCAGATCAACAATGGGTGCTTTCGATATTTACGCAGTGGGCGTTTGATTTTGCCCGCTCGAGAATATGTCAATGGTGTGCGTTGGCCGTACGCGTTGTACTCGGATGATGATGGGCGGACATGGCATGCTGGGGCGCGTGTGCCTGATCCGGACCTTTCCGATCGGCTTAAGCGCATTCAGAATGTGAATGAGCCGTGTCTGGAAGAGTTAGCCGATGGGCGTTTGTTGATGACAATGCGCTCTTTTGCGGGAGGGCAGTTTTTTTCGTATTCGGACGACGATGGCCAGACGTGGACCAAGCCGATCTTGTCGCCGTTGCGTGGCATCTGTTCGCCTGCGGCAATCCGTCGTATCCCGGGGACCGACGATATTCTGGCCATTTGGAATTATGACTATGGTGCGCGCTCGCCGCTGCATTCAGCGATATCGAGTGACGGCGGTCTGACGTGGCGGCATTTGAAGCTGGTCGAAGCCAGCAAATACTATTCATACAACTATGTCACAATCACGTTTTTGCGTGATGAAAATGGCGCCGATGGTTCAGGCGGACGCGTGTGTCTGTCGTATGATTCGTGTCCACTTCTGACGGCATTGCAAACATTGCAGGTAGATACAGATGCGAGTGGATTGAGGGTGACGGTGTTGCCTGTGGCGTGGTTTTATCGCAATCCAAAGGATTAAGCCGCCGGTTTTTTAGCGAAAGGCGTGGCAAAGCAAAAATTAATATTGCGATCGCAATAAAACGGCGGTATAATTACAGCATTGCGATGTTGCAATTGGCATTCTGGCGTTCTGGCGATCGGGGTAGTAGTGTCGGGGTGAAACTGATTGGTTAGGCCGTGGCACGGGCTATATTTGCCTGTTTCGGGCCTTAAAAAGGAGATTTTTCATGAAGGCTTACCGGCGAACCCCTGGGGCCGCCTATTCAATGGGTCCAGCCGGGTTGGATAGCGTCTCGGGGATGCGTAGGCCGGGGTGGCACGGATTTACGCTGATTGAACTGTTGGTCGTCATCAGCATCATTGCGTTGCTTATTGCGATACTGCTGCCAGTCCTGAGTAAATCCAAAGAGGCGGCGTTGCGTTCAGTTTGCCTGTCCAATGTGCGGCAGTTGGGATTAGCCAACGATATGTACGCCAACGACAGCGATGATTTGTTGCCGTACAACACGGTAGGCGATCCTGATTTTGGCTATGGTTGGCGGGCGTCGGCTCGGCTATTGATACAGGGTGATTATGTGCCGCACACGGCCTTTAATTGCCCACCAATTCCGTTGACACCGCCGTTGGGTGACTATCCGATTGTTGAGTATTACGGCGATGCGTTTGATGAAAATGCCCAGTTAGCGGGGCTAAATCCGGGTAAATCGGTTAAGGGAAGCTATGAGTTTCTGTATTCGGTAGGTAACTCTTCGGACGGATTAGCGCCCCCCGCCTTACGGCGTGATGACCTGCTTCGTTATGCGGATCGGCCACCAGCAATCAACTGGGATTTGGCGGCAGGGCTGGTGTATTTTCAGGCTGCAGTCGATCCGCGGTTTTACCCCATGGTTTCACATGCGGGCGACGGCGGCAATGTGGCCTACATCGATGGCCATGCCGCTTGGAAGTCTGCGTTGGATTGGTGGCCGAGTCTGCCGTTGCCAGGGTTGATTCCCGAGGAGCTGGGCTGGTAGCGATATTTGGTGCATAGATAAAAATACACGAAAAACAGGCAAATGGGTTGACGGGGTATTGTGGGGGTGTTAGATTCTAATCATTGCGACAATGGATTGGCGTAATGGTTGGCCTAAGAGGTGGCTGGGCATATTTACCAGCGCGACCGAGGATCGAGAGTTAGACACATTTCTGAATGATTTCAGGCATTTCTCAATTGAAAGGAGAAACAATAGTGAAGTACGTAAAAACAATGGTATTGGGAGTGATGGTGGGCGCAATGGTTGCAGGTACGTCGACGATCGCGGGCGCAGCGACCAGCACGGATGATTTCGAGGGGTATTCGACCGGCGCGTGGACGCCTGCCGGACCGCCGACTGCCGGAAGTGAGGGTTGGACGGTTGACGCGCTTGGGGGCAGTCCGTCGTTTGCCATTGCGGCAGGTGATGGTTTTGGTGGCAGTCAGGGGTTTCAGGTTAACGCCAGCGGCTCAGGCGCCAACAAGGGCGGGGCAAACTGGCATGTGTCCGAAGATATCAACACGTTGCCCCAACAGACAATTCACGCGGAATGGCAAGGTGTGTTGCGCAACAATGATAGTTTTGGGCGATTGATTTTTAATTCGAGCAATTTGAATTTTGTGGAGATGCGATCAGATTCTGCGTTCGTGTATCTACGTTACGACTCAGACCCTGGTGCGGGCAAGGCAGCGGCCGATGCGGTGTTGCCAACTGATGTGGTGGGATTTTCCTGGCCTAGCAATACCGTGGTCACGCCATGGTACGCGGTTGAAATCGAATCAGATTACGACCTGTCAATGATACGCGCACGTTTCGGAACGCGGGAAGGCGATGGTTCGTTTCAGTGGAATTCATTCTCGCCATGGCTGGATATGTGGGACACCGTTCAGCCGACACAGATCAGCAGTCAGGTTGAGGGGCGAATCCACTTTGATAATTTGTCGCTGACCGCTACCGGTGGTGCGATTCCAGAGCCAGCGACGTTGGGCTTGTTCGGCATGGCTGGGCTGGGTTTGGTCATGCGTCGCGCTAAGCGCTAAGCATTGAAAGTGTTGATCGCCAAGAGGCCTGATCGGTCCGTGACGTGATCGTGGTTGAAGTCAGAAAACAAACAAGTGCGAGGGGCGTTTCCTTGCGGGGGCGCCCCTCTTTTAAATCGTGAGTTGTCGTTGAGGAGTTGAATCAATGGCGAGTATGGCAGGGCTACGTCATAGTTTGATTCATCATCGGTTGGCGAAGAACCTGCCAATCTATTGTTTCAAATCCAATATCCCCCATCCCATGGTTCCAGAACTCTTGGCATTGGCAGGTGCGCATTGTCTGTGGTTGGATATGGAGCACTTGTCAACGACCACCGAAACGATGGCGGAATTAATTCGAGCGGCGAGTGGGGTGGACATTGACGCGGTGGTGCGCGTGCAAAACGGCGACTACAACATGGCCGCGAAAATGCTCGACAGCGGCGCGAACGGCATCATGTATCCACAAGTACGAGATCCCGAAGATGTGGCACGCTTGGTCAGGCATACGCGGTATGCGCCCGTGGGACAACGCGGGGCTGATTTTGGTACGGCAGCAGCACTGTATGGGCAGGCATCACATGAAGATGTGTTTGCCTATCAGAATGAACAGGTCAAATTGGTGGTGCAGATCGAAACGCCGGAATCGGTTGATCGTGTTGATGAAATCGCAAGTGTTCCGGGCATTTCGGTGTTGTTCATCGGGCCAGGAGATTTGTCGATCACGATGGGCAAGCCGATATCATCCGATGCCGCGCATATTTGTCATGCGATGGAACGGACGGCAGAAGCGTCAGAAAAATATGGATTGGATTGGGGGATGCCAGTGCTAAATCCTGAGCATGCGAAGCGCATGTTATCAATGGGAGGCCGTTTTCTGGCTCAGGGTGGTGATGCGGGTGTTTTGATCAAGTCGGTGCGAGGTATGCGTGATGAAATCGCGAAAATAGCGGAGGCGTATGGGGGCATTGATTGTGGGCGAGATGATTTGGTGGGGGTAGTTCATTGAGCCAGGTGAGATTGAAACACGCGGGGATTGGCTACGGCGCATGGGGGCGCTGTGATGTTGAGTTGATCGAAAAAACGGGCCGGGCAGAGATTGTGGCGATCAGTGATGAAGATGAAAACAATTTGCAATCTGCGCGAGAGCGACATCCCCACGTGCGGCTGTATAGCGATTGGCGTGAAATGCTGTCGCGCGAACAAAACGTGATCGAATCAATAAGTGTGAGTACACGTGATCATATGCACGCACCGGTCGTGATGGCTGCGCTGCAGATGGGCAAGCATGTGTATTGTCAAAAACCGTTGAGTCGAATGATTGGCGAATCGCGTTTGTTGACCGAAGCCGCACGGCAAGCGGGCGTGGTGACGCAGATGGGCATTCAGATTCATTCACATGAAGCCTATCGCACTGCCGTGGCGACGATCCAGTCAGGAATGATAGGTCGAGTACGTGAAGTGCATGTGTGGTCGCGTGAATCGAGCGTTCATGAGGCCATGCGTCAGACGCATGATGTGGAAACAATTCCGGACGGCTTGCATTGGGACAACTGGCTGGGCGCGGCGTGCGAAAGGCCGTTCAAATCTGTCTATCTATATACATGGAATGGCTGGCTGGATTTTGGCAACGGCTTGCTGGGTAATGTGGGATGTCATCTGTTTGATCCGATCGTGAGCGCGTTGGGGTTGGCTGCGCCGCGAACCATTTCAGCTGAAGTTCCCAAGGATTGGGCCATGATTTCAACAGGGGAAAAGCAGATGTGGCCGGCGTGGGAACAGGTGCGTTGGGATTTTGACCCGACGGCGTATACGGTTGATGAATCGATTGCAGTGACGTGGTACGACGGTGGTCGGTTGCCACCCGAAGCGTTACACAATGGTCGCGAATTGCCATTGGCTGGTTCGATATGGGTGGGTGAAGACGGAACGATGTTGTTGCCGCATATCGGGATGCCGGTTTTGCTGCCGGAAGAAAAATTTGGTGAAGCCGAGTTGCCGGTTCAACAGGCAGGCGACCATTACCAGGAGTATGTCGATAGCTGTCTGGGTGAAGGGCAAACGAGTTGTGGGTTTGATTATTCAGGGCCGTTAACCGAGACAGTGTTGTTAGGCATGTTGGCTGTGCGTTATTCACCGAATGTGATTGAGTGGGATGGCGCTACCTGCCAGGTTAAAAATCATATGTCAGCGAATGATTATTTGATGCCGCATTATCGCGAAGGCTGGGGGCTAGACAGCTTGAATGTATCTGGCGCCGTCAATGAGTGAATCGAATAAATAGGTTGTGTGTGACAATGAAACAAAGGATCAAATCAAACAGGGTTGGCATCATCGGATTGGATACATCGCATGTGGATGCATTTGTGGATCTGTTT
Organism: Phycisphaerae bacterium; assembly: GCA_030426385.1. Taxonomy (GTDB): domain Bacteria; phylum Planctomycetota; class Phycisphaerae; order Phycisphaerales; family Phycisphaeraceae; genus JAUHYI01. Next base: position 21,585 of record JAUHYI010000017.1, read on the forward strand.
AATAATGCGGACCCTGATTCAGATGTGGCTGGTTGTCCGATCGTCGCGGCGTATCCATACGGTAGTGATGACATTCCATCGAGCGTAGAACGTGTGCCGGGATATGTGGCACAATTGCAATCCCAGGGTATTGCAATTGTCGAAACGATTGAAGCGTTGGTTGATCAGGTTGATTCGATTTTGCTGTTATCGAATGATGGTCGCCCTCATCTTCGGCAAGTGTTGCCTTGTTTTGCCACAGGCAAGCGCGTGTTTATCGACAAGCCATTGGCTGGCAGTTTGGTTGATGTTTTAACAATACTGCGTGCAGCCGAACATTTTGGAGTGCCAACGTTTAGTGCGTCAGCCATGCGTTTCGCACAGAGCACACAAGCGGCGAATCAAGGTGACTATGGTCGAGTTGTAGGCGCGGATACGTACAGCCATTGCGAAATTGAGCCGGGACATCCGGACCTGTTCTGGTATGGAATTCATGCGGTTGAAATGCTGTTTGCGGCAATGGGATGTGGATGCGAAAAGGTGTGGCGATCCAGTGGCGATGATGCGGATGTGGTGATGGGGCAGTGGCAAGATGGGCGCATTGGGACATTCCGTGGGACGCGTAGCAGTCCGCACGATTATGGTGGAACGGTATTTACCGCAACATGCACAAAGACCATCGGCCCATTTGATGGCTATCGTGGGTTAGTGTCACGCGTGGCAGAGTTTTTTCACACGGGGAAGGTTCCAGTTAGTTGTAACGAAATGATCGAAGTGTATGCGTTTATGGAAGCCGCGGATGAAAGCAAACGGCGGGGTGGTGTGCCTGTTGCCTTGGCAGAGGTGATCGCCACCGCTGCCGCGTGTGAGCCAGAAGGGTTTGATGTGAAGCCGCCGATGGGTAGCGTGTTGGATCGAATTCAAACGAAAGTTGTGGGTAGGCCGGAACATGGTTTTGGTCTGCAAGAATCATGCAAGGATGATCAGGGTGGGGGCAGCGAATCATGACTGAGTTATCGCTAGCCGGTCAACGCATTTTCATCACTGGATCGGGCAGTGGTATCGGTGAGACGACCGCACGAAAAATTGTGGCGTGTGGCGGGCGCGTTGCGATTATGGATTTACGCGATGATCTGGCGCAAGACGTAGCGCAATCATTGGGCCATGATAACGCGATGGCATTTGGGGGAGATGTCTGTGATGAGGCGGTGATTGAAAAAATTTTACATGCCATGTCAGAAAAATGGGGAGGGATTGACGGCGTGGTGAATAACGTCGGAATTTATGATCATGGTCCGTTGCTGGATTTGACGCTGCCTCAGTGGCGTCGGGTGTTCGAAACGAATTTGATGGCACCGATTGCCGTGTCATGCGCAGCAGTCCGGCGGATGCGTGATGGCGGTTGCGTGGTCAACGTGTCTTCGGTGCTGGGAGAAGTGGCTGCGCCGGAGCGCGGGCCGTATTGCGTGTCTAAAGCTGCATTGATCAGCCTGACCAAAATGCAAGCGATTGAATGGGCGAAGTTAAAGGTCCGCGTGAATGCGATTGCGCCGGGGTACATTTTGAACCAGGCGGTTCAAGACATGATTGACACAAATCGTTTGGATCCCAGCGATATCGAGCGACGGACGCCGATGGGGCGAATGGGCAGTGAGGAAGAAATAGCGGAGGGAATTTGTTTTTTGTTGGATCCGGTCAAAGCCTCGTTCATGACCGGCGAGTTGTTGTCTGTGAATGGCGGATGGACGGCATATGGATTTACGTAATACATGTGATTGGTGAGTGAGATGAGTTTATGTTTTGCGTTTTAATTTTTTAGTGTGCTATTGCAACATCAACATGATTATTGGGTTTGACCATACAAGTTTTACGGTGGAAGACGTCGATCGTGCGGTGCGGTTTTGGACCGAATCGTTAGGTTTTGAGCGGTCGGAAATTGTGATTCGCGAAGGTGATTGGCCTGAGCGTGTGACGGGCGTGGGCGGGGCGAAGTTGAAAATTGCCCATGTGTTTGGCTACGGGCAACATGTGGAATTTGTGGAGTATCTGGAGCCGGTAACAAAGTCGGAGGCTGTGGCGCTTTCGCCCAATGTGATAGGTGTGGCGCATGTAGCGTTGGTGGTGGACGATGTCATGAGGACCAGTGACACGTTGTTGCAGGCGGGGGCAAAGTGGCAAGGCCAGCCTGCGGATGTGGTTGTTGATTCAGTGCTAAAAGGTCGAGCTGCGTATATCCGCGATCCGAACGGAATCATCATTGAATTATGGGAACCCGTCGCGCATTGTAATGAAATTGAAAATTGACCCATAAGAAAGATTATGCGAACGATATGACTATCCAACGAGAATTTTCCAACCGATCAAAACAATTGTGTGATGATGCCTTGATCGAGATGTATCGATCAATGGTGACGATTCGTCAATTTGAAGATGAGATTCAACGATGTTTTTTAAAAGGCATGATGCAGGGGACGACGCATTTGTGTCAAGGTCAGGAAGCAGTGTCGGTCGGTGCGATGAAAACGCTACGGGATGATGACTACATCACGTGCACGTATCGTGGGCATGGTCAATGTTTGGCACGAGGGATGCCGATTGACCGAACGTTTTTGGAAATCCTGGGTCGTAAGGGCGGTGTGTGTCAGGGTAAAGGTGGCTCAATGCATCTAACGGATTTTAGCCGTGGGTTGTTGGGCTCGTTTGCCATTGTGGGTGCGGGTTTGCCTGTGGCGGTTGGTGCGGGTTTGTCGGCACAGTTGCGCGGCGATGGTCAGGTGTCGATGACGTTTTTTGGGGACGGTTCAACGAACATCGGCGCGTTTCATGAAGCATTGAATCTGGCGGCTGTGTGGCAATTGCCGGTGGTTTTTGTGTGTGAAAATAATTTGTATGGTGAATATTCGCCGTTGCGTGCGACTACGACGGTTGATGATCTGGCGGTACGTGCGGCGGCATATGATTTGCCAGGCTATGTGGTCGATGGCAACGATGTGTTGGCGGTGTATGACGCGATCGGAGATGCGGTTGATCGTGCGCGTCGTGGCCTTGGCGCGACTCTTGTGGAATGTAAAACCTATCGTCACAGTGGCCATTCGCGAACCGATCCTGCGACGTATCGCGAACAGGCAGAAGTCGATGCGTGGTTGGCACGTGATCCGATTGCTCGTTTACGAAGCGAATTGGTAGAACGAGAGATATTGACCATCGCGCAAAGCGAAGCGATTGGTAGCGAATTGTTGGCGAATATGCAGGAGGTCTCACATGCTGCGGGGGAAGCGCCTTGGCCTGATGAAAAGGTGATGAGGGAGGATGTGTTGGTTTGATTTTGTGAGCGTTTGTAGATCATGGCGTGTGATGAGATTTGATTTTTCGTATTAACAATGGGTGTGTGTATGACTGCGACATTGGTAGAGACAAGCTATCGGGAAGCGATTGGTATGGCGTTGGCAGAAGAAATGCGACGTGATTCGACAGTGATATTAATGGGTGAAGATGTGGCTGATGCTGGCGGCGTTTTCAAGGCCACGCTGGGTTTGAAAGATGAGTTTGGCGCAGCGCGGGTGCGTGATACACCAATTTCGGAAATGGGTTTTGTGGGAGCGGGGTTGGGGCTGGCGATTACGGGTTATCGTCCGGTGGTTGAATTAATGTTCGCGGATTTTATCGGCGTATGTTATGACCAGATCGCGAATCAGATTGCCAAGTATCGATACATGTCCGGCGGACAGACTGCGGTCCCGATGGTCATTCGTGCTGTGGGTGGTGCGGGTTTACGATTCGGTGCGCAGCACTCGCAGACATGCGAAACGTGGTTGCTGGCCAATCCCGGTTTGAAAATTGTTTGTCCATCCTCGCCGAAAGAAGCCTATGGCATGATCAAGGCTGCCGTTCGCGATGACAATCCGGTATTGGTGTTGGAGCACAAAGGGTTGTATGGGAATCGGGGTGAATTCGAATGTGGCGAGGAGGGCCTGGTTGATTTGAAAAATCCAGCGCTAGTTCGGCCCGGCAAGGATATGACTATTGTGGCAAGTTTGGCCATGGTGGGACGTTGTTTGAAAGCGTGTGACATTGTGGCGGAGAAAGGCATTGAGCCGGAGGTCATCGATATGCGGGTGTTGCGTCCGATGGATGTGTCGCCGATTGTGGCGAGCGTGCGTCGAACGAATCGGTTGATCACGGTGGAGGAAGGGCCACGCGTTGGAGGATGGGGTGCGGAGGTGGCTGCACAGATTACAGATGAGGCGTTTGATGATCTGGACAGCCCGCCGTTACGTATCACGTTGCCGGACCATCCCATGCCGTTCAGTGCGCCGTTGGAAGATGCGGTCCTGCCGAGCGCGGAAGGTATTGCAGAAACAATTGTCGCGTTGCACGAGGGAGGATGATGGCGAGGATCACATCGGGATTGTCATGCGCATATTTAGAGGTTAATTGATGGACAAAATTCAATCGCAATATCTGTTTGATATGCATGTGGTGGTTGCGGATGCCGTGCCGATAGGAGAAACGCATTCGGGGCGCAGGCACGTTGTGTCGGTACGGGAAGGCACGTTTACAGGGCCGGAATTACGGGGGCGGGTGTTATCTGCCAGTGGTGGAGACTGGCTGGTATCGCGGGTTGACGATGTGATGCAGTTGGATGCGCGGTTGGTATTGGAGACTGATGATCATGCCAAGATCTTGATGCGCTATACAGGCTTGCGTCATGGGGCGACTGATGTGATGGCTCGTTTGGCTGCTGGTCAAACAGTTGATCCGTCAGAATATTATTTTCGTACCACGCCGTATTTTGAAACCAGTTCGACAAAATATAGTTGGCTGAACCGAATTGTTTCGATTGGCGTTGGGAAGCGATCACCCAATGCTGTGGGCTATCGGGTTTTTCAAGTCATGTGAACGGCCGAGTATGGGTTGCGTTGTTTTTTTATTATGAATCACGCGCGTGTGATGACGAGGCCCTATCGATTGGATGTCGATGGGCTTGAATCCCAGTAGTAAGGCAGGGGATTGCGGTGATAGTGTGAAGTCGCCGTTTTCCGGATCCATAAACATCGGGTCGGCCATCATGGCGTGGGTGTCGATGGGGTCAGGCTTGACGTAGCGGATCGGGCGTGGGCATTGTTGTTGCCATTGCGTGAATGTCATCTGTCCGAAATCTACATCAACGTTATTGGATTTGCCGTTGTCGTTGTGATGACCAGATGCGTTGCAATACAAATTGTGATCAAAAACGGTTTCAAACCCATCCCATGCATGGCGGGTGAAAAGTTTGCCCTGCTTCCAATAGATGATGTTGCAGAGGTATGCGTTGGTGCGATCGGTGTCGATGCCGAACTGGGCGATCGTGCCCAGGGCAATGATGTTGTTAAGGATAATGTTACCGCCGGTACCGATTTGTAATCGAATGCCCGCACCGCTGAAATGATGAATGATGTTGTTTTCAACAAGCACGCCCATGGTGCCTTCGTCGAGGTAGATGCCATAGGCGTAGGTGTTGCCGTAGACATGGTGAATCAGGTTGTTGCGGATTGTGGTGCCCGGTGCAATGCCGAGATTATAGATGGCGCCGCCGTCATCGAGTGGCCCCTGCATCACATGATGAATATGGTTGTGTTCGATGCGATTGTCGCGGGTTCGATTGCGTGTGAACGCCCAGTTCCATCCCACGGAGATGCCCGTGTATGACAAGTTGTGAATTTCATTGTGGGCGATACGGTTGCCGCTGGATTGGCCGATCCATATGCCGACACCCTCGGGAAAAACGTGGCCCGCATCATGAATGATATTGTCGGTGACGGTTGTATGGCGTGTTTCATCAATGTCATGGTCGCGGTTAATGGTCTCGCCGATTTTAATACCGCCTGCACCGAGATCGTGTAAATGGTTGGCGATGAGATGAACGTCACGACAGCCTTGGCCCATTTCAATCGCATAATTACCAATGCGTGTCAGTTCGTTATTTTTAATAGTGCAATTGATCACGCCATGGGCCAGGATCGCGCCGGAGATGACGGTGGCTGCCTGCGGATCGCGGAAGCCATGGTTTGGTAAATTCCAGTCGGTGTGCTCCATGACAAAACCGGAAAATGTAATGTGCTCAACGAATGATTCCGTCGATGGATCGCCAGCCAGTAGGATCAACTGTTCAACAACCGGTGCGATGACTTCTGCTGTGTGCATGTCCTCGTCTGGCATAGGTCGGTAAGTCACGATGCCTGCCGTATGATCGAGATGCCATGCTCCGGGTTCGGTCAGGCCCGACTTGATGTTTTCCAGATAAAAGCGTTTGGGAGGGGCGTAGCTCCAGATATACTCATTGCCTGTGAAACGCACGATACCTTGCGCTTCATCCAGTTCCGAAATGGTCATGCGCGTGGTGGCAAAATTATGAATCACCACCAGTTCAACATTCGGATCAGTGGCTTCAGTTGTGATCTGGCCTGGTTTGAATCGAAATCCCTTATGGTTGTCGTTGGGTTTACTGTGGCCGGCTAGCCACTCTTCATCCAGAGGTTGGGTGGGGTCTATTTCGCCTGCAATTTCATGGGTTTGGTTGCAGCTTGGTACACGAGCGCGGCAACGCCGTGCGCCATTGACAAATAGTTGGCGAAACATCCAGTCGTTGCGATTCGCCATCGTCGGGATTGCAGCATGCCACAGGCCGTCGCCATTTGTTTGCCAGCCGGTAATGTTTTGTCCGCCGCTGAGCACGGGCGTTTCGCCTGGGTAAGCGCCATATAGGATCGGCATATTTTCATGGCCTGAATCCTGTGGTTCCAATCGGAATGGTTCGGACAATTGATATGTCCCGCCGCGCACCATGATCGATACGGGACGCGTGAATTGGCCCGCTGCTTTCAAGGCGCGAACAGCATCGCGCGCTCGTCGAAGCGTGGCGAATGGGCCATCGGTACCGTTCGCGTTGGGTTCGGGCAATTGGCCAGACCATCGATCTGAGCCATCCTCGGCAATGTAAAAAACGAACTGATTCATGGTCGTGATTCGTGTCGATATTTTGCGGGTCTTTCTCGTCTTTTATGCGGATTTTCGTTTGGTCGCGACCATCAGTGGGAGGCGCTTTCAAAAACATGATGTGACACGGTTGAAGTACCGGTTAGGATTTCCAGTGCGACATCGTCGATTCCATGTTGGCGATAATTAACCCGTACTGATGGGACTGCCCCAATTTGTTTATGCCATTGGTTCGCTCGACGGGTTGCCTCGGCCGGACCGTAGTGATCCACATACCAATAGTAAGCAGGCCAACTATCGGTCATGGGCACAGCACCCGGCATACCCATGTGCGGCAACAGTGTGACGTCTCCGCCGAATAGTTCCTGCCACATCGTGGCGTGTTCCAGATCCTCGCGCACCGGCAGGCCACACCATGGTGTTCCCCAGACTTGCCACATGGGTAGCGATCGGCATCGCTCATGAAAAATTTCCCCAGCTAGTGCGACGTTTGGGCAAGCCTGCTGTATTGTCTCGATATATTGTTGTGTGGCGTCATCGAAATCACATGCCGCGTCGTCTTCATAAAAACCAAGTTGATCTAAAAACAAAGCATCAATAGGAAAATGTGACACGAAGCGTTGGCAAACTTCCGCGATTTTATTTCGCCATGCTGTGCAGGATGGCCGAATGTATTCAATGGGTGGCTCGCCTTCCATGCGCCATCCTTGTGGTACGCCATGTCGATCGCGCACCTGATGCGATTGGAATTGTTCGAAAATGGGGAGTTGGCTGTCGCATCCCCAGTAATTCAAATGCGGCATCAAGCGGTAGCCGAATTGTCTTGCGGTTTCTACAACCTTGCTCATTCCGCGTTCGCCACCCAGTTCACGAGCTGGCCAATATTCAGGATAACGTGTGTCAAACGGTGCATGAAATCCCCAGAAATAAACCAGGGTGTTTTCGGGCACGTTCGATTCATGCATTGAATTGAGTAGGCATACCATGTCGTCAAACGTATGCGTAATAGTGCCCTTACCCGTCCACATTTCTACCAGTACCACCGCGGGAATTTGTTGCGTCCATGCAGGTGCGAAAAACGGTGACGTTGGCCAGGCGATATCCATCCATTGTCGATAGTCCTGCCAGAGGGCGCTCATGCTTTCGTGTTCGCTGAGGACTAGCGGTGGTGGTGCCGCAGTTGATGTGGCATACGACGCATTTCGAAATATCAAAGTGAGATCAATGCAGGCATCAGTGCTTTTGGCTTGGACACTCAGCATATATTTTGCACAGCAGCGCAGGCTCAATTGCAGATATGTGTCAGCCAACTCGATGCCGATGCATGAAGCTCGCATCGATCCACCCCATGGCTTGGCGTCGCTGTTTTGTCCCGTGAGTATTCTGCCGTCTTCGCAGGGCAGATGAATGCGGGCGTTATTGGGTATTTGGGTTGTGAGTGTCCATGCATCATTGCCTGTTGATTGCCATTGGCCCACCGTGATTGCGTTGATACTCATCGATGAATAGTCCCAAATCAGTAATTCATTTGTCGCAATGGAGCTTGCGATACATGGCTCGGGTTGGAAACAGCATGGTGATGAATCGCCTATCGTAGGAGGTATCACGTTGATATTGCTGGTATTACGGAGATGGTCGTACAAAACGCCAGTCACGCGGAATACATCATTCCAATGCCGCAATAGAAGTCTACGCCAGCCGCCACTTTCTGTCAAGGGTTTGGTGTGGTCCGGATGAGGCGTAGGTTGCTGGTCGCCGGGCAGGCGGGCGGGGGCGCGTCAGGCTCTGTGTCCAGGGGGCGCGTTACGAACGTGTTGGTTGTAGCTTTCCCGTTCCGAGCCTGACGGCTTCGTGTTTAGCAGGCGCGCAAAGCGCTCCATGTTGAAGCTGGAAAGCGTCTGTTCTGAGAGTGGTGTCTGCCGCAATGATTGCGTTGAAAGGGTTAGTGGAGCACTTTCGGTGCCGCGCGGGATTCGTTCGAGGGCAAGATGTTGAAAGCGGCTTTGTATGCCCTCGTGAAATTAAACGGATTGGCATAGCCCATTTCATCGGCGACTTGTGTGACTTTCAATCCTTGACGCAATAGGCTGCGCGCGTGTTTCAGTCGTTCGGTGCGGATCCATTGTCCCGGACTGATGCCGGTTTTGTTTCGAAACTCATGAGCCAGTTGGCTGGTGCTTACGTTTAGCGTATACGCCAATTCATCCACAGACCATGGGCGTTGGATATCGCGATGGACGGTGGATTTGGCACGGGCAGAAAGGCTTTGTTGGTGGGCCAATTCAGAAGCGTGATGAACCATGTCTTCAAATAATTGCGACACCAGTTTGAGAAACATCCAATCCCAGTGTGGCGGCTGGGTAAACGATAGCCGAATCAACTCCTGAATATTCTGTCGCAACGTCGGCGGGGCGGCTTCGATTAGTCCCAGGCAATCCGTTGGCTTGGGCCAATAGGTGTTGGCAAAACGATCGGATAGTAAACCGTTAAAAACGAGATAGCGTGCCCGCCAGTTTTTGTGCGACAGGACTTGTTCTTCGTAGGCTGTTTGAGGTCGAACCAGAAGCAATTCTTTTTGTTGGTATGCCACGCGCTGGGTGGGCGTGCTGATCACGCTTCCGCCTTGCTCGTTCATGGAAACCACCAGGCCTTGGCTTCCTGGAATCGTGAATATCGAATTCGCTGCGGCGGTTTCTGTGACGGCGTACCAGTCGTCAAGGATTTGTTCCAGTGCGGTGCCTTTGGCTCGGACATGACGTGCTCGTCGCGACAGGATGGGCATGCAGACAATGATAGTTTTTTGAATGTCGGATGGCAATGGCATGGGTGATAATCGTGCGGGTATTTATGCGTGAATTTTGGCGGGAAATGGTGGTGTTTGCAGAAAAAGACATGCATATGTGCAGAACATGCGTTACGGCTTGCTGGCCATACGCTTTAGAATGTGTGTATGAATGAGCATGTCAAACTGTTGTGGCCCGGTTCCGTTTCAGGGCGTGGCCATGAACAAAGCAGAGGCCGAAACCGAAGCCGCAGCCTTGGCTACGGCCGTGATTCAGGCGTGTATGACGGTTTGAGTGGAGCGATGCCGTTGCGATTTCCATCCGGGTTGGACAGTTCCGAACGCGCCTTGATGCATTCGGGTTTAACGCTCACATCAACCATCCCCCGTGACCACGCGTCTCATTTGGAGTCGGCCGGTATGTCAGATATCGATTTGCAAATTCCTGAAACTCTGATTCGTCGATATCGCGAGCCGATCAAGCAGTTCATGGCCAAAGATCGTTCGGTGGCGATTTATGAAGACAAGCGTGCGATGAGTATGGCCGCGGCTGATGCGGCTGGCCGTATTATGCGCGAACGTATCGATGTTCAGGGTATATGCCGAATCATCGTCAGTGCTGCGCCGTCGCAAGCAATGATGATTAACTCGCTGGTGGAACGCAGCGATATCGATTGGTCAAGCGTTGTGGTATTTCATCACGCAGAGTATCTCGGTGTGTCGGCAACGCATCCCGCCAGCTTGCGGCGGTGGCTTAAAACGCATTTGGTCGATCGAGTTCATCCCAAGGCTACGTATGGTTTGCACGGAGATATTGAAAATATCGAGGCTGAATGCGAACGCTACGGGGAACTGTTGGCTGAGGATTCGATTGATCTTTGTCTGGCAGATTTCGGTGAAAATGGTCGGCTTGGTTTTAATGATCCTCATGAGGCTGATTTCCACGACCCATGCCGGGTTAAGTCGGTGGCGTTGGATCGGCATAGCCGTATGCAGCAGATCGGTGAAGGTCATTTTCCGTGTTTGCGTGATACATTGGCGCATGTCATTACGCTGACGTGCCCGACATTGCTCAAGGCGGACCACGTGATCTGTTGTGTTCCCGATTACCGCAAGGCCAATGCGGTGAAGGATGCGATCGAAGGGCCGTTGACAACGCAATGTCCCGCGTCCCAAATTTTTACTCACGCGCAAGTCAGCCTATTCCTGGATACGCGCTCGGCGGCACTGCTTGAATGTCAACGCGATTAATTGGCCGTGCTTCGATTCGCAGTGAATTGCTGTGCATTGTTAATTCAAATTTTTATCTGCTGCTATCAACAGGGTTGGTTTTGCTTTTTGACGCTGGCCCAGTCGAGTTTGAATTTGGCAAGATACTTTCGTAAGCGGTCCGCATCGTTCAATGTTTTTCGATGTTTGCGAGATTCGGCGAACAGCTTGCGGCCCGCTTCCGATAGATTGGATGATTGGCGGCAAGTGCGGATCACGGTCTGGAGTTGTGCGACATCAAACAGATCCAGTGCTTCGATTTGTTGATCGTTGAGTATGCTTTGTAGATCGCAGTTGTCATTCTCGCTGTTTTCGATGCTTGTCCAGGCGCGACGTAAGCGATTGATTTCGTCATCGACCACATCTATTGTGATTCGGCCTGCGGTTGCCATGATGGCCATGCGGCGCATCGCGGCGTTGAGGTCGCGAAAGTTGGCTGACCAACGTGCGTCGCTGGATATGGCGAATTTCAAAAAATGTCTTCGTGCCTCGGCATTAAATCGAACTTGTTGGCCGGTGTGCCTGGCCAGTTGTTCCAGTTCGTATTGCACGTTGGGTTCGATATCATCGCGGCGCTGGGCCAGTCCGGGTAATTGAAAAGACCACAAGTTAATACGGGCGAGTAAATCTTCGCGGAATCGGCCGTTGGCTACGTCAGCGAGTAAATTGCGATTCGTGCCACATGTTAATTGGAAATCGCTGGCAGATTCTTTGTCGGCGCCTACGGCGAGGAATCGCTTTTCCTCGATAGCGCGGAGCAGCATGGTTTGTTCGTCCATGCCGAGTTCGCCGACTTCGTCAAGAAATAACATGCCGCCATTGGCCTCGGTTAGTAAACCCTTACGTGCGGTGACTGCACCGGTGAATGCGCCCTTGGTATGACCAAACAAAGTGGACATGGCTGTGTCGCCGCGAATGGTGGCGCAATTGACTTCAACGAGCGGTCCATCGAGTTGTCGTCGTTGCTTTTTAAGTTGATAAACCCGTCGGGCCAATTGGCTCTTGCCGGCGCCGGTTGGGCCTGTAATTAATATCGGGTCGGTGCTCTGGATCGCGACGTGTTCGATCTGTTCGATGGTGCGGTTGAATGCGGCGTTGCGTGTGGGGATACCGCTTTTTAAAAATTCCAGGCTGCGCGTTTGTTCCAATCCAAAACGCTGGGCAAGTTGATCGTAACGCGACAAGTCCAGGTCAATGGTTTTTAGTTGGCCGGGTTGGCCGCTATTTTTTCGGCGTGGCGGCGAGGTCTGTAATAACTTGGCGGGAAAATGTCGCGACTCGGTTAGTAGGAACAAGCAGATCTGTGCCACGTGTGTGCCGGTGGTGATGTGGACCTGGTACTCGCAGTTGTCGGTATCAAATGGATAGCTGGTGGCAAAGTCATACAGGGTTGCAAAAACCCCTTCGAAATCCCATGCGTCATCCATTTCTACCGTATGCAATCGCACGTCGGTTTCGGGAGACACGGATCGAATGTCGTCGGCGACCTGGTTGGCCAGCTTCTGGAATTTGGGTTGGTAGATCATGTCAAACTGATCGACAACCCAGTCGTCATGTTGGCAGACCGAGACCGTGGGTCGCCAGGATCCCCAGCGATCGGGTCCGTCGCCCGCCATGCCGCGATCGAGCGTAGGCCCGAGTAATCCAATGACGATCTGTTTTAGCATATATAAAATTATAAATATAGATTTTAAATTATACAAATATGCGTAGATTGGCTTGTTTGCAATCGCGGGAAGATGTGGGGGATAAAAATTTATCTTACTGTGATTAATAGGTTTAGGTAACAAGTTTCAAGTGTTGCGATATTCTGGCACGCTCCATGCTTAGTCATCCATCGTCCGTAAGGCATGAAACATCAACCTTGACCGAAAGGAGCTACACCATGGCAAACAAAACCCTCTTCCAAACCATCGTAGGAAAATTTACCCCCCACACCGACACGGTGAATGATGCTGGTGGTCAGGCGTATCAGTTCAGTCCCGAACATGCGCTGGCCCAGTACGCAGCGACCGGCTGCTTGAACGGTACGTTTTACGCGACCGCTCAAATGCAACTGGTTCGTGTCTTGAACATGGCAGACAAAGTGACGCCTGAGTTCATCGCTCGCACCGCGTTGTATGCCCGACACGAGGGCTATATGAAAGACATGCCAGCCCTGTTGGTGGCCGTGTTGTCCGTGCGTTCGCCAGGTCTGATGGCCGAAGTGTTCGATCGCGTGATCGATTCGCCGAAGATGCTGCGTAATTTTGTGCAGATCATGCGTAGTGGGGTGGTTGGACGTAAGTCGCTTGGCTCGCTGCCCAAACGTATGGTTCGCCAGTGGATCGAACAGCGCACTGATGAGCAATTGTTCATGGGTTCGGTGGGTAACGATCCCTCGTTGGCGGACATCATCAAGATGGTTCACCCTAAGCCAACGACGGCGCAGCGCGAAGCGTTGTTCGGTTACCTGATCGGACGCGATGCGGAGGCCTCGGCACTGCCAGATATTGTGAAGCAGTTCGAAGCCTACAAAAAGGCGAAGAACCGTCGTAAGATTAAAACGCCTGACGTGCCGTTCCAGATGTTGACAGCATTGGATCTGGACGAACACGCGTGGCGATCAATCGCTCTAAACGCGCCGTGGCAAATGACGCGGATGAACCTGAACACGTTCCAGCGACACGATGTGTTTAAGGATCGTCAGATGGTTCAACTGGTTGCCAAACGTTTGCGTGATCGTTCGTTGATCGGAAAGGCTCGTGTTTTTCCGTATCAATTGATGGCTGCGTTCATGAATGTGTCGGACGAGATGCCATTCGAATTGCGTGAAGCGTTGCAGGATGCGATGGAAATCGCCGTCGACAACGTGCCGAAGATTGATGGGAAAGTTTACATATTCCCGGATATTTCGGGTTCGATGCATTCGTCAGTCACCGGTGTGCGTAAGGGGGCGAGTTCGAAAGTGCGTTGTATCGATGTGGCGGCCCTGGTCGCGGCAGCGATGTTGCGAAAGAACCCGGATGCTGTGGTGGTTCCGTTTGAATCGGGTGTGATTCCGCCGTCGAAATTGCGGTTGAACCCACGTGATTCAGTGATGACCAATGCACAAAAGTTGGCGTCGCTGCCAAGTGGTGGTACGAACTGCTCGGCCCCGCTGCGTTATCTCAACGACCGCAAAGCTAAGGGTGACCTGGTCGTTTACGTTTCGGACAACGAATCGTGGGTCGATTCGCCCAGTTACGGTTGGTGTGGTGGTAGTGCAACCGAGACCATGAACCAATGGTTGGCATTCAAGCGGCGTAGTCCGAAGGCGAAGATGATTTGTATCGACATTCAGCCCAACGAAACGACCCAGGCCAAGGAGCGTGACGACATCATTAACGTCGCAGGCTTCTCGGATCAGGTGTTCAAGTTGATTGCTGCGGCAGGCCGTGGTGAAACGCAGGGCGACTATTTTGTCAAGCAGATCGAATCGCAGGCGTTGTAACGCATGCCCCCACACACCATGGTGCGCGTCGTCTAATCGCGCCGCACACCCTTGATAGATGCAGATAAAACACGACGAATGCTGATGGAACTACATTAATCCAAAGGTTGCAGGTTCAAATCCTGTCCGTCATTGATGACGGTAGCTCAATTTGGATAGAGCATCGGAACACACATGTTTCATCACCCCTTGTCGCCGTGTTTAATTTTGAAAAGTGAATAGATCGTCGCGAATGCCGGCGGGATTACATGGCAAGTCCTTCGGGATCGCGGGTTCAAGTCCCGCTCCGTGCAAACGGAAACTCTCGTCATCGTTTGTCGCGACGATCACATGAATATTCGGCGAATGCCGGCGGAACTACATGATTCCAGATCCTGAGGTTGCGGGTTCGAGTCCCGTCCGTTCCATTTTGATTTGTTTTGATGCAATGGGACGGTAGCTCAAGCGGTAGAGCGCAGTAAAACGTTTCGCCACTCCTTGTCGCCGATTTTGAAATAACTGTTTGCGGTACGGTGCCGCAAGCATGAGGGCCAGGCCGACGAATGCCGGCATGATTACATGGTGAGAGCACCTGCTTGGCAGGAGGTCGCGGGTTCAATCCCCGCTCTTGATTGGCGAAAGCGATCAAGGTAGCTCAGCGAAAAATATCATGCCAATGTTTGTCATCGGCCTGCACGAAATTCGAGAGCCCTTCCGGGGGTATTTATCGAAGCAAGCCTCGTGCAAGTGCATGGAGTAAAGTTTCTGGGATGAAGTGAGGTGGGGAGTGAGAGGGAAAAGTGGGTGCCAAGCACGAGGAGGAAAAATGGGGGGCAAGCACGAGAAGGAAAAGTGGGGGGCAAGCACGAGGGGGAAAAGTGGGGGGGGGCGTTGTGAATGCGGATGGAACTACATGTCGTGGGTTCGAATCCCATCGGTCTTGCTGATCAAAAAGTAAGGCCGTAGCTCAGTCTGGTAGAGCGTGTTTCATCGAATTTTGTCACAGCGTTTTTTTTTTACGAGATACGTAGAATCAAAGGCAATCCGGTACAGAAGACCATAACGAGAGAATCAACATGACTAACACAGCCAACTATAACTACGACCTGATTCCTACTGGCGAGGCCACTGCGATTCTGCCGTTGCCGGGTGACGCAGGCCAACCGATTACCGTCATTGGCACGCCAGCGATTCGCGAAACGTTCGACAACGATTGCCTGAAACAGGCGCTCAATTCACGCTTGGCACCGGGCGTCACCGATCTGGTGATCAACCCTGATGCCCACATCGGCTACGGCGCACCAGTGGGTTGTGTCATGGCTTCGCCGACGCACATTTATCCCGGCCCGGTTGGTGTCGATATCAAATGTTCGATGAGTCTGTTGCAATTGGATTTGCCTGCCGATGCGGTGGCGGATAAACCGGTGCGCCGCGCTTTAATTGAAGCGATTTGCCAGCGCGTGCCAACTGGTGCGGGCAAGGGACAACGCCAGGCCCCCAAGTCGCGCCGCGTGCATGAACAGATGGGCCGTATCATTGCTGCCGAAGGAGCGACCAAACAGAATCTGGAAATGCTAGGCATTCCTCGTCATTGGCGACATCGTTGCGAAGACGCTGCCCATGTGGGTCATGACGATACAAACGCAGCACTATACACGCGCCTCGATCGTCTGATTGGCGAAGGGCGATTCCGCTCGTTCGCCAACAAGATCACCCAACTCGGTTCCTATGGTGGCGGCAATCATTTCGGCGAATGCGAAATCGTCCACGTCGATGAATCGCAAAAAGAAACCGCCAAGGTATTTGGATTGAAAGATAACCATGTGGCGTTCCTGTCGCATTGCGGTTCGCGTGGGTTCGGCCACGATCTGGCATCCGGCCAGTTCCGCGCGATGCAAGCCAAGTTCAACCAGTGGGCGATTCCGTTTCCCGGCGGCGACCGCCAGCTATGCTATGCACCGTTGGGCACGCAAGAGGCCAACGATTATCTGGACGACATGGCCCTGGGTGCGAACTTCGCCACGATCAACCACATGCTCATCAACGCGCTGGTGCTCGAAGCATTCCAGGAAATTATTCCGGGCACGACCGGCAACCTGGTTTATTTCATCAGCCATAACATTGCCCGCAAGGAAATTGTCAACAACAAGGTGTCATGGGTGATGCGAAAGGGCGCCACCCGCGCATTTCCCGCGGGCCACCACGCGCTCAAGGACACGCCGTTTGAAAACACCGGCCATCCTATCCTTTTGCCCGGCGACCCGCAGCGCGGTTCCGCCGTGATGGTCGCTCAAGAAGGCGCCGCCCAATCGTTGTATTCGGTCAACCACGGTGCCGGCCGCATCCTGGGTCGCAAGGCCGCCAAACGTCAGCTCGATCAGCAATCGATCGACCAGTCATTTGAGGATCAGGATATCCTGACCAACTGCCGATCCTACCCCCGCGACGAAGCCCCCGCCGCGTACAAGGATTTCGAAGAAGTGTTAGGTTCAGTGAAAGGCGCGGGGTTAGCGACAGAAGTCGCGCGATTGAAAGCTCGCTTTGTGATTAAAGATGCAAGTAAGGCAGATGATTAAATGTACTCACCAAACACAGGATTAATATCATGTTGTCACTATCAAATATTTTCGAAAAATCGAGTTTAATGTTGTCACGTGTCCAACTGGATTCAAACGGTGTGACATACAGTGGGCCGGCTATGGCAAATTGGGATCCAGATGAAGGGTTTCGGTTGCAAGGTGTATTGAATCAAGTTGCTGGAGTGCGGCCCAAAACAATTACATGTGGTCACGCTATATTTTCCGATAAATGTGAAGGGGCTATTCGAATTGCATACGGAAATTTTGAACGTGCGGCATTTTTTCACGGTGGAATGGACAGTTATTGCTTCAACCTTCATACGTCAAATTCATTAGACGTAACTTTGAGTGGTCTTGTGTCGGTAAAACAAAAAAAAGAAACAATGTCTCAGTGTGGGCATATGGTATATGAAGGAAAACTTCCAATTATTCTTCCTGATATGGTAACGCGAAAAGAAACTATTCGGGATAAAGTAATTCGAGAAGGATTCTCTCGTGGAATGGATTATCACGAGAATGGCTTTGGATTTGTTATCCATAACAACGACGATGACAAATACCATCTTCGCTGGTCAATTCCACCTAGAATAATGAACAACAAAAATTGCGCGCGTTACCCCTATGCCGTGGTGCAAGCATGGAAATTTTTTTCCAATAGTAGTGCCGAACCAATGTATTCAAATGTACACGATGGGCGCAGAATTATAAAATATGTTCAAAAACGCCAGAAAAGTATTCGGCTAGGACGATACGAATTAATTCCCTTTGGTAAAGCAATTTCAGGTGCCGACTTGCTCAAGCTATCTCTATTCTTTCACGAGAATGGCCCTCGTGCACACGTGGCTCGGAATATAATGCTTCAGTGCTTTGAAGCATCACGTGCGCGAACATGGCATGCGACCATGTTTTTGATTGGATCAGTTCTTGAAGCTGCAATGAGAACCATTTACAGCATACCATTTGAGCATTCCAAGAGACGCCGGGATTTTTGTATGAATTCATGTTTGATCGATTTTAAGGATACTTACTTAGGAGGAAACTGGGACTCAGCAATAGATAATATTTGCAAAGCATATAAATGTATTCGACATCGATCTGCACATCCTGATTGGCTAAAAACTGGTGTTGGTTCGCTTACGAAAGAAATGCAAGCCGAAACACACAATGACTTGATTTTAATGTCCCGATTTTATGGATACATGATTTTAGCTATGGCGGGATTCAAAAATTTGAATCCTGATTTTCCAGAACCAGTGGCTTCTTAACCAGCACGTTTTTCTTGAATTTGAGTCGTATTATGCAAACGATTGACGGTTCCCAAGGCGAAGGGGGTGGGCAGATATTGCGGTCATCGTTGGCGTTTGCCATGGTGACGGGGCAGAGTTGTCGTATTGAGAATATTCGGGCGGGGCGGAAGAAGCCTGGGTTGATGCGGCAACATCTCACTGCGGTGCGGGCAGCGCAAGCGGTGAGTGGGGCGACGGTCGTGGGTGATGAAATCGGATCCACGCAAATCGAATTCGCCGTTGAAAATCCTGGCCGCGTATCGGGCGGGGAATATCATTTCAGCATCGGCACCGCGGGGAGTACGACGCTGGTGTTGCAGACGGTGTTGCCTGCGCTGATGTTGGCTGATGGGCCTAGCGTGGTGGTGTTGGAGGGTGGAACGCATAATCCGTTTGCGCCGCCGTTTGATTTTCTGGTGCGTGCGTTTTTGCCGGCCCTGGAAAAGATGGGGCCGAAGGTGCGAGCCACGCTGGATCGGCCGGGGTTTTATCCTGCCGGTGGCGGGCGGTTGTCGGTGACGATTGAGCCGGTGAAAAAACTGGGTGTGATGGAATGGCTCGAGCGCGGCGAAACCGTGCGGCGCTCGGCGACGGCCACGGTGGCGAATTTGTCACGCGAGATTGCTGAGCGTGAATTGAAAGTCGTGCGTAAAAAATTGAATTGGGCCGATGAATGTCTGGTGGTTAACGAGGTGTGCGATACGCCTGGGCCGGGCAATATCCTGACGTTGGAAGTCGAATCGGATGGTGGGGAAAGTGGAGGGGGTGGGGGGATATGCGAAGTGTTCACGGGGTTTGGCGAGATGAATCGTCCCGCGGAGGTGGTGGCCAAACAAGCGGTGCAGGCCTGTCAACGTTATCTGTCATGCGGCGTGCCAGTGGGCGAGTATCTGGCGGACCAATTGCTTTTGCCGATGGCCATTGCGGGTGGCGGGGCGTTCCGTTGCGTGCGATTGACTCGCCACACGCAAACGCATATCGAATTGGTGCAAAAATTTCTGGATTGTCAGATCACCACCGAATCGCACGGCCGTGATGGTGTGATTGTTCGGGTGTCGTAGTTCATAAGTCATAGGTGAGCCAGTCCCGCTTGATGCTCGTGTGTGATTCCCGGTTAACCGCCTCTTGCAGGTGGCGCGATGGCGTGTGTTTTCACCACCGTTCGTGCCGCCTGAAGGCAGCGGCTAACGCTGGAGTTCTAAATGGAATTGGTATCACTCGTGTCACAGGTCGGTCTGTGATGAGATAATTGATCAGGCTATTTCGTAAGCTGGGTGTCAATGAGTTTGATTTGTAGAAGCCAAATCGAACTAAGGTTGCTAGCACAGCAGCGAGTATGGATGCGGAATGTATTCTCTATGATCAGAATGAAGAAGTGGTTTGGATCGAACGTGCGGGTTTGTCGCGGTTGCCCATGCGGGTCGCGTTGTGCCGTCATTTCTGAGTGATCGATGTCGTGGTCTACATTAATGGAATAGCGGGATTGCCCGTATGATATCCCGCATTTTTGTAGTCAGGATCAGCATCGGGGCCGTGGCCTAGCGTGGCTAGTCTTTTGCGGAATCGTTTGATTGTTGCAGCGTGTTTGGGAAGCTGCGCGACGTTGGTGTTTTCACCAGGATCGTCATGTAAATCAAAAAGCACCTCGCGTTCCTGTTCGCGTTCATTGCATGCGCTACCGCCATAGTATTGGTACTTCAGGTGATCCCACTTGATCATTGCGTGGTTGGTGCCCACCTGGGAGACAACTTCGTTATGCCAATCACTGGCCGGGTCTGTCATTAATGGGACCATGCTTCGGCTGTCTAATCCCGCAGGCGCAGGAATGTCTGCCAGATCGCAGAGTGTGGCGAACAGATCGCACAGGCTCACGTTTTTATTCACCAATTTGCTGTGGGTAAAACGACGTGGCCACCGGATCAGCAATGGCACGCGAACGCTGGCTTCATAAAATCGCGCTTTTTCCCAGAGGCCGTGTTGCCCGAGCATTTCGCCATGGTCGCTGGTGTAGATGATGATCCAGTCGTCGAGATTTTGTCCGACGTGTTCGAGCGTTTCCATTAGTTTGCCGAAATGCGCGTCCACGGTTTCTATCATGCCATAGTAAGCGGCGGTGGCTCTGCGGATATCGCGTTCAGAGACGTTGACCGGTTGCCACAGTTGGCTTTGCGAGAGCACGGGATGATCGCATGGCGATTCGTTATAAATGGGAACGCGGTTGAGGTAATAATGGAACTTGGATTCGTCGGTGAAAAACGGATAGTGCGGTTGCAGCAGACTCATCTTGAGCATGAGCGGGCGATGTGAGCCGGGCTTATCGTGGTAGGCGTGGGCGAAATACTGCCTCACAAAATTTGCGGCAGCATCGAGCGCGGTGGCATCGAATGTCTGGTATGGGCCATGGGCGATTCCTGCCCGTTCCACTTCTTTTTGATTGGACCATTTGCCCGTGCCTGGCGCAGCGGTGTAGCGATCAAATTCAGATTGAATTTTTCCCGCGATGTGTTGATCCGAGACCACGGCATCGGGCGCAACGCGCTGCGTCCATCCCTGCATTTGGTCTTTGCCCATGTGGTGTAATTTGCCTGAACAAACCGTCTGATAGGCGTAGCGGGAAAACTCACGAGCAAACGTGGTGTAGTCCGGTGCTAGATCGGTCCATCCTTCACACCCGCATGTTTTGGGCAACTGGCCCGACATCATGCACTGACGTCCTGGCACACATATCGGTGAAGCTGCGTAAGCATTCTGAAACACCACGCTGTTACGTGCCAGTTCATCAAGCACCGGCGTACGCACCACTGAATTGCCGGCATAGCCCGCGACATCCGCGCGATGCTGATCGCTCATGAGAAACAGAATGTTAGGGCGGTGGGCCATATCAAGTGAACGGCAGTAAAAATTTTGACCAATAGAACTCAGTGCGTTTCGCCTTGCCGTGTCTCATTGTAACCAGGTGCTTCGATATAGTCGTTGTTGCGGCTGAGGCTATGAATGATTGCTCAGTTGGATCGTGTAATCGAACCGATATTGGCCTGGTCCGATTTTATATTCGGGCAGAGTGTCTGGGCCGCAACTGGCAGTGCCCAGGCCTCGCTGTTTCAGATCCATGCATAAGATTGTTTCGTCGCGGGGCACTAAATCATACGTGTGGAATGCTTTGGTCAGATCGTCAGGCGTGAAATGGCTGGCTGAAAAACTGAGGTGCTTGGCACTTGTGATGTGAACGCTGGCGTCGTTTGGTTTGGCCAGTTGCAGCCAGCGGACGTCGACCTTGTTGCCATGTTCCTGGGGGACGATGTAGGGTTCATATTGTTCGGCGACGGTTTGCGTGTAACGGCCGATCGGCATGCCCACTTTGCGATCGATGTACGACTCGCTTGGGCCTCGCCCGAACCATGTCAGGTTTTCATAACCTTTGGCTAATGTCAGCATCACGCCAAGGCGTGGTAGATCGGTGATCGTCTTATCCACTTCGAATGTGTTGCGGCATGACAATTCGCCTGCCGCGTTAATCGCATAGGTGTGCGTGTGTGTGATGCCGTGCTTGCCCTTGTGATTTTTGCTGCGGTTATTGCTGTGGTTATTGCAAAGCCATCGCTGGGTGAGCGTTGCCTTGACATGGCCTTGTCGTGGTGTGGTGATTTCGACAGTCGATGCGGCGGGGTCCAGTTTCAACTTGTCCAAACCTGCATTGCACCAAATTCCCAGCGGTTTCCAATGGGCTGACCACTGGTCCTTTTTCCCTTTGACGCCGTCGTTGCTTGTCGGGCCACGCCAGATGTTCAATCGTGGGCCTGCGGTAACAATCGGCTTGCCCGCGAGGTGAATCGTATCGATTTGGCCCAGCGTGGTATTGATCACCAGTTCCAAGCCGTTTTCTTCGCAACGAATGGTTGCCTTGCGCTTCGATTGATTCACGGTGATGTGGCCCGCTGGTTTGCCCGTCTGTTGTACGGCTTTGGGTTTGGCAGCGACCGAACATGGCAACGCCCACTGTTCCCATGCGACCAGATGTTTGCTGCGGCACCAACTCGTTTGAGTGGAGGTACACGCATGGATGCTCAGGTGTGCTTCTTGGCCATATTTCAGACGCGGCAATTTGTAATCCAGTGATAGCGTTTTACTCGTCTGGGGTTTGATCGCCTTGGCATTGAATTTTCCGCGCGACACCTGTTTACCATCCACCTCGATTAGCCAGGTGAAATCGAGATCGTCGAGGGTGGTGAAATAGTTTTTGTTTTTGATTGCGACACGGCCTTTTTTCAGGTCCGCCGTGCTGGCGGCAAACCCGACCGGTTGCATCAATTTATGACACTCGCGCATGGCGACGTGGGGTGTTCGATCTGGTGAAACCAGCCCGTCGCAAACAAATTCCGCATCGTGAATTTCTTCGCCGAAATCACCGCCGTAGGCCCAATAGCTGTCGCCCGCATTGGCACTGGTTTGGGGCGCGATTTGTTTTATGCCGTGGTCGACCCATTCCCAGATGAAACCGCCTTGCAAGCCTTCGTACTTTTCAAACGCGTCCCAGTATTCTTTGAGACAGCCGTTGGAATTACCCATCGCGTGTTGATACTCGCACAAAATAAACGGACGGCGCTCGCCGGTTTCCTGCGTTGACCATGCGATTATCTCGTCTACCGAACGGTACATGGGGCAGATCATATCGGAGGCACGGTCGCCACCGCCGGGAAAATGGTCGAGGACTTTTTGTGGCCAGCCTGCGCGTACGGTGCCTTCGTAATGCAAAGGTCGAGTCGGGTCGTAGGCACGAATCCAGGCAGCCATCGCGTCCTGATTTTCGCCATAGCCCGCTTCATTGCCCAGCGACCACGCGATGATCGACGCATGGTTTTTATGACAGATCACCATGTCACTTCCGCGTTCGAAAAACGCGCGAGCCCAGCGTGGGTCACGGCATAACGCAGGATAGTTGGCGTGCGATTCGATGTTGGCTTCATCGATCAGATATAGGCCGTACTCATCACATAGCGCGTACCACAACGGATCGTTGGGATAATGTGAACAGCGAACCGCATTGAAATTATGCTGTTTCATCAAACAGATATCGCGGATCATACTTTCGCGGGAAATAACCTTGCCGGTCGTGTCATCGTGTTCGTGACGATTAACGCCACGAATCATCACGGGTTGGCCATTGATCAACAACGCCCGATCTCCGACGCGCACATCACGAAACCCCACGCGACAGGCCGTGTGCTCGATACGTTTGTTGCCTTTGGAGCGTACGAGGCTGACCATCACGGTATATAGAACGGGTGTTTCCGCGTTCCATGGTTTCACCTTGGGGACCGGCGCAGACACGCATACCTTGTTGGCATGTCGTCGATAGTGAGCATCGACCATTCCCTGCAACGGCTTTTTAAAAACCGGTTTGCCTGCGGGGTCATACAGTTGAACTTCGGCTATGTATTCGTGCTTGGGCTCACTGGAAAAATTGACTTTGACCGTTACATCCAACGTGCCATCGCGGTAGTCATTGTTCGCCCCTGCATTTAATCCCGCGTGAGCCGTAACATCTTCGATATACGCTT
Organism: Phycisphaerae bacterium; assembly: GCA_030426385.1. GTDB lineage: Bacteria > Planctomycetota > Phycisphaerae > Phycisphaerales > Phycisphaeraceae > JAUHYI01. The sequence continues at coordinate 45,464 of JAUHYI010000017.1, forward strand.
CGGCCGCTTGCGTGTATAGAAATACATCACGAAACAACCCACCCATCCACCATTGATCCTGGTCTTCGATATACGACGCATCCGACCAGCGCACCACGATCGCGGTGATCTGGTTTTCGCCTGCAACCAGATGCGGCGTCAGATCGAACTCGCTGGGCAGTCGGCTATCCTTGGCCATGCCCACGAACGAGCCGTTGACGTAAACGAATAGCACGCTCTCGGCCGCGCCGAAATGAACGACGACGCGCCGATCGTCCCAGGCAGCAGGTAAGTCGAATGTGCGCCGATACACACCGGTCGGATTCGCCTCGGGAACATGGGGCGGATTATTTTCAAACGGCATCTGCACGTTGGTGTACTGCGGGGCGCTGTACCCATGCATCGTCCAGTTGCTCGGGACCGGTAGTGAATCCCAACGCACATCACGACACGTATGCGACACTGCGCTTTCAGGAACATCGCTGGGCCGATCGTATAGTTTGAATTTCCAATCGCCGTTGAGCGACATGATAAATCGCGACTTGCCGGGATCGACGGCCTTCGCCTGCGCCGTTGTGGCGCATGGCGTAAGGGGTGCTCGCATCGGCAGTCGATTGATTTGCGTCAGTTCCGGCGTCTCCCACATCACAGGCAAGCCGGGTAGATTTTTTATGGCATGACGGTAATTCGTACGGGCAATATCACGGTTAGAGTCTGGGGTTGTCGTTTTAGGCATGAAACAAACCTCCCTGAAATGCGGAAGGCCTTGAATAAAGGGTGGATGGATGAATGGATGGTTAGTTTGGATAGAGTGGGGCGTCAGGATTAACGCGATTTGTTTTCAAATTCGATGTTGATTGTTTTTCAGCACCTGACTCATCTCTCAAATTAGGCCGGTTAGAGCAACTGGCGTGATTGATCGCCGCGTATTTGGTGCTCTGGACTGACCGCTTATGCGGCCAGTCCGGTTGACCGTGGAGAGTATTGAAGCCAGTGGCTCTGGGCCACGATTCAGAAAAAAATGTTTGGTAATCACGATGTTTTGACTATACACCGTACGTTCAGAATCGCTACAACATCTTGCGCACGATTTTCGATAAAACGCGCAGAGTATCGGGCGGCCATAAAGGTCATAACTACTAAGCCCGGCAAACAAAAGGAGGGTTATGGTGTGACAAGAGCCAGGAAATTTTGGGTGTTTTATGGGGTGGCCCAAATGTTAAAAGACACCCCGGCCTTGGTTTTTCAGAAAATAGCTTTAGAATGTTACTTATGCCTGAGCCGCAACATCACAAAATCGGCGTCCTTTTACATCCGGATTATGATCGGCCGCTCATCCATGAGGTGATCGAATACGCTCGGCCGTATCGCAATTGGACCGTTCGCCATGCCTGGCCCAAACTCGATGGAGTTCAGCATCTTGCGCAATGGGGCGCGGAGGGAATCATTGGACCGATGAACGATCCGGAGGTTCTGGAAGCGGTCCGCCAGTCTGGGTTGCCTGCGGTCAACACCCATGATGGCATTGAGCCTATGGATGTGCCTAGTGTGATGTCGGACAGCACCATGATTGGGCAATTGGCGGCCAACTATCTCTATCAACTCAACTGCCGACACTATGTGTTTGCTGCATTCAAAATGAATTTCGGAGCGTCGCTGCGTCGGCGAGGTTTCCATGAAGGGCTCGGCGAACTGGGTGCGTCGCTGGCGTATAGCGAAATCGTGGACATTCCCTGGCGCGAGATCGCCAGGTCTCAGGCGGCGGGGCGAAAACTCGTGGAAGAGTCGTTGCAGCCCTTGCCCAAACCGATTGGCATGTTTTGTTTCAATGATGAGCTGGCGTTTTACCTGCACGGGGCGTGTCGTGATAGCGGGTTAAAAGTCGGTCGCGACGTGCATTTGTTGGGCGTGGATAACGACACGACCTATTGCCTGGCTGCACCACCGGCTTTCTCCAGTATTGATCGTGGGCGCATCGGTGCTCATGCCGCTGAGTGCCTTGAAAAACAATTACATGGCCAGAGCGTACCGCGTGTGACATGGGTGCCGCCTAGAGAATTGTTGGCTCGCGATGTGGATGAGTCGGCCCAGGTGATGCCTCCGGAAGTGACCGCTGCGATTCGTTACATCGAGAACCATCTTGGCTCGGCATTGCAGGTGGACAATGTGTTAAATCAGGTGCCGGTTTCTCGACGGACCTTGCAGATTCTTTTCAAAAAGAGCACCGGGCATACCATCCGTGACGAAATCAATCAGCAGCGGATCGAGCGTGCGTGCAAGTTGTTGGGCACCACCCGTTGGTCGATCCATCGGATTGCCCATGCGTCGGGTTTCACCGATTCGACTCAGTTCGGCCGCGCATTTCGGCACAGCGTGGGGCAAACGCCGTCCAATTATCGTCAATCCAACCCATCTCAAGCCAAGTTGGATTTTGATTGAGCCGTGCTTTGGGTTTCGGCCAGGGGCATTTGGTGCGAGCTGAATTTGAATAAACCAGGCACGATCGCGAGTGCGGTTATGCAGACAGCGAGGCGTTGGTACGCTTGCGCATTGTATCGTGGATGTACGGCCTGGCAGGGCTGTAAGCCCTGAAGCGAATGCGCGGAAAATACGGGTTGTTTTACGGCGTTACATGGTGGTTATTGTTTTTTTGGTGACCAGAAAAATTTTGTAAGTTGTTTTTTTGCAATTGCTAGCGATAGTCATAGTGTGTCTGTGCCCGAAACTTGGGTTTTCGGTCTGTGGTAGGTGGATCGTTTGCGCTTTTCATCGAAAAGTGTGCGCAAGATGGTGTGGTTTTAGCGAATTCCACCAGTACAATTCAATAGTGCCAAGGGACTGACTACTAATCAGCCAATGGTTTATGTGAAATTCTGACGTTTTTTTGCGGAGCCATATTCGAATAATGCCCATCTCATTTCGACAGCTGACTATGTTTGCCGCCACGCTCGCCATTGCGATGGCTATCCTTCCATCGTTTGCCGCGTTCGGGGATATCGTCTATTCGGACGACTTTACGCTTGATCCGGCAGAATCCGGGACTGCCGGCCGGGTTGGTTTTTCAAATGGTTGGACCGAAGAAGTTGGAACGGCGGACAAGGGTGTGATCCATGTGGTGGGCAATGGCGATCAAGTTGTTTTCCGCCGAACGCGATCCGACAAGCGTCCAGATGCCGCCAAGGACTTCGCGCAAATCACTCAGGCCTTCAGTACCGCAGGTTATACCGACATCGCCGTCAGCGTTGATGCCTTCCAGGGCGGTGGCAAATTCGAGGAACAGTCAGGCGAAAGTGACTATGCCGATCTGCTTGTAATTCAATACAACGTGGGTGACGGCTGGGTCGATCTTGCGGTTGATTCGGGCTCGCTCAATGACCCGATTTCAAGCGACGAGCCTCGTTCGGAAGACAGTGAAGGTGCTATTTCCACAGGCCTCATCAAATTACCTGATACAGCAAGCAATAACCCTGGTCTATCAGTGCGGATTCGATCTCAATTCAACGCACGAGACGAGGTGTATTACATCGAAGGTTTCGAGCTACATGGAACAAGTACAACCGTTAACTGAGCGGTTGTGAAATTTTGATTGTGTGTCGGAGTAACGTTTTTAGATTTTAGGCTTATAGGTTTTTTACGGTTTTATGTGTCGACAAGCGGGTCTGTTTGAATTGCGATCGTGAGCCTTGGGCTTTCGGTTGTATTTGCAGGGCTTGGGCAAAGGCACGCCAATTTGTGTTGTGATTTTAAGGAGATTGATACCATGTTCGCCAACTTTTCCAAAACATTATTGACTTGCCTTGTGGCCGCCGGTTTGATGCTGGTCGCAACCGCGTCCAGTGACGCCGATGTGATCGTGACTTATTTTGACGGGTCTGGTGAGAGCTTGGCGCCGGTTGGTGCGGTAAGCTTTGTGACCGCGGATACTGCGACGATAAATCACAATGGTTGGTCAACGTCTTGGGGATCTGCAGGTGATCTGCCTGCGGGCCCAGTGGCGGGTTCTTCGTCCGCTTCCACATGGTTAGGCCTCAAAGGAGCGACTGAAACAGCCAGCTCAACGAGTCGTTATGGTGGATTCAAAATAACATATACCGGTAGTGATCAGCTGAATCTTGATACCTTAAGATTCAATTGGACCGCGGCACGTGCAGTAACCAGCGGGGCGGTGAACTTTGACGTTGGCTGGACCGTTTTTGTGTCGGTCAATTCGGCCGCGTTTACACCAATCGACTCGCTCGCGCTTTCCCCAATCAACTACACCGCCCCGGGATTCAGTGCGGGCAATGGTGGTATTCCTGAAGTGGCAACTGAGACGGTTGATTTAAGCAGCTTGGCGGCATTAAGCAATGGCGACACGATTGAATTGCGGGTGGCCATGGCGGATAACACGGGAGCTACCAATTTTTCGACATTTATCCAAGGCCTGGAATTAAACGGCATCGAAGGTACGGAGACGGTTCCTGAGCCGGCATCGGCGTTGCTGTTTGTGGGTGGCGCGTGTTTGATGATGGGCAGTCGTCGTAAAAATAAAAATGCCAACTCCTCAAAATGAGGTGAGTTGTCGGCGTTGTCGGCGTAGTTGGCGTGTGTCTGTTGTGCGTTTACGTGGATGATTGGATCGGTAATGCGTTGGATGTAATCGGTCTCTGTGGAAGAGTCGATTTAGTCCATATAAAAGTTCGGCATGCAATGGCCGCGAGACGTTCCATGAAACAAATAATTTTGTCATCAGAAAAAAGCAAGGCCCGTGGTTTCACGCTTATCGAAATGCTGGTGGTGATTTCGATCATTGCCGTCATGGTTGCCCTGTTGTTGCCTGCATTGCATAACGCTCGGGACTTGGGTGTTCGTATGCAGTGTTTGAGCCGGGTGCGTCAGCTCGGAATGGCCACGTTTAACTATGCCGCTGACTCAGAAGATGTTCCGCCATTCCGTCCGGTTGCCGACAGCACAGAAGCTGCGATATTGGATGTGATTAGTGGTGGCTGGACGCCACACAATGCCCGCACATTTTATAAAGCTTCTACCGGCCGCAGTTATTTCATCGATCACTATATTGTTTTGGAACGAGCGATCGCACTGTCTTGCCCTTCAACGCTTTTCGACGTGCTTAACCCAGCCATTAACAATAACTATGTAAGAAATTTTATGTCGTACCAGTACTATCCGGGGTCGGATGCCAATCGATGGTTTTCAACGGATCCGCCTCCAGGGCGTGAGCAGCCGGATTACACAACGATTAATGCAGCTCGAAAGCAGGTGCCGCTTTGGGGTTGTCTGTCAGCGTCGCTTTCCGGTGCAGCGACTTTATTGGCCCACAATAGACCCAATGTGTACGAAGGTGGATTTCAAGGGATGAACAATGTGTTTAATGATGGGTCTGGTCGATGGACGTCTGAGAATGCAATGGAGCCATTCTTCTTCAAGGGAAGTAACACGTTCTATTGGCCGATACCCGGACTCTAACCCCCCTCTCCCCCTCCCCGCACACACCTCCCCAAACACACTCCCAAGCCACACCCCTCGCTCGTTACTCCGGCCACCTATCATGGCATGCATAGGCGATTACTTCACGGGGTGTCCCCGCGCGTGGCCTTGATTTTTCAACGGTGAGGTGAGTGCGCGTTTCCTTTAATCGCATCCATCCCAATCGTGGTGCTATCGTGTTTTGTGGTTAACGAAAAGCATGAAAATGGTTTCGTTCTCCGGAAAGTAGATGGCATTGCAAAAAATGTAATGCGGTGATTGTGGTGAAATTGCCATGTCGCTTTTTGCAAATTTTGTGACCGTGTCGCGCCCGGTGCCGATCGCTTCGCGCGTTCCAGCCACACGTATAGCGGGAGACGCGCAGCGCTCCGCTGGCCATGGTGGCACGCGCCCCATATGGCTGTTAAACGCCAAACTTGGGGTTGGATCACTTAAGTGATCGATTTGGCCAATGTGGGTACGGAAGTGATTCATGCCTGGCCAGATCGCGTTCGGCAAAGGGTTTGAATAAGCCGGGGTGAATTAACACATCACGGCGAAACGTATGCGCAATATATTGTTGGATATTAGGTTTTTTTGTTAAAAACGATATATTGATTGCGCATAATGTCGAAAAATTTGCGCGAAACACGGTTGGATTTCGTGGCCTGATGGTTATAGTTGGATGAGATGAATTTGGGATGGGTAACAAGCATTCGTTGAAATTCATTCTTAAAAGATCACTTGACTAAATCGAAATGGAGACTCTAGGCATGACGCAGATGAATATTCGAATCAATACGTTGTGCGGTGTGGCACTTGTGGCTGTGCTTCTTGGGATGATTGGTACGAGTCTGGCTCAAGGTGAGACATCCCAAGTCAGGCGACTTGGCCCGACCCCGGATGGCTTGGTCATGCTTGAGCCATCTGCCATTCGAGGGGTGAAATGGAAGAGTGACAACGTCGAAAACAAAGGTGGCGATGTATCGGCCACGTTGGATTTTGAGTTTGGCGGTCTTGACCCAGTGAAGGTGGTCAAAGCACTCGAAGAGGCTGGTGTGACCTCGGTCATTATTCGTCTTCACGGGCCGGACCGTTTGTATAACTTTAAAAAGCTTTCGAAGGAGCAGCGTGCTGAACAGCAAACGTTCGGCGAAGAGCGCTTGGTCAACCTGATTAAAGTCATCAAGGAAAACAGCAACTTATCAGTCTATCTGTGGCAGCGTCAGTGGCTCGAGCGTTACGACCGTTACAAGACCGAAGGACAGTTGAAAAAATTCTATGATGAATGGATCCGTGTCATCGAACGGGCGCAGCGTGAAGGTGTCGATGATCGTATTCACGGATTGGCTCTGATCGAAACCCGTTGTACCAGTATCAAAGCCGTGTGTGACACGGCCTTGATGTTTGCAGAAAACATTAACAAGCGAACCGATGGTTGGCTGAAAAATCGCTCGTTGTTTGTGCCTGGTGCTGGTTTTGGAATGTTTTTCAATAACGCTCAAGACAACGGCGAAACCTTTTTCCAAGAGATGGATCAACAGGTCGGCACATTTGCGTTTATTTACAAGTCCTTTTACACCGGGGCTGGCGACCCGTTGCAGGACAAGGGTGCGAAGTTCAAAGAGCTTCGCGCGAATGGCCCTGAGTCTGCGTATAAAAAATTGCTTGACGAAACCTATGGTGTCGTTGATCTGCATCAATACATTGAACAATACAAAGGCAAGTATCCGCATTTAGCCAACGTCATTTACTTCGGCGACGAGGGTGATGGTGTGGCCAACACGCTAAGATTTGGTGGCGGGTATCGTGTCATCCATGAAATCCTGGTCAAAAAATATGGTTGGACGGGTTACTTTTTCAACCTGGCGATCGCCAATCGTGATGCGGCAGAGCACCGTCAGGACAAGTCATTGCTCACGGCTGATACCGAAACCGGTGAGGCATACCCCAACCCGGATGCGCACTATCTCTGGAGCAAGTATGCCGATCCGAATTACAGTTTCACCGATGAAGACCTGAATTGGTTGACTGGTGTATTGCCGATCGAAAGCCTGGAGGGGACCGTTGTCGATGACACCGATGCGACTTTCGTTGGTAACCTATGGAAGCAAGGCAATCACTCTGGTCCCAATGTTGGCGGAGGTTACCACACTTTTTCTCCGAAGAAAGGTGCTGTTGGCACCGCGACCTATGAGGCAAAGCTTCCTAAGCCGGGTAAATATGAGGTTCGTGCACGCTATCGTCGAGCCCCGATTCTCTCTAAGCATGTCAAGATTGAAGTCGAGCACAAAGGCGGTACGACCACCAAAGTCATTGACCAGACTTATAAGGTTGATGAAAGAAAAGGTCCGACGTTTGCCTCCTTGGGTGTATTCGAGTTCGGCAAAACCGCAGTTGTACGATATACCAGTGAAGGAGCAGGCGGTCCGATTTTGGTTGACGCCATCCAATGGGTTCCGGTTGATTGATTGAATTTGAGATGTTGTTCGGTCAAGCCATACGCCAGCCGATTGCATGATTTGTTGTTATTTCCCGTTGTACGACAATTAATTTTTTGATCGGCATTTATGAGTGCTCGTGCAGTTATTCTCGGTTTAGCGATGGGTTTGCTTGTTGCTGTTGGAACCTATTTCAACGATGCGATAATTAGGCAGACGTACTTCATTGGCAATTTTATGCCAGTGTCGGTTTTCGGGGTATTGATCATTGGGGTGATGTTTCTAGGACCGCTTGGGAAAGCGGACAGCCGTTGGCGATTACGTTCAGGTGAATGGATGGTCGCGCTGGCGATTGGGTTGGCTGCGTGTGCTTGGCCAGGTGCTAACTTCTATCGTTCAGCCGTGACAATGTTGACGATTCCCTCAACGCTTGAAAAATCACGAGCGTCGTGGCGTTCGGCTGGGGTGATGTCGTACGTGCCCGGCGGTTCAGCACGCTTGGCACCGGGACAACTGCGCGGCGTGACGTTGGCGGCCGATAGCAACAGCAATCGTGACGGCCAGCTAGACGAGCGTGTTGAAGATCACGTTGACCAGAACTCGCCGGTGCCATTGGCGGATGTGTTGGCCCGTGATGATGCCTCTGCGGTGGAGCAGGCACTGTGGTCAGCAATGCTCCCGCAAGAACAACAACAATTGCAGCGGCTGGCCAAGCAATCACGAATCAGTTCCAGTCAACTGGGGCAGGTCGTGCAGGCAATTAATCGGGCCATTGATAACCCACGTTGGGTGTTAACGCTCAACGATCAACATGCGTTTGTTGGCATAACAGCCGACTGGTTACAAACGCATGCGTCGTTGCTTAAGCAGATCAACACCATGCGCACGGCGGCAGACACGATGGGGGATACGGTGGGGGATACGATGGCGTCTCCTGTAGGTGACGAGACCTCAGAAGAAATACATCGCCTACATCTAGCCCACTTGCAAACCGAAGCGGATGCGGCACTCGCACGGGCAGCGCGTTGGGCCCTGGTGGATGCACTGCCAATGTATATTGCTCCGCCGCCTGAGGGTGACGGCGTGTTGGCTGTTGATGGTCGTGCTGATCCGTGGGTGGTGGATCCGCTGCTGTCATCGCGCGAAGAGGGGCAATGGTGGTCCATGTCGCAATTGCCGTGGCCGGCGCTGCGTTCAACATTGTGGCAGTGGGGGCCGTTGGTTTTGATGTTTGGTTTGGCGTCGGTGTGCATGGCGATAATCGTGCATCCACAATGGTTCAGTCGAGAGCTATTGCCCTATCCGTTGGCGCGTTTCGCCGCGGACTTGTCACAAACCGAACCGCACCACAGGATGCCGACGGTTGGATTGCAAAAATCATTTTGGATCGCATTCGCACTGGTTTTAGCGCTGCATGTCATCAATGGATTGCATGTATGGTTTAATCAGTTGCCGCAGATTTCGCTGGATTTCAACCTGACCGCGTTACGTGAATTGTTCCCGATGATGTCGGTGGCGAATCATTCGACATTTATTTTTAATGTCACGTTGTATCTGACAGCCATTGCATTCGCATTTTTTCTAACACCGAAGGTGAGTTTTAGTGTGGGGTTTGCCACGCTGGCGTGGGTGATGTTGGGCGCTGCGTGCGCTGCACGTGGCGTGATGCTTTACAACTCACAGGTGGGTGCGGTGCAAGGCAATCTCTTGCGATTCGGGGCCTATGTGGCAGTGGCGTTGACGATTTTATACACCGGGCGACGGTACTATTGGGGAGTGACGCTGGGAGCGATGACGCCATCGTTAGGCAGGAATAGGCCTCAAGCCGATATTGTGCGGGAAGTGCCGCGATCAGCGGTGTGGGCAGTGCGTGTGCTGATCGTGTTGTATTTCGGATTAGTGTATTGGTTGGCATCGACAGGGTTGGCGTGGTACTGGTCTGCGATTGCGGTGCTGATGCTGTTGTTGATGTGGGTGGTGATGTCGCGCATCGTGGCCGAGACGGGTTTGTTTTTTATTGAATCGAATTGGTTGCCACTGGGAACACTGGTGGCGCTGGTAGGTTTTGAAGCGATCGGCCCAACCGGGTTTGTGGTTTTGTCATTGATGAGTCGGCTGATGGCAAGCGGGACGCGTGAAGCGCTCATGCCGTTTTTATCGACAGGCCTGGCTGCGGCAGACCGAAGTGCGGGCGTCAAGTCTGGCCGAATGGGAAGTTGGATGGGGATGATGGTGGTGGCTTCGTTGGTGGTGGCTGGGTTGACGACCGTGTGGTGGCAGTACAACACCGGGGTTAATCATGTCGACTATTGGGCCAAGCAATGGATTCCAGTGTTGACCTTTGATGGTATGACACGCGAGATGAAGAATGTGCAAGCCGTGGGCAATCTGGAGCAAGTCGTTTGGGCGACGCCTTTGGAGCGGTTGCAAATGTTCTCGCCGAAATCTGGGGCATGGGGATGGGTCTTGCTGGGCATGGCGCTGGCAGCGGTAGCAGGTTGGGGTCGGCTGCGATTTACATGGTGGCCGATTCATCCTGTGCTGTTTCTGGTGTGGGGCACGCAGTCGATGGGAAGATTTGGTTGGTCGTTTTTAATCGGTTGGGCGATCAAACTCGCCGTGGTGAAACTGGCGGGCAATCGGGGCTATGAGGCAGTCAAGCCCGTGATGATTGGCGTGATCGCCGCAGAGTTAATGGGTGCATTTTTGTGGATGGTGGTGGGCGCGGTGTATTACATGATCACCGGCATCACACCCGAGACATACATGGTTTATCCAAAGTAATGAGTACGACAACATCCAATTCGATGCTCGCCGCGATTGATTCAAACGAATCGGATGCGCCGTTATCAGCAACGCAGTTTGTGCGTTGGCAAGGCATGGCGTTTTCATTGGCAGCCGGTTGCGAAATAGCACAACATGCAACCGACGATGTTGGGCATCTGGTGTTTGTCGAGGGCGCTGAGCCACGGTTCACATTGAATTGGGCGAAATGTGCAAGCAAGCCAGATCTACACCGATTGCGTCAGGATGTGATTAGTCAGGCGCGTGAGGCGGATCGTAAAACCAGGAATGGAAAGCGGGAGGCGAAGAAGCAATCGTCATCACCATCACCATCAGCATTTCATGTGGACACGTGGCAGCAAGACGCATGGTTCGGCTTGCGTTTGCAACCCAGTGGCGAGGAGTCTGCCACAGTGCGCTTGATTCGTTATGACGATTTCGGCAAGCGACTGATCGAATTTGGATGGACTGAACAATGTGGCGGTGAATCACCCCCTGCGTCGGTGAGTAAAACGTTGGCGAGTTTTTCGCTGGCGTCGGATGCCAGTGATTTTCGCCGGATGACTGCGTTTGGATTGAATGTAAATTGGCCCGAGGGTTGGGAGTTGGCACAGGTTCGAGCATTGGTGGGTGAGGTGGTGTTGACGTTTGTGCCGCAGGATCAAAAGTCAGAGTTGCCCGCGTGGGTTAGGGTCCGACGTTTGCGAATGGATAGGCCGGATGATGTTTGGGCGTGGCTCAACGGGAAAAACAATTGGCAAGGTTGGGCGTGGGAGGCATTGCCTGGGCATGATGGGGTGCGGATGGCGACATGCCGAACGAGTTGGATGCGTCGTCGTCGGTTGGCGGTACGGTCGTGGTATGAGGCTGCGTTTGGGGTGCTGGTGCGCGTGGAGGCTGAGGGTTCCAATGCGAAACGTGATCGCATGCCTGCTGACGTGTTGGGGTTTGACGTGGTGGTGATTGAAAACAATTTTGTGCGTCCGTCACACGATACGAAGCCCGAGAGACCTGCCGTTGGCGATGGTGATAATCCGTTGGTCGTGGCTAATCGGGAAATACGCACCACGGGGAATGAAGATGATGTGGTCCTGATGATTCCTATTCGCAAACGTTGGTGGATGCGAGGGCCATTGGGTTTGCGTGATGAGCGTCCGCTGCGACTGGATGCGGCGGGTGCGATGGTGTGGCAACAGATAAACGATGCGCCGTCAGGATTGGCAATTAGTGAGTTGGCCGAATTGGTCGCAGGGCCACAGAATTTAGGTAAGCGTGAGGCGGACCTGATTGTTCGACGGTTCGTTCAGCAAATGGGGCAACACGGACTGATTCGTTTGGTTGGGATCAATGCTGATACTGACGATCATGTTGACGTGATTCAACACGAGCGTGGGGGGGACGCATGACAAGGCCGTTGATCGAAATTGGTGAACAAAAGCGCCTGGGTTTTTTCCGGTGTGTGCAGATGGTCATGATCAGCATGCGCTATCGTGCGCTTCGATCATTGGTGACGCTGGCGACGTTGGCATTGGCGGTGGCGTTTCTGATGATTAGCGGTGCGGACAATATGATCACGATGCGTGTGCGGGTTCATGCATCAACGCAATTGGCGCCGCAACAATTGGCTCAGCGTCAGCTTGTCCGGTTCGTGAAGCCGGATGACATCAACGACGTTTTACGTTCGTTGCAGGTTGGACAGATTGGACAGGTTGGTGGGGTTGGTGTGGAGGCTGTGGGGGGTGTGGGGAGTGTGGGGGGGGGGGGAGGGGGGGCATGGTCACCGCGATCATCGCACACGCAGGTATTGGATGAATACCGGGCATGGTTGGGGGGCGATATCGCCGCGGAGCAACAGGTGTCGCTGGCTGCGGATATCGCGGTACAGCTGCAGGCGTGGGAAACCTGGGCAGACCGATTGTCGCCAGCGGCCCGAGCTGCGTTGCTGTCTGACGCGTCACTGGTGAGTCGTATGGATCAATGGTCGGACTCGATGCAGTGGGAGCGTCTGATCGACCGGTTGGATCAATGGGGTTTCAAGTTGCCAGACGGTGAGGCGTCGGCAAAACATTTCATTACCGAAGATTGGCCGAAGTTTCGTGAGACATTTGTCGCGATCAACACGGGGCATGCGCGAGCCATAGCGGCAATTAGTGATATTGATCTGGCTGAAAATTCTGCTAATCCCGATGTTCAAAAAAATATAGCAGCCGCTGGTTTTGTGATTAGTCAGGACCAATGGACGCAAATCAATGAGTTGTTGCATTGGTCCGCAGTACGCCGTCAGATTAACGAGGCGTTGCGTGATACGGTGCTGCGTGCGCGCGTGGGTCAGGTGTTGGGCATGAAATCCAAAGAGGTTGGATTAGAGCGCGTGCTTGGTGAGATAGATGGGGCGAACATTGGCGAGGTATTAGCGAATACATTGGCAGAATCAGGTTTTTCGATTGATGCTCAGACGATAGTGGCACTTGCGGAACGTTATCAACGCGAGGCTGTGTTGTTGTCCGTGTTGGGAGAAGGGCAAGCGATTGAGATCGGCGAAGCTTCGAATAACAAGATTACCCTGCGCATGAAATTGTTGCTGGGATTGTCATTGTTGGTTTGTGTGGTTGGGGTGAGCAATGCCATGTTGATGGCGGTGACGGATCGTTTTCGCGAGATCGCCACGATGAAATGTATCGGTGCGTTGGACGGATCGATCATGGGATTATTCGTGATCGAATCGACATGCCTGGGCGTATTGGCGTCGGTCTCGGGCGTGTTGGTTGGTTTGGTGCTGGTGGTCATACGATCAACGATTGGTTTGGGAGCATTGCTATGGGAAACCCCGGGGTTAGCGTCGGGGTTATTGCTGGCCGCAGGACTGTCAGCGTTAGCGGGGTTGCTGTTGGCGGTTTTAGCAGCGGTTGGACCTGCGTGGATGGCGGCCCGACTGGCGCCGATGGAGGCCATGCGCGTCAGTTGATGTATCGAATGATGTGAATGATGTGAAACCTGAAGACCATGAACGAACCTAACGGACAAAAAATTTCTAATTCGGCAAGTGCTGGTACTAGTGCGATCGCTAAACCAGCGGGCTCATCGCCGACACCTGGGCGACCCGTGGTTATCCGCACGCTCGGATTGAACAAGATCTACGGCCGTGGCGATGCTGCGACGCACGCCTTGGCGGGGGTGGACCTGATGGTTTATCGCAGTGAATTTATTTCGATCATGGGACCGTCGGGTTCGGGCAAGAGCACGCTGTTCAATATGATCGGAGCGCTCGACCAACCCTCGTCGGGACGAATTCTGATTGACGAAGTGGATGTGGCGCAGTTGTCGGCTGATGAATTAGCGTTTTTACGTTGTCGCAAGATCGGCTACATTTTTCAGCAATATCATTTGATTGCCTATCTCACCGCGTTGGAAAATGTCACGACGCCGATGGCGTTTGCTGGTTTGCCTGCGGATCGCGCGCGTAAACGTGGGATGGAATTGCTGGATTTAGTAGGACTGGCCGATCGCTGGGATCATCGTCCGATTGAAATGTCAGGGGGTCAGCAGCAACGTGTTGCCATCGCTCGGGCATTGTGTAACAACCCCATGATTTTGTTGGCTGATGAACCGACGGCGAATCTGGATTTTGCCACCGGTCAGTCCGTGTTGGAAATTCTGCAACGCATCAATCAGGAACGTCAGGTGACGGTGGTGTGTTCGACGCACGATCATCGTTTGTTGTCTATGTGCGAGCGCGTATTCTGGGTGCGTGATGGGGAAATTGAGCGTGTGGCTCACCGTGATGAAATGACGATTAAATTGGGGAGCATCGACGAATGAATCGGCGCTATTCCCATTATGTTTTGGTATTGCTGGCACTGGTGCTGTCTGTTTGTCCAGCAGTCGGGCAGTATGACCATGCGTCGTTTGTCGCGGATGTGAACGCGCTCACAAAAACGCCACATCGTTTGACAGGAACCGCTGAGTCTGCGGCGGCCATCGATTATGTCTACCAACAATTAAGTGCTATCAGCCCGGATGGTTTATGGCGATTGGAAATGCCGGCTTGGCAGTTGAATGAACCTGATGGTCCGGGCATGCTGACCATCAAAGGGGTGCAGATTCCTGTCGCAGCGTGTCGGCCGAATGTGTTGGTTACGCCCAGTACGCCGGTGGATGGTTTGCATGGTCCGGTGGTTTATGTTGGTCGAGGTGAGGTCGATGATTTTGCTCGCCGATCAGTGCAGGGTGCGCTGGTGGTGATGGAATTGGAAAATGCCAACTGGCAACGCGCGTTTGCGCGTGGGGCCGCCGCAGTATTGTTTTTGGATCGACGTGATCAATCGCCACGCGCCATGCTGCCATCGCTACAGGCCACGGTGCCGGTGAATCTGGTGCGGGGTATGGTGACGTGCGATGCGAATGGCACAGCGATGGGCGTCGATCTGACCGCGGACCATGAGGCAGCGAGTTTGTCGATGAACATCGGCTGGCAGGCGACGACCGGTTCCAATGTTGTGGCTTACATTCGGGGTACAGATGCCACGCGTAGTGGTGCCGCGGATCAACGCGAGGCGATCGTGTTGGCGGCGTCGATTGATAGTTTCGGCATTGCACCACGGCGCAGTCCCGGGGCACGCGGTGCCGCGAACGCGGCATGGCTGATCGATTTGGCGAGGCGCTTCGTAATAGAACGGCCGCAGCGGGACGTGCTGTTGTTGTTTGTTGATGGGCAGGCCCAGTCGCATGCCGGTGCTCGGGCGATCTATGACGCATGGTGCATGGCTGATGATGAACATCAACAGCTTGTGACATCGCATCGCGCTGAACATGACCAGGTCACTGCCATGATGCGGCTGTTAAATGGATCGGATTCGTTGCAGGCGGTAGGTTCTGTGGACGCGGTTGATGCGGTGAATCGTACTGGCGTCACGGAGAGCGGTGCGACTCCCCTGGCGTGGTGGCGTCATGAGGTTTTGACCGAACGGCTGACCAACCATGCTGACTGGCTACGCGCCGATATCGCACGCCAGTTACAGGATATGCGCTTATCGAAAAATTATGAACACGGTTTGTCGGGTGCCAATGTCGATGCGACTGAAGCATTGCACACCAGTCAGATGCGATGGGATCGCCTGCGGTCGGCACTGCATGGCGGGGAGTTTGTTGACTTTGTTGAGTCATTAAATACGCAAGCCGAATCAGGTGACGCCGCCGCACAGGCAATCCGTGACGGGCAATTGCAGCAATTAAAATCGGTGACTTTGGAATGGTTGCGCAATCGTCGTGATGAGTTGGATATTGAAATTCGCATCGATGCCCAGCGAGCGGCCATGCGTGTTGGACTAGATGCTGGTTCTGATTCGACTGCGACAAATCGCGTACAACCGATATTGCATATCACGTTGGACATTAGTGATGCCGTTGATCGCTATGGCGTGGTAGTCGGTGATTACACCTATGAAATTGCGTCAAATCGTGCGCTGGGATCGCAGGCCGACGGGGCACATTTTTATAGCCAGATCCTCAAGGCATTGACCAATGCCACGCGTGGGCTCGACCTGCCATCGTTGGAACAGGCAACCTTGCGCGATCCCAACAACGGCAAAAATTTTGCACAAGGTTTATTTGTTAACAGTGGAGCGATCGCGGGCTTGCATGGGTTTTACAACGTAGCGATCATGACCGGACATGACGCTCGACCTCGTGAGGGTAGCTCGCATGACACACTGGATGCACTCGACCTGGATGTTTTCCGTCGTCAGATGGATCAGGTTTCGTTATGGTTGGCACGAATTGTTGATGAGCCAGCGGTTGCCCAACCGCGCCGTTTTGCCGAACAGACATTGACGCGCCGGGTGGTGTGGTCGAGCGGGATGGTGGATGGTCCGTTGGCGAACCTGCGGGTGGTTGGTGGGCTCAGTGAAAATCGTCCAGCGACTGGAGCGGTGGTAGCGTTTTGGGCAGGCATTGATAGCGTGGGGCAAGCGCCGCAGTCGTGGGAAGCGTTGGCGTTGAATGCCGTACCATTTTATGAACCATTGCGGTTGTCCAGAGTGCAAAGCAACGGACGGTTTGCCATTGGGCCGTT
>JAUHYI010000134.1 GCA_030426385.1 Phycisphaerae bacterium
GGTGCGTCATCGCAATCGCTGGCACCGCAAGATCAACGTCATCGGCGCCTTGTGCGTCAACGCCTCAGGCGACCCACCGAGCTTGAGTCTGCAATGGCATCCCGATGAGCATGTCGATCAGACCAAGGTCGCCATGTTCCTCAACGCTTTGATCAAAGAGCACGACGCGAATCTGGATGTGATCTGGGATAACCTCTCAAGCCACGGCGGCCCGATGGTACGCAAGGTGCTCGAGCACCATCCGCAACTGCGTCTGCATCGATTGCCAGCCTACGCTCCGGATCTCAATCCCATTGAAGGCGTCTGGTCGTTGACCAAATATCACCGCATGGCCAACCATGACATCGACGACCTCGACACGCTCCAAGCCACCGCCCTGGCCGCCATCGCCGACGTCGCCGCCCAGCCCCAACTCCTGCACGCATGCATCAAACACGCAGGCCTCCAAAATGCGCTATCACCACCGAGAAATCAATAAACGCAAACACATCCAACACCTCCTGGCGATACGTCCGATTGAATCGTTCGATGTACGCGTTCTGTGTTGGCTTGCCCGGTTGGATCGGGATCAATTCCACCTCGTGTTTCTGAGCCCAACGGGCCGTCCCCTGGGCCACGAACTCCGGACCGTTATCCGAACGCAGCTTCCGCGGATAACCCCGTTCTTCAGCAACCTGATCCAACACACGCGTCACACGTTCACTCGGCAACGAATGATCCACTTCAATCGCCAATCCTTCACGATTAAAATCATCCAGCACATTGAGCGTGCGATACGAGCGGCCATCAGTCAAGCTGTCGCTCATAAAATCCAACGACCAGCAATCATTCGGCTTGCTCGCTTCGTCCAAACAGAATGGATTCCTCGAGGGAAAACGTCGTTTGGGCTTGATTCGTAAGTTCAACGCCAACTCCTTGTATATGCGATATACACGCTTGTGGTTCCACTTGTGGCCTTGCAATCGCAACCAGTCGAACATCAACCCGAACCCCCAACGCGGACGACTTTCGGCCAAACGCATCAGCACATCGACCACCTCGTCATCCAGTTGGCGTCGAGATTTATATCGATAACATCCCGAACTGATCGAACAACACAACGACGCCCGACGCTTCGACAGACCATGCTCGATGTGCAACCACCGAGCCACCTCCCGCCGAACGCCGGGCCTCACCACTTTTTTGTTAACGCTTCCTTCATCGCGTGAGCTTCAAGCTGCACATCCGCATACATCTTCTTGAGCCGAGCGTTTTCCTGTTCGAGTTCCTTCACCCGCTTGAGCATCGACGCATCCATCCCGCCGTAACGCGACCGCCACTTATAAAACGTCGCCTGGCTGATCCCGTGCTGCCGACAGATCTCCGCCACCTTCACCCCTGATTCCTGCTCACGCAATATCCCCACAATCTGCGATTCACTGAACTTGCTCGTCTTCATCAATTGGCTCCTTAAAAAATCATTCTAAACGGGAGCCTCTACTTACAAATGAGTCAGTTTTACGGGGGGATTACAGGTGGCAAGGCGACGGTGCGATTTTTGCCGCCATACTCCCCTGATTTGAATCCCGTCGAGATGATCTTCGCGAAGGTCAAGTCGCTGCTTCGTGGGCTGGGCATTCGCACCCGAAAACGGTTGTGGGAAACGATGCAGCACGTGCTCGACCAAGTGACGCCCAGCAACGCAGTCAATTGCTTTAGACATTGCGGTTATACGCTACGATTGGATTGAGAATGCTCTAAGTGTTTGGTTGTACTTAAGGTGGAACAGAGGCGAAGACAAGACCGTACCGGATTGTACGCGAGGCAAGAGGGCAATGCGTATTAGGCCGCCTCTGAAACTAGCTTGACCAGTACTTGATCTTGATTCTCCACCTCTATTAGAGGCTTTATTGAGACAATCTCAGGAACGGGAGTGAACTCATCCTTAAGAACAGCGTAGTTGTCACAATCAATGACTTCAGGTGGTTCTGGTACCACTCCAATAAAACCGATATCCATTATTCACCGCCATTTCAAAAAGGGAGAGGTGCTTGCTCACAACACATACGTCAAATGCATATGCCGCTTGCATGAAATGGGGGAAATTAATGTGAGGCCTAATTTTATTTTTGATTTACGAAGGGCGAATTTTCTCCTGAATTCACAGTACGTAATTATTGGCCGCTTCTCTTGGTAAACTTTATACTGCTACTGCAGGGCAGGAGATGCTTTCATTGATATTGTCGAAAATCAAAGCCAAGAGCGATGAATGTAAGGCCTTCACCCTGGTCGAGTTGCTTGTGGTCATCACCATCATCAGCCTGTTGGTCAGTATCCTCTTGCCCGTCATGGGGTCGACACGCGAAGCCACGGAAATGGTGAAATGCCAATCCAACCAACGCCAGATTATGACCGCTTTCGTCAGTGAATTACAGAATTGGAATTACGTCATCCCTTACACACGCAACTGGGGATTTATTCCAATTACGGGCGACCCCGAAACAGGTTATCTGAGAATTCAACAATTCATACGAAAAGCGCTCCCACATGTCGATGTCATCGCCACCCAGCAATACGATGCCGATGGCTCTAATTTTTGCCCTTCAACATCTCGGGAAAATCCCAAAATGATTTACCCATTCGGCTACTTTGGCTATGCCGTCAACACTTGGTGGGCCAACGACGGCGAAATACACAACGAACTCCACTCCTGGGACGACATCCGAGCGCCAGCGCAGTATCCGTTCTTCTTTGATCCCGAGGTGTATCCCATCACCATCAACAAGTTCGCCGCAAGCCGAGTACCTTCCGGCTCGGCCTCTGATACCATTCAATTCTGGGGCATCGGCAAACCTCACGGCGGAGGACATGCCACCAATGTCGCCTATGCCGATGGCTCGGTGCGCACCGAAAAACTTCAGCCCATCATTGACACTTTCGCCTACCCCAATTCTTTTGATTGGCTACAGGCCGAGTAACCCACCTCCCACACACCGCACGCTTCTCGACTGGTATGCCACCGCACAACTGGCATACTCTTCCTAGCAACCAGCGCCAGTATCCCGACGCCGACGCATCAGGACTATTCCCAAACCAGCCGTGAACAGGCCCGCTGTCAACGGCTCGGGCACACTGTTCACGATGGCCTGATGTTCCAGATAAAACGTATACCCCCCGCCCCCGGTGGTTTGTGCTGACGACGGCATCACCCCGTCCAAAAAATCCGGCACATCGATGGCCATCGAAAAAAACAAGGTGCTCTCGCTAGGGGCCCCATCCAGTAACATCTCGTCATCGGTAAGCGACACCAGCGAAGTGCCCGTCACAAAAGGAAAAAACCAACTCGGCCCACCGCCGGTATCAAAATCCAGCCCATCCGGATCCTCAACTAATTCGCCACCCACTAATAAACGCAGGCGATACGCATCCCAATCAACGCCCGTAAAGTTACTGATCGTGAATGACACCGTATATTCGGTCACGCTCGTATCATCACTGACTTCAAAACCGATCACATGGGCGTCCAGATCGTTCGCATTGATCGAGTAGATCCCCGGTGCGTGCCCACCATTAGCCACATCATCGTCGGCCACACCCTTATCAACAATCGATAAGCCTTGACTTACATCGCTGTGGAGCACCACCCCTGTAATCAGGCCAGCTTCTGCAGAAGACACCACGATTAACCACGCAGATATCGCCAGAAAAAAGCGTTTTGTCTCATAGCACCAGTTCATCATCCCATCCTCTCGCTAATTCCCAGAAAACGGCACGGGTACAAATGCACCATCAGGGTATAGGGTTTGTCAAAATTTGGCAAAGCCTGAGCAAGCAAAAATTCTTTTTGGCGTAGTTCTTTCGGGGGATATGAGGATGGCTTAAAAGTGAATAAACTTACACTGTTGGTGCGATGGGTTGTGAGGGCGCACATTTCTTTGTCCAGCACTTTGACCGGGTACACATGTCCAGTCTCAGGTCATTTCACATTAAAAGGAATTTTTCATGTCACTACCTGACAACATCGTGTTTGATATGTTTTCCCCCAAAACAGGCAGCCAAACTCTTACGAAGCAAAGCTCCACAGTCTATTCCGGTTATTCCGGTAGCTTTGATGCTGTCATTCTAGTAAAAGTGACAAGTGGAGGCGTTGTCAGCTGGGAGACAACTGTCATGGATTATACACAAGGGTCTCCGATTTACGGATCAACAACCTGGCTACAAGAAACTGCTGGCAGTGATCCGCGTAGTAACTATTGGCTAAATGGCGAATCAAGCGAAGGCACTGCATCGATAAGTGAGCCCTAATCTGATTTTTGACCATCCAATATCCGAGGGCGGTCAAAGCCAGTGGCTAAAAGCCAGCGACTATCTTCAAGGAAATTGAGCTGACGATATGCTGCTCCTTTGAGCCCGAGCTCAAAGGAGAGCATTACGGTGCCAGTACGAGTGTCCAGAATGTGAATGTCAGAGCCTGCCACGGCAATGCGATTGCTGTTGTGACTAAACGCTAAACTTATGCACAGCTCACGGTTACCGGGCTGTGTACGATGCAGTTCTTTCCTGTCGCCCAGGTCGTAGACCACACATTCGCCGCTCGGATTGATCGCAGCTAAAAAATCACCATCCCGGTCAATAGCCATGGCCACCACAGCCCCTCCCATATCCAATATTGGTTCAGGGGCTGTTTTATTGGTAACGTCCCATTGCATCACGACATTAGGTTGATCAACATGCGGCGCGAAAAAGAACCGAGCGCCGGGTAGCCACACCGTTGGTCCCATAGCGGGTAACGTTTGCAGAATTTCAACCGCTTGCCCTTGATGATTTTTTTCAGCGTTACGAGGTTGAAAATTTTCATATATTGTGGTTGCTTGTGCGTTGGCCCATTGGGTAACAGCAAGGCGGCTGCCATCATCGGACCATGCCACCCGAGGCGATTGGATGCTGGGCACGTTAAACAAATTCTTTCGCACCATGTTGCGAGCATACACCTCAATACTCCCCTCGGAATAAGCCAGCGCTAACAACTGGCCAGCATCACTAATATCGATAGAAGAGATGCGACGATCTGGCACATGCAACACTTGTGGGTGAACACCATCTTCAGGTCGCCATGTTTTTACGGTGGCAGCATCACTTGACCATGCCATCCAATCGCTCTGTGGATTGATGTCAAAGTGAAACGTCACGCCATTGTCAACCTGTTGCAACAAACGCGCCGCAGCTAATGAACTTGTGTCTGCACTATCACCGTCCTGTTTGTTGTGGTCATCCGGCTTGAATAAACGCCATGTTTTACCAAGGCCTTCGCCCGTGATCGCAAATGCCAAACTTGAATCACCCCAAAAACCCGCCGCCGCAATCGCCGTCGTGTGGCCATGTAGTTCTGACATGGTTTGTGACACGCGATCAACAACAAACAAACTGCCATCGTCATGACCAACAATTAGATGCTTGTCATTTTCCGACCACGCCAACATGGTTGGATGATTTGTACGCAGTGGCAAACGGAATTCAGCCATGCCACTGGTTGTATTTAAAACCATCAATTCATTTTCATTATTGATTCCTGCTAATGCTTGCCCAGAGTTGCTCGCCACCATTTTTTTCAAATAGACATCCTTCGCTACAGTAACGAATTGCTCAGAACTCAAATTGATCTTGACCAATTCATTGGCAGCTACATATATCACAGAACCCTCAGGCGAAAATCCAAACGATTGAATTGGCCCTTCTATTGGGTAATGCCTACTCTGCAGGTGTTGAGATGTTAAATCCACAACAACTATTTCGTCGCTGCGGCTATTACTATCCTGAAGCACGTAACCCATCTGTTGCCCATCACTTGATACCTGTGTTTGGGCAATTCTTAGGTCAGCCCCCGTGTCGGCGAACTCGCTCGAATGATCGAGTATTTGTAGATTAAATGCTCCTTCACGATACACCGCTAAACCTGCAACACCATTGCGAAAAACAATGATACGGCCGTCTTGACTTATGGCACATGCTTTTCCTGTTCCTGAAACAGGCGATGGGGATTTGACAGACCATTGCCCAGGAAAACCGATTGCAGTCGCAGAAGTTTCGAGTTTTTCTTCGCGATACCCTTTGATAATCTCGCCGTCAGGCGTAAGTACAAAAATATTTGGTGTTCCATTTGCATCTTCTTGCGAGACTGATATTGCCGCTGCGCGTCGTCCCAAGACTGAAAATGTTGAGTCGGACTTATCTAATAACCCCATTAGATATCCCCATTCCCATTCACGATCTTCATCTGGAATTTTCACCAATGAATTTGATGCGTCGGCATATCGCCTTTCCTTGATCGCAAGCTGAGCTAATCCCAACTGATTCGCAATCTTCGTGGTATGGGCTAGCTGCTGATGTTTCTTTGAATCTAACTGTGTTGTTTGAATTTGGTGTCGCACCGCTACGCCAGCGGCCAACAGTGCAAACAACAACACCCCAGCCAGCACCAAGAATCGCTGCCAACGCTTAATGCCTTTGGTGGCACGATACAACACATTGGTTTTGTAAGCCAGGACGGGGCGATTTGTGCCGAATCGCCTCAGGTCACCCGCTAATTCCTCGACGCGTTGGTATCGCAATTCTGGAGAGAGCGACAAGCACTTAGTCACAATCGCCGCAATTTCATCGGAAATATGGGATGTATGATCTCGCACAGACCGGCGTTGCCTGGTGGCCAATGTTGTCAAATCGTCTCGATCACGATGATAGGATAGCGGTGGTTTGCCTGTCAGGACAAAGAATAAAATTGCACCCAAACCATAAATGTCTGTCGCAGGTGTCGCGGCGCGATCCGGATCCAGTTGCTCTGGTGCCATAAACTCCGGCGTCCCTCCCACGCTCGCCTCTCCGGTATTTGGCACGCCATTCTCGTAGCGTGTCGCCAAACCAAAATCAGCAATGCGCAGCAAACCGTCATTGCCCATCAACACATTAGATGGCTTCAGGTCGTGATGGATTACACCGCAGTGGTGAGCATAGCTCAACGGCTCACACAAATGTAAAATCAACTTGGCAGCATCGTGATCCGACCAATCTGGATGATCTGCCAAATATTTATGGAGCGGCTGGCCATCGACTAACTCCATCGCAAAATAATGAAACCCATCCTGATAGCCAGATTCATAAACTCGGACGATTTGTGGATGAGTTAGGCTCGCGGCCAAGACCACTTCTTGTTCGAATTGCGCTGTGAGTTTACTTGCTTTGCTTTGCACCCCTTGCGGATCACTATCGTATAGCCCCCGGCCGAATCCGAGTCGCGACTTTTGGACTTTCAGAGCAACCGATCGTTTGGTGCTTAGTTGCTCTGCCCGCCAAACAGTTCCCATTCCACCAGTGCCGATCACGGTGTCTAAGCGGTAACCAGTAATCTGGCTAACCATATCCTCGCGAACCAGATCGACATCCCCTTCTTCGGTAATCGTCCGAAAGAGCAATGCGAGAGAATCGTCGTCGCAGGATCGAATAACGTCGCCAAGAGGAATATCTATCATGACACAATAATTACTCCGGAAATTAATACTTCTTGCATCACTGATCTTAACGAGATAAAACTTTCTTCAAATATTGAATTTCTTCTTCAATTTCTACAGGATTAGCCGAATAATCCGAAATGATCAATCTCAAGCATCGCACAAATTTTCGTTTGCCTGTCAGTGTATAGTTCGAAACCGCATTCGGCGTTTGCAGGTTGTATTGCGAAGCCAAAACTTCAATAGGCACCGGTTTTTTACCATTGAGACATGGTTCCAAAACCCGCGCTGAAAAAATCGTCCAAATGTCATTGCGGCCTTCGGCGAGACATTCTTGCCGAGTTGCTTCTGCGGCTTGTGATAACAGTTCACGCACCCAGGCCACATCAAACAGATCGGGCGCTGATTGATTTGATTTAAGCAAATGCTCATGAACATGAATGTCGATGGACTCTGCCATGACGTCATGACGGCGTTGCCTACGCCATTTGTCACGAATAAAATTATTCAAGCAAATGAACATGAAGCCTCGAAATCGCCCTTTTTCGCGATTGGCTTTATTTAGCAAATTGGCTTCAAGAATGCGATCCGTTATAAAATCTTGTACTAGGTCCTCTGCTTGTGAGACATCAATCTTTCGAGCACACACGAGGTATCCAATTAAAGCAGGTCGGTATTGCTCCAACAGTCGAGACAGTTTCTGTCTGGATTCAGGATGATCCTTATCTGTCGCATTTAAAATAGATGTCCACCGTGTTGAAGGTAGCTCCACAGATGTCGAATGGCGTTGAAATGTTTTTTTTGTACTCAAGATAGACCGGTTCTCGATTAGCTAATTTCCAGCAACATTAAGAGAAAAACCTATTGAAAATTAAATTGCACAAGGCGACGTTTAATATTTTACACGAAACAGCCCGATCTTCCGTGTTTTTTTAAGGCGATTAAACGCAAGTGTTTACGGTAAATGTATGTCCGGTGGCACTGGGGCTAGGTGTTTCATGCAAATGCGAACAAACGTTAATAACGAAAATGACAGTAGTGTTAGTCATTGGCCAAAATCACGACGTTAAACTTAGCTTTTTTCTCTATAATGGTGTGGGTTGAGTGATCCCATACATGTGATTTGATCATGTTTGCACAAATCGGCAATTTTAAACTCGTCCCCGGAGACCCTCCCGCAAAGACATTTCCATGTTGGGCTGGTGGATTGAGCCATAATGGTGAGGATGCTTACTACCAGTTTTTTGAAACTGACCACGAAACCTACTTGGCAATGCACTACCGGTACATTTTCCAGATGGTACGTGTGGTGAATCACAGAGATGATTCAGTCAACGATCTTGATGATGAGCAAAAAACGGATCTTGGTACGACGGCAACATTGCGCTTCGCGACACACATCTGTGATACCGGAGGATCTTTCAAAGAAATATCTTCCGATTAGGGCATATGATTATTAGCGAATTTAAGCGAAATCATATCAATGTAAAAGTCTTTGAGTACACCATGAAAGGTTAATAAATGAGCACTGATGTCATAGATTTTTGGAGTTTCCCTGAAGAGGGGTACAGATTAGATCAGACAATTCAGGAATTCGCGTCATTTATAGATAGATTTGGCTGCTTACGACTGGGTATGCAAGTGGCTATATATCCTGGCGCAAAAACTTTCAGTGTCATGCCTGAGCAAATCCCTGAAATTGCTTTAACAGCCACCCAGCAAGCTGCACCTGAAGATTCGAAAATTAAAGTAAGTATTGTACAAGGTGCCCCAAAGTCAGACGTGGTAAATGGGCTACGAAGAGCCGCAGATCTTTTAGACAAGTATTGGGAACAACTGACCGATCAAATGCAATGTGAAGCTGATTTTGATTGGCCTCCCTCCCAGTGACGCACACTGAATAGACCACCCCAAAAGCACAGTCGCTTACGTTTTTGATTTTGCTGACGCGATTCGGGAGGTGTTACGCCTGCCACTGACGCAAGATGAGCAAGCCGAGGTGATCCGGCGGTTGCTGGCAGAAGATGACAAGGCGTAATCATGAGGGTAGTTGCACCTACCGGAGACGATCAAGATGGGTGGTGGCGGTGTTGGTTAGTCGTCAAGTTGCACTTGAGGTGGGCCAGTTCGGGTAACTTGACCACAAGCTATAGCGGCATATTGCTTGTTTAACTAAAGCCAACCACACCTGATGAGCTCGGACCCAACTCGGTCGAACGCCACCTACTCTTCTGGTGACGAATCGCGGCTGCAACATTTGGAGTCAACAATAAGAGTACAAGTTTTTGCTGGCTTGGTAACTCCCCCTGCTGTTGTGCAATCCACTTCCTGACGCTGGTCCGGTTCGACAAATAAATCCGACCCTTGCGTTTCAATATAAAATTGTAGAGTATGAAGGCAATTATTGATCTACGCTGGTTTGCGACGTGAGGAATTACTCTGATTCACGGTGCGATGGCACGACGCAAATCTGGTCCCGGGAGCATCGAAGATTATGGCAGACAAACAACAGGCCTCTCTGGCTCCGGCCGAGGGCGAACGCCGAGCGATGATTGGCTATCTACCTCAGTACGAACTTGCGGGAGAAGAAAAGAAACTATGAAATTCGGGTCTCCCGGCGGGCGGTAGCGGGATCGCGTTAAGTTAACGTGTCCCATACAACGCTCGTTGTACTAGACCAACCTCTTACCCAAGGAGACCCGACATGACTGATTCTACCACCCCCGCCCCCG
>JAUHYI010000135.1 GCA_030426385.1 Phycisphaerae bacterium
CTCCCTAACGGTCGCGGCTCGTTAAGCATGTCAAAATGTACCACTACCCACATCCCCCCCCACCCCCCCCACTTTTCCCCCCCGCATTTCTCCCGCACTATTGTCATACTGATCCCGCTTGGAACGCGCGCGTTAGCCGCCGCCCTTGGGCGGCGCGTCACCGTTAGCCCCCCCCGGTATTCACCGGGGGCTAGGACGGATCAAAGCGCGAGTATTTATTGCAATTTATTACGGATCAAAGCGCGAGTATTTTTGCGCGGGTTTTTATTGCCATTCGTATGACACCCCCCCCTCCAAAAAACTCAAACTTCTGCGGGGCGTAGCTCCGCGCGTGTTTTAAATGCGGCGGTCTTGCCCGCCACACGTAATTCCACATCCGACCCATCCACTGGCTCATGCTCGATCAATTCATCCAGACGTTGATCAGACACGATTTCAAAACCTGCATCGCGGATCATCGATAGTGTGCGTTTGCGTTCCGCACCTTTGCCATTGAGATAGCCATCTAAAAACAGGCTGTTCGCAGGATACAACGACAACACTTCCATCGAGCCCAGGTGAAATTCCCGGCCCGCGCCGCAACGCAATTCCGCACGCGGATGGATCAAGCGAAACACGCTCAAAATTCGCAAACAATAATCCGGCGTCAAACCATGCGGTTCACGCAACACATTGCCCTCAAACGGCAACAGGAAATTCACCGGCACCGACGCGCTATTCATCTCACGCAACGTGTTGGCTACTTCAATCAATTCGTTGGCCGTCTCGCCCATTCCCACGATCATGCCCGAACACGTTTCCAGCCCCGCTTTTTTCGCAGAGCGCAACGTGTTCACCCGATCGTCATACGTATGCGTCGTGCAGATTTCCGAGTAATGTTCCCGGCTCGTGTTCAGGTTGTGATTCAAGCGATCCAACCCGGCCTCGGCCAACACCTGCGCTTTGTCGTCATCCAACAATCCCGCTGACACGCAAACCTCAATCGGATACGTCGATTTAATTTTTCGCACTAAATCCGCAAGCACCTGCGTCCGTTTGTTATTCGGACCTCGCCCGGCAAACACCATGCAATAACGATGCGCACCGGCTTCATACGCTCGCTTGGCTTCACCTAAAATTTCATCGTCGCTTTTGATCGGATACGCTTCGATATCCGCGTCGCTCGTTTTGGCTTGCGTGCAATACGAACAATCCTCAGGACACTGCCCGTTCTGCGCGTTATTCAGAATGTGAATCTGAACTTTTTTGCCCCAATAATGCTGACGCACCGCATATGCCGCATGCACCAGTGACAGCAATTCAACCTTCGGATCGGTCAACAAGCGCACGGCCATCGTTTCTTCCAACGGCACATCCGCCAACGCATCGGCTGACAACTGCTGATAATTGATTTCATCCGGTCTGGCCATGCTGTTCTCCGTCATGCGTAAACTGCCACAATCCCACCTGATTCACGAACATTCTCTGCGATCAGGCGTCAAACCCCCAGATACGACTCGTATCCGGAATATACAACCCGGACCGTCCCCCGTTAAGATAGACAAACCGCGACCCACTGCCAACTAAACCGCCCACTAAACTCACGATCACCCGCCTATCCTTATACAAGATCATGCCTATGCCCCCTATCCCAACACTACCGCCCATGTCCTCAATACTCGCACAAATCGACACGGCCACCGGCGATTTGCCCACCTTGATGACCCTGTTCAATTATTCGCCGATTATCAACGGCATGATTGCCATTCTGTCGGTCATCGCTTTATTGCTGTTTCTCTACCAGTTGCTGACGCTCAACCTCGGGCAACTGGCACCGGCGACATTCATTGATGACATCACCAAACTCGTGCTCGCCCGTCAATACAAGGACGCGGTCACGCTCTGTCGCAGTCGGCCCAACATCCTTGCGGCCAGCATTATTCAACGCTGCGTCGAAAACGCGGGCAAAGAACAATCCGTCATCATGGAAATGCTCGACAGCGAAGGACGACGACGGGCGGACATCGTCTGGAACCGCGTCAGTTATCTCGCAGACGTTTCCAACATCGCGCCCATGTTCGGCCTACTAGGCACGGTGGTCGGCATGATCAAAGCGTTTTTTCTGTTGCCCTCACAGTCCGGGTCCATCGCCAGCAACGTGTTGGCTCAGGGCATCGGCGAAGCCATGGCCACCACCATGTTTGGTTTGATCGTCGGCATCATGGCCTTGATGTTTTACACCATCATCAAAAGCCGAGTCACCCGCGCCCTGGCAGAGGTCGAACAACTCTCCCATTCCATTGCCGACCACATCAAACGCGATAGCGAATGGGCCCCCCCACATAATCCCTCGCAAAATCCACGTAAAAAACCGGGGTATCAAAAATCACCGGTAATCGATCAGGATGACAACCCCACCCTGTTGGCCCAGGCGGAACTCGATGACGATCAACACAACGCTGGCCACTCAAACGAGGCAGGTCGCGCATGAGTTTCACCGCACCCACCCGCGAACGATCTGCCCCTGTATTGCCCCTGGCTGGCATGGTCGATGTCCTGTTTCTTCTGTTGGTCTTTTTCATGACCGCTTCGGCGTTTCGTGATTCCGAACAGGCCATCGTCGTCGCATTGCCCGCCGCTGAATCAAGCGACAGCACCGAACACCGCGCTCTGGCCACGCCCATCACCATCACCCTCGATGCGGACGGCCAAATTTTTCTTGCTGACCAACCCCATGACATCGACTCGCTACGCAGCGCGTTGCAAACACTGGTCGAAAACTATCCCGATCAAACCGTCATCGTCCGTGCCGATCGCGTCGGACAGGTCGGACGATTCATCGAAATCATCGACACCGCCTACGCCGTCGGCCTGCGCAACGTCCAAGCCGCCACCACCAAACCCCAGGACGCGCTATGATGCAGTCCCGTCGTATTTTCCCCATCATTATGACCGGCCTGCTCCTGTGCTTCGCCGGTGCCCATGCCCACGCGCAATCGTCCTTGGCCGATCAGCAATTCGTGTTTGCCTATCGCCTGTTGCAGCGTGGTGAAACGCAGCCGGCCATCGATGCGTTTGCGGATTTTGTCGTGCGCTTTCCCAATGACGAGCGACTCGGCGATGCCAATTATTTTCAGGCATTGCTCACCCGCAAGGCCAACCTGAACGAACAGGCCTTGCCCTATCTGTCGCCGACGCCGAAGACAAAATTAGTACCCGCCCATGCGGTGATGTTGTTGCGCGGGCAAATTCTGGTGGAACTCGGGCAATTCGATCGGGCGATTGCCGACCTGGAAAAAATTGATCCCCAGTCACTATCCCCCGCGATTCAAGCATCGACATTCAGTCTGCGCGGCATGGCCTATCGCGGCACGAACAATCTGGTTGCCGCTGCCGAAGCATTCACGCAGGCCGCGGCCATCGACTCGCCCATGCGAGCCCGAGCGTTGTTGGATTTAGGGCGCACTGAAACAGCCCTGAAAAAAAACCAACAAGCCGTTGCCCATCTCGATCAGGCGATCAACCTCGCCACCCACAAACCCGCGTCATCCGCAGGCCAGTCGATCATTCCCGCCGCCGCGTTGTTGGCCGGTGATCTGGCGATGCAACAACGCCAACCGGACAAGGCCATGACCTATTACCAACAGGTCATCACCGGGTTTGCCAGTTCACCGCAATTTCCCGCCGCCGCGATGGGCGCGATGTGGGCAGCGCGTTCGGCCAACCAACCTAAACGTGTCGTGCAACTGCATGAATTATTTGCCGCGCAATTGCCACGCGATCGACAGGTTGAAACAACCTATCTCGTGGGAGCGGCCCATACCGCGCTGGGCCACCATGAAAAAGCCCTCGCCGTTTTGCAACCCCAACAAAATGCCACCGGCCCCATGCACGACCAGTTGCTCTATCAACTGGCTCTGGTCCAGCAGCAGAACCAGCAACTGCTCGCGATGCGCACCACGTTGCAACAACTGGTCGAACAATACCCCGCGTCCACCTTGCGTGATGATGCGCGTTTTTTGTTAGCCACCGCCGATGAAAAAACGGATCCGGTTCGAGCCATCGCTCAACTGACTGAACTGATTGATCAAACCCCTGCCCATCCCTACCGCGTGGCCATGTTGTATCGACGTGCCCGGCTGTTTGTGGCACAAAATAAATCACAAGCCGCCGCCGATGATTTCGCCGCGGTGCTCGATCAAACCAGCGATCCGAAAACATCCCCGCTGCCCGCATCGTTGCGACATGATTCGGGTCAGCAATTGATGAATCTGTTGCTGCGATTGGGTGATGCCACACGTGCCGACGCGGTGGCTCGCACATTGTTGAACGAACCGAATTTGCCGGTATTGGTTGAACAGGAAACGATGTTTCGTTTAGCGTTGGCCCAGATTCGTCAGGACAAACCTGCCGACGCCGCTGCCACGCTGGACCAGTTGGCCAAAAAACATCCTGCGAATCGACACAGCGCCGACGCCGCCTACTATCGCGCGCTGCTGGCCATTCGTTTGGATGAACCCGATGCCGCCAATGCCTTACGGCAATCCGCATCAGCTCCGAATCTGTCCGATGCCATGCGCCTCAATGCCTTGCGCGTCGCGTCCGTGCGATTTCAGGAACGTGGCGACAATCGTGATGCCGCATCCACGCTCGACGAACTGGTCCGACGCGTGGGCATGGATCAACTGACGCACGACGAACGCTTGTGGTTGGCCCAATACAAACTCGACCAGCAACAACCCGACGCCGCTTTGTCCTTGGCCAGCCCCTTGCTGACCGATCATCCATCCGCCCTGCAACCCGACGCCCAGACGTTGTACATCGTCGGCAGCAGCGAAGCATTGATCGGCAACACCGATCAGGCCATCGAACATCTGCGTCATGCGATCGCGTTGGATCAAGGTTTTGCCACCCTGGCTCAACAACAATTGGCCCGAGCACTGCGCGACGCTAAACGTGATGACGAAGCGCTGGCTGAATACGCATCGTTGGCCTCCAACCGTCAGGCAGCCGTCGCGGCCACCGCGCTTTTTGATGCGGCCCTGTTGCATCGCCAACGAGCCGCACATCATTTGCAACAAGGTGATCGCCCTGCCGTCAAACGCGAGTTGAGCGAAGCGCAAGGCTTGTTGAAACGCCTGATCGTGTTGTACCCGCAAACGCCCGAGTCGTATGAGTCCGCTATCGAGTTGGCCGAAATCGAAGACGCAGGCGACGCAGAAAATGTGTTGCGCGAACTGGTGGAAAAAACCGCAAATCTTGCAGCCGCAAACAACGTCAACCACGCAAACAATCAGTCCCCACAAAACACCAAGCCTGAAGGGGAAAATGTGGGGGGGGGGAATGTGGGGGGGAACGTGGGGGGGGATGTGGGGGGGTGGGGTGATTTTGCGAAGGCATTGTTGGCTTTGCGAGCGAATCAGCGGAACGACGCGTTGTTTTTGTTGCACAAATTGCGTGACGATCCGAATGTGCCTGACGCGTTAGCCCGCCGGGTGTTAGCCCAGCTCAAAAAAATCGAGGGGGGATCATGATGACTGGCGGTGTCACACAGTGGCGGTTGGCCCTGTTGGTGCCATTGGTGGTGGTCAGCGTGTTGGCCCACCTGGCGCTGGGCTATGCGGTGTACCAAATTCCATTGGGCAGCGTGGATCCTGCCATGCTGTTGGCCGACGATCAACCGATACGGATCGTGCGCGTGCCGCGTGATCAGATCGAACTGGGCCAGGCCAATGCGGAGGGTTTGAATGATGCGGATTCTGCCTCGGACACCGACGCGCTGTCGAGCGAACAACTGACCGATGCCTTGTTGCATCTGAATCCCCCGCCCCCCCCACTTTCCCCCGCATTATCGAACGACGATGTGTTGCCTGATGCGACGGATCAAGCCGCGCAGGCTGGCGGTGATATTGCCACACTTGCCCCGACGTTGGATCAATTGGCCTTCACCGATACCGACCCATGGGATGTGACCGATGCGTTGCCCGAGATCGATCTGTCATCGATGAGTGCGTCGCTGGATGTGCAAACGCAAGTCGAAAACACGCGCCCGTTCGCGCGGCCGAATGATGTGACCAGTCAGGACGCAGCACGACAGTTGTTGGCCACGATCGGGACCGGCGGGTCGACAGGAACATCGTTAGCGTCATCGCCATCAGCGAATACCACAAGCGCGAGTGGCAATGGTGTGATGAATGCAGGCGGGGTCGCCGATGCCAACAGCCAGGGGTTAGGCATGGCCTTGCCGGAATTAGCAGGCCCCGCGCGTCCCACGCAGCAGCCGATTGATCCGTTGATCACAGCCACGCCGTTGGCCAGCAATGACCTGATCGATTTCGCAGCGGTCGCCACGGACGCGACGATGCAAATCGAATTGCCGATCAATCTGGATGAGGATTTCACGTTTACGCTGACGACATATCGCGACCCGATGGTTGCTAATGGGGGGTATTTGCGAGTTGATGTCGAGCCGAGGCGATCGTTGCGAAAATTGAAAACGATGCCCAAGGATATTGTGTTTCTGGTGGACACGTCGCTATCAATTCCCAAAGCGTGGATGCGCGAAATCATCAGTGGTTTGTCGACCGCCTTGGACAATCTGAATCCAGGCGATCGTTTTAATATTGTGTTCTTCAATGAAACGCCGCGATTTTTTAACAACGATGGCGTGGTGGCTTTTGATGCTCAATCAATTGCCGAGGCCCGGCGATTTTTATCCGGCGCCCAACGCGGCGGCAACACGGATGTGAATCAAGCGATGAGCCGATTGCTGGTGCGCGA
The DNA here is from genome assembly GCA_030426385.1 of Phycisphaerae bacterium. Classification (GTDB taxonomy): domain Bacteria; phylum Planctomycetota; class Phycisphaerae; order Phycisphaerales; family Phycisphaeraceae; genus JAUHYI01. Next base: position 6,760 of record JAUHYI010000135.1, read on the forward strand.
TGTCGGACAGGAGCGGGTGTACAACCTGGTGCTGATCAGCGACGGTCGGCCCACGCGGGGTGTGATGGATACGCGGGAACTGATCCAGATGATCACGCGGGATAACGATCTGGCAGCGAGCATTCATTGCGTGGGGGTGGGCCGACGACAGAACCATTCGTTGCTGGAATTTCTGGCGTTTCGCAATCGAGGCACCGCGACGTTTGTGGATGACGATGAGCAAGCCGCGATGTCGATCCGCGATCTGGTGGGCCGACTGCGTTACCCCTTGTTAAAAGATGTGAACCTGTCGGTGGCAGGCATTGCGATGGACGGGGTGTATCCCAAAAATCCGCCTGACGTTTTGCAAGGCCAGCCGTTTGCCATTTATGGTCGATACACCGATGCGGATTTGCGACACGGGTTGACGATGCGATTGATTGGTTTGAACAATGGCAAGCCGTTCGAATTTAATTACTGGGGTCGATTCGGCATGACCCAACAAGGCGATGCCGGTTTAATGGGTGAGTGGGCATCGCATTATCTGCATGCCTTGCACAACCAGTTGCTGACCGAAGGTGAAACGCCCGCGCTGCGACAAAAAATCGAAGCGGTGGAATCGAAATACGGGCTGGACTGGTCACGGTAGTGAATCGCGAATCGCGAATCGCGAATTTCGGATTCCAGATTTTAGATTTCGGCCGGGTTTTTCCAGGGATCACATGCGGGCCTGATGGGTTGCCAATTTAGGTCGTGGGCTAGTTCGAAAAAACAACGAGCCGCGACCGTCAGGAAGCGGGCCTGCCATACGGAAACCCGCTCCCTGACGGTCGCGGCTCGTCAGAAAATTCAGACTAGCCCAGTACCCCGATTTAGTCAGCAAAACGTTCAACGGAAAATGCGCGGGCAAGCGTGCTAAAATAGTGGCATGGCGATACCTTCGGAATTACCCACGGTTGTCAGTTCGGATACCACGCGTGGCAATGGCGATGCCAATGCTCGCACGCCGCCGGGCCAGACCTTGACCGCCAAGTGGCCGGTGTTGCACTATGGCAGCGTGCCCACCCTCGCGACGGCGAACTGGTCGCTGCGCATCTGGGGATTGGTCGAACACGAGATCACCCTGGACTGGGAACAGTTCAACGCCCTACCCAAAACCAACGTGCGTTGCGATATTCATTGCGTCACGCATTGGTCACGCCTCGACAATCTGTTCACCGGCGTTAGCACCAAAACATTGCTGGACCTGGCCAAGCCTCTGACTGACGCACGCTATGTCATGCAACATGCGAGCAGTTCGCCCGGCAATGACTGGACCACCAACGTACCCCTGGCGGAATTTCTCGACGATGATTGCCTCTTGGCCACGCATCACGACGGCGAACCGCTCACCGCTGAACACGGCGCTCCGGTCCGCGGCATCGTGCCACGGCTGTACCTATGGAAAGGGGCGAAATGGATCAGTGGCATCGAACTGCGGGCTACCGACACGCCCGGGTTCTGGGAACAAAACGGCTACCACATGCACGGCGACCCCTGGACCGAAGAACGCTTCGGCTGGTAACCCCCCCCCACACATTTCCCCACGTTTCCCCACGTTTCCCCTGCATGTCTGCACAATTCCTGTGTCATACGCATCCCACAACGAACTCGCGTGTTAGCCGCCGCCTTTATGGCGGCGCGAATCGTCAGGCAAACACAGGCCATCACGCCGCCATAAAGGCGACGGCTAACGATAAACCACGCGCGTGTTTTTTTATCCTCAGGCAACTTGGTCGATGGTATCTGCGATATGATGTCGGGCATGACAACCACTGCAGAATCTATCGAACAGCCTGTGACCGTGCATCGCATTGAAATTTGGCCCGCCGCCGGTGAGCCGGACCCGCAAGCGACGCGGGTGATGGTGGAATTACGCGCAGCAGGTTATGCGGTCGAACAAGTGCGCACCGCGCATGTCTATCTGATCGAATCGACCTTGGATGCAGCACAAGTGCAACGCGTGGCCGACGAATTACTCGGCGATCCAATCAGCCAGGTGGCACATGTGGGGGTTCGAGAATATGACGGGAATACAAGTGATCACGGGAACGGGAATGCGCAGGGAAATGCGGGGGAAAATGTGGGGGGGAATGTGGGGGGGGTTGAGGTGCATTATTTGCCGGGGGTGATGGACCCGGTGGCCCAGTCGACGGTTTCAGCGATTGATGAAATGCTGGGGGTAAGCGCTGCGGTGCGCACGGGCACGCGGTACGACATCGTGGGCACGGACGCGTCGATGGATGACCTGAAAAAATTCGCAGCTCAGCGGTTGGCCAACCCGGTGATCCAGGAAATTCATGACCATGCGGTCACGCCTGATGCGTTTGCCCATGGCAGCGCGTATGTGTTTGAAGCCCCAGGCGTGGTAGCGTTGCGCGAGTTGGATGATGACCAGTTGAAAACGATGTCGCGTGATGCGCATCTGTTTTTGAGTGTGGAAGAGATGCGAGCGATCCGCGATTACTATCGCCAGCAGGACCGCGACCCGACGGACATCGAACTGGAAACATTAGCCCAGACGTGGTCGGAACATTGCGTGCATAAAACGCTCAAGTCGACGGTGAAATACACCTCCGAATTGCGTAATCAGAAATCGAGCGTGTATTTCCACGATCGGCCCGGCCATGAAATTCATGACGATGGCAGTGTGACGATTCACAACCTGTTGAAGTCGACGATCGCGGCAGCGACGTTTGCCCTGCGTGATCAGGCCAAACAAGCGGGCGACGATTGGCTCATCAGTGTGTTCGACGACAACGCGGGCATCATTCGTTTCGACGACAAGCATGGCGTGTGTATCAAAGTGGAAACCCACAACCATCCCAGCGCGATCGAACCCTACGGCGGAGCGGCCACCGGCATCGGCGGATGCATTCGCGACGTGCTGGGCACCGGATTGGCTGCGCGACCGATTGCCAATACCAATGTGTTTGCCGTCGCTGATCCCAACACGCCAACAGACGATTTGCCCACCGGCGTGATCCATCCGCGTCGAACATTGGAACAAGTTTCAGGCGGTGTGCGTGATTATGGCAATCGCATGGGCATCCCCACGGTCAATGGTGCGGTGCTGTTTCACGAAGGCTACCTGGCCAACCCACTGGTGTTTGCGGGTTGTCTCGGCGTGATGCCGATCGATAAATGTTTTGGCGATGCCCAGCCCGGCGATCGCATCGTGGCCTTGGGTGGCCGCACCGGACGCGATGGTATTCACGGCGCGACATTCAGCAGTGCCGAACTGACCGACACCCATGCCGACGAATTCAGTCACGCGGTGCAGATCGGCAACGCAATCACGCAGAAAAAAATGCTGGACGTGATTCTCCAAGCCCGCGATTACCCCCCCACAAATTCCCCTGCAGGTCCAACACGCGATGGTGACGATGCG
>JAUHYI010000018.1 GCA_030426385.1 Phycisphaerae bacterium
GCAGCGAACACCAACACGCCGACAGGCCTGAGCCGTTTCCAATCTATCTCGGCTACGCTTACAGCACCGACCGCGGGCAAACCTGGGAAGTCGATTACACACGGCCCGCATTAGCGCCCCAGCTCGCCGACAAACCCGAAGACCTTTACATCACCAACGCTTCGGGGCAGCGCGTGGTCAATTACGCCAACGGCTGTCTCGAAGATCCACGACTCAATTGGCTCGACGGAAAACTCTATCTTTCCGCAGCATGCCGACTGTTTCCCCCTGGGCCTTACTGGGATCATGATGATCCATTGCAATGCGCGCCAACCTGGGCCAAGTCGGCCGACGAACCTTTCGGCCGTGCCGCCCGCGAAAATTTAACGGTTACTGTTTTGTATGAGGTCCACCCCGACCGCCTAGTCGTTGGCGACTACGATCATGCGTTTAGTTATCTTGGCCCGCTGGCTGATCCACAACGCGGCGACAACCGCGATGCGTTCCTCTTTCCCGAACGTTTACGAATTGATGGCCAACTAAAATACGCGTGTATCCATCGTCCGCGTGAAGGGCATAATTATGATGATGGACCTGCGGGGCGACCGCCTTCGATTTATCTTGCGGTCGCTGATCGTCTTGAAGATCTCGCCAGCTCAAACGCGCAACACATCCGTTTGGCCGAAGGCGTTTTGGCATGGGAAGGCAACCGCGTGGGTGGCAGTGCGCCGCCGCTCCGGATCGATGACACGCGATGGCTTTTGCCTTACCACGGCAAACAAAACGACACCATCGGTTACACCCAATCGTTCATGATCCTTGAGCAGGACGATGATGGCTGGCCACGCTTGCGACACCGCTGCGGCGACCGCATGCTCTACGTCACCGAGTCCTGGCAGGCACCCAATCTTTTCCCTATCCCCTGCCTGTTCACCTGTGGTGCGGTACACACCGATGACGGCGAACTTATCATGAGCTACGGCGCTGCCGACGAAGTGGCGGGCATGGCCTGGACGCGTTTCGATTCACTCGTCCAACACGTGATGCAGTTTAATCCTGACGGCACCCGCGCGTGATACCTGTTGCATGTGCATGCTATGTGCGAGTCGCCAACGATTGCGAGAAGCGACACCCTACCGTTCAATCACTTGGCCAGCCTCCGCAGAAGCAAACGCATTTTCAAGCGCATGAAACACATCCACCGCTTCGTCAAGACTGATACCTGGCGAAGCCTGATGACAAATCGCTTGAACAAAATCATCGGCGTATAGTTGCCCAACCGATGGACCGAAGTTAACGCGCCGATATTCATCGCGAAAAAGATCAAGGCCGTAGCCCAAACCGTTTTCGATGTTGAGTACACCCTGACTGCCGACGACTTGCATACGGCAATCGGTCGTGGGCTGGGATTGGGTGGTCGTGCGTCCGACGAGAATGGTCCCCACCCCGCCGCCCTGAAAAGCAACGCTCAACAGCGCGATATCTTCAACGCCATGTTCGCGATAATGTTCGTAAAACGCAGCACGTTTGCGGGCAAAAATGGACCGGATAGGTTGTTTAAACACCTTGCGCAAAGCGAGAATGCCATAGGGCCCGAAGTTCGCCAGTTCAGCACGACCGCGCTGACGACATGCCTCCGGGCTCAGTGTGTACTGCGGACCGCGCGGTTGCAGAAACTGAAAATGTGCGGTGCGCGGTTCGCCGATCGCGCCCTGTTCCAGTTGCTCCATAGCCGGCCGAAACGCATTGGAATAAACCACCGCTGGAATGGCACAGGTAAACGTGATGCCGGACGCACGCACAACCGCAGCCATGTCATCCACCGTCTGGGCCGTCGCACCGATTGGCTTTTCACACATCACATGAATGCCCGCTTCAGCGCATGCCGTCACGTAATCGGTATTGATCTCGGGTGGCAGTGCGATGCTGATCGCTTCCGGGCGATGCGTGCGAATGACATCATCAGCATTGTCGACAAACGGCACGCCGCGCTGCTCGGCAAACTCACGTGCCAACGCAATCGCATCATCACTTCCATCATCCGGATGGCATACCGCAACCAGCTCGGTCAACGGATGATCTGCCAACTGCCGACCGTAATCCATTTGATGACCATAAGAAAAACCCACCAGCGCAACTCGGATTGGTTTACGCATAATCCACCTCCACAGGTTGTCCGGATTTAAAAGATTCGACAGCGGCCAAAACACCCGCCAACACCATGCGAGAAAATTCCAACGAAATCGGCGGCGGTTCATTCTGCAAAATTGAATCCGCATAAGCACGCATCTGACCCCCGAAATAATTTTCCTGCTCAGTCATGTAAACATGCGAGCCCGGATAGTGCGTGCCGTCTTTGTTGTAAATCGAAACCGCATGACCGCAAGTGGCTTCCAGCACAATCGTGCCTTCGGTGCCGATGACATGCATGCCACCACCCGGCGTTGGATACCCCTGGGGTTGTACGATGCGGCTTTCCTCAAACAACCCTATTGCGCCGCGAGAAAACGACGCATTCACATTGAAATATTCCCACAGCGGTACTGCCGAATCGCCGGGATGCCCCAGTGTATACACGCTGGTCGGCTTATCGTTGAGCAACCAACAAAGCATGTCCATCGAGTGCATGCCGTTGTGCAACAGTAGGTATTCTATTCTGCCATCGCTGTTGAATTTCGGCCAGGCATCCGCGCTCCAGAACGGCGGACAACCACCCCAGCAACGGGCAAACACCGGCTCGCCAATGTCGCCCGCATGAACACGTTCGACCAGCTTGCGCAGCTTCGGCACCCAGCGTTGCGACTGACAACTCATCGCGGACACGCCGCGTTCACGGGCAGCCACCATCACCTGATCGACTTCTTCAAGTGACCACGCAATTGGCTTTTCGATCAACACATGCTTGCCACACGCAATGGCCTCAAGCGCCAACGGCACATGCGTGCGATCAGGCGTCACCAGATCAATCAGATCGATTTGATCATCCTGAAAGATCGCTTCGGGGGTCGCGTGCGCCGTGTCGAGGTTGTATTTTTCCACGAACGCCGCGGTGCGTTGTGGATCGACATCATAGGCCGCAACCAGTTTGGTATTGCCGGTCACTTGATGAGCTGCCGCGTGATTATGCGCGACGCCGTTGCAACCTAATTGACCCACCCGCAATGGGCGTGGCATGCTCTTGTTCATATTCATTTCCTATCGACTGTTTCGCGTGGTATTTTGCGCACGCCCTCGCGTGTTATCTTCGAATCGCGGTTCGGATAACTCATCCATTGGACTGGCCAACACCAACGGCCGGATCACTTTGCTCAACGATTGACGCCTTCTGATCGGTGGCAAACTTGTCGGCGGTGAACTCCAAAGACGCGCCGCGTGTGAGTGTGCCATGGGAGACAATCGGATGCTCATGCAACTGGCCATCAACTGTGACAGTACAGGACTCAATCAGTCGCCGTGAATCGGACTCGCCGATGATGGTCAATATCGTGCCATCGGTGGATTCAAGTTCAGCGCGACGGACCAACGGCAAACCCAGGGTGTACGCAGGTTGGGCTGGATTTATCGGGTAAAAACCCAACGCCGCGAACAAATACCACGCGGACATTTCGCCATTGTCCTCATCACCCAACAGACGATCGGGATGATACAACTCGGTGGCCACACGATGAACCCAATAGCGTGTGTGTTGCGGTTCGCCCAGGTGCGCGAATAGATAAAGCACATGGTGCACCGGCTGATTGGAATGTGCATACGTTCCGAAATCGGCCAATGCCATTTCTGTCATTTCGTGAATTTCATACGCGTAGGAACCGATGTTGAATCGCGGTTCCATGGTGAGCATCGTGAGCAAACGATCCACCGCTGCCTTGCGACCGCCTAGCAGCTCCGCCAATCCTTCGATATCGTGTGGCACTGCCCATAGACATTGCCATGCCCCGCATTCGCAATATGGACCACCCCAATCGCAGGGGTCGAACGGCGTCATCCAACGACCATCGCTATAACGCCCGCGCATAAATCCGGAGTCGGCATCATACACATTGCGATAGTTGCGCGACCGCTTGCGTAATCGCATGGCCTCGGTCTCATCACCCAACGCATGCGCCGCCTGGCTCACCGCGTAATCACTCATCGCAAAATCAAGCGTGCGCGATACCGCATGTTCAACTTGATCCACAGGCACATATCCCATTCGATCATAGTCCTGCAAACCCAAACGTCCGTAGTAACCACGTGGCTCGCCATCGGTCGTCGCGTTTTTCAGAATCGCCTGATACGCCGACTGACGATCGAACCCGGGGATATCCTTGACGATCGCTTCGGCCAATACCACATCACTGTGCGAACCAACCATCGCGGGACGATAGCCGGGGCTCGACCATTTAGGCAGCCACCCGCCTTCGTGGTAAGCATTAACCCAACCCTGAATCATTTCACCCAGGCGCTGCGGATCAAACAGACTCAGCCAAGGATACAACGTGCGATGTAAATCCCAGAAACCACAATCAGCATACAACACGCCTTCATGGATCTGGCCATCATACGGGCTGTAATGGATCGGCTTGTCTCGCAGATCATATTCATAAAACTCACGCGGAAATAGCGAAGCGCGATACAACGCATTGTAAAATGTTTGCGCAACGGTCACGTCGGCATCAATACGCATGCGTCCGAACAACGCCTGCCATTGTTCATCCGCTTCGCGTCGCAAGTGATCGCTATCAAAACCCGCCACCTCATTGCGCAGATTCAATTCAGCCTGATCCATGCTGATAAACGAGGTCGCCACCACCACATTCAACACGTTCCCGTGGGCTGGATCGAAACGCACATAAGCTTGCCCTTGATCACCCTGATAATGTTGACGGTCGCGTTTGATCGCCATGTCATCACCTGCACCGCACTCCGTAATGGGTCGATCGAATCGCATCACGACATAGCAAGCGTAATTGTCAGCCACGCCACCACTATTCGCTCGTGTCCATCCACGCAAAACGCGATTGACTGGATCAATTTCGATATCACATAACCCGGCAAAAAACGAAAGCATCAACCCCGGCTCGCCTGCACCTTCGTCATAACGCAAACGCATGGCCATGCATCGCGACGAAACCGCCAGATCCACATCGATTCCATAACGCAGCAATCGCAATCGACCACCACCGGGCCCGGTTTGCGAATGATCCCATCGATACGACGACGTACGTGCCTCTGCCTCAGCCAACACCGGCCCCGCAAACGGCATCAGATTGAAATGCCCGTAATCACCGATCCAAGGTGACGGTTGATGGGTCGCGCGAATCCCGCGACACTTGCGGTCTTCGTGATGATAAAACCAATTACCCGCACGCGTCTGCAATGACCATGCGGTCATGCCCCACGGCCGAACCATCAACGGCAACGTATTGCCTGTTGAAAACTCGAACGTTGAATTCGTCCCCTGAAAAATGTTGACCAGACTCAACGGATCATTAACGAACGTCATGCCGTAACCCTCTCACCATCACAGTATTTTTCAAAATAAGCCTCACATGCTTCGGACACACCCGGCACATCGATCGCCTGGGATTGTTCACGCAACGACTGGGTCGCACAACAACCCGTGGCCACGCTATACCGCGCATCCAACGGCGTTAGACTCGCCGAATCACCATCGCGAACCACTCGCACAAATTCATCCACAATATTCGGATCAGCTCCACCATGATTTTTCTGATCCGATTCAATCGGATACTCACGATCACCGCGCGAACGATAATCGGGTGCTGAATTCCACAATCGCACCACCACATCGCCTGCATAATCACCAAAGTTTTCGATACGTCCCTTCGTGCCAATCACGGTATAGTTTCGCCAGGCATCGGGCGTGTAATGACATTGCACGTATGACGCTAACACGCCGTTATCCAGTTGCATCTGGACATGACTCAAATCCTCAACATCAATCACCGGATTAAGTCCGGTTTGCGCCGTCGGTGGCCACAGGTCCGGCACAGAACGAATCATCGGTGGCTCATCGGGTGATCGCCGGTCCTTGATATCGCCATACAACGTCAATCCACCCATCGCATGCACGCGCTGGGTGTATCCACCTCCGAGCCAGTGGATGATGTCGATGTCATGCGCCCCTTTTTGCAACAGCAAACCCGTCGACAATTCACGCTGAGCATGCCAGTCTTTGAAATAAGCTTCGCCGCCGTAGGAAATAAAATGGCGACACCAGATCGCCTTAACCTGACCGATCGCACCTTGATCAATCAGGCTTTTCATCGTGACCGCAAACGGAGCATGACGTAAATTGTGCCCGACATACAACAAGCCTTCCGTGCGTCGCGCCGTCTCGAGAATGCGATCGCAACCTTCGATCGTAATCGCCATCGGCTTTTCCAGATAGATCGCTTTGCCCGCCTCGAGCGCGGCGACGGCGTGCTCTTCATGACAATAATCAGGCGACGTGATAAACACCGCATCAATATCATCTGCAGCAAGCAGTTGACGATAGTCCTCGTAAACGCGCGCCTCTTGCCCGACCCGTTCTCGAAATTCCTGAAGCGCCTTCGGATTCACATCCGCACCAGCAATCAGATAACTACCGCGCCCGGGCTTGTGTGCATAGTTCGCCAACCCACCACGTCCACCCACACCGATGACGCCGATTCGCAAATCATGTTTTGTGGGAACTCCACCATTCGTATCGATCATCGACGTTGCCCTTCCTCTCCCTCATCAGCAAAACATATTTCGATCACAGCCAGACGATTAATCTCATCGAGATCAATCATCAGCTTGTCTCCTGATTGGCGAAATGTCACCGGCTTGGCTTGGTCCGATGACAAGTCATACAGACGACACGCCGATACACGAGCCGAACCGACCGAACGATTCAGCCGCACCACCACAGGTTCATCCACCACACGCACATGGGCCTCTGCGTCTGCATCCGGATCAGCAAGTGTCACCACCCACCGATTGTCGGGCACCTGAAAAATATTGCCACGTAATTCATCAGGCAACGTCAACGCATGAGCATGCAACAACCACTGCCGCCCGTGTAACAGTTGCTGCAACGGACGATAACTTTGGTACAACGCTTTGGATTCATCCGACCAGTAGCGCACCGCCCGGTAGTTGAACGCGTAAAACGCACCGCTGACTAAACAATGCCGCAGGTCATTGATCAGGTTGGCCGGTAACCCCGGCGCAGTCAACTCGCGTTCACGGCCATCCACCAGACCTGTCGCATAAATCGGCACATACGTCACCGGCGTTACCAACCCCAGATATTGCAACGAACCGAGTGCCTGAAAATGCGACTCGGCCATGATGCTGTCCGTGCAACCCACCGACATCGCGTTCGCACCGTTCGATGCCAGCGACTTGCCCTGGGCATGCATGACCTTGGCGATCGCGCATAAAATCTCGGAATACTCTGTATGCCAGGCATTGTCGAAAAACACGCCGGAACAATTTGGAAACACCGACAGTTCGCGATTCGCCTGATCCACCAGATGGTCAAACCATGCCGTCCCCGGGCGACAAGTCATCGTCGCACCGAATGGGCCAAACACATTCGTTTCCGGTTCGCCGTCACTGCGACGCACCACTGAATCGGCAAACTCAGTCACCGCACGCGCCACATCCTTGCACTCACGCGCCTGGATATACATCAACGGCTCGACATCATGCCGCAGCATATTCGCAATGTCACGGCGATAAGATTCAACCGATTCCATATATGGCGACAAGTCGTCAGGAATGTAATTACCAAACCCCGCACCTTCGCCCAGCATTAAGGACACTTCCCGCCAACCCACATCCAACGCCACAATGTCTTCCAAAAATTCATCCGACGATGGGCCACCGATAATCATGCTCTGCAAACCATCTGCGATCGGCCCTTGAGGTGGATTCATGATCGCAGGAAACAGCGCCGCATACGCCCCCAAACCCGGCCGCCAATCGCCATCGTGTCCCACAAGGTAATGGCGAATCACACGCGTTTCCCCAGGCGCCAACGACAACGCGTGATGCACCACCCGCATCACCTCAGGACCAGCTTCCATACCAAGATCAAACGTCACATTCTCAAATGTTCGATCACCCGTGGTCAGGGTCAACCCAGTATTTTGCAACGGATCATACACCGTCACGATCGGCATCTGTGCATCCGCACCGTAAGTCGTACTACGGGTGTAACTGTAATACGGCCGACCTTGCTCGACAGGAAACGGACAATCATCCGCGGCAAAAAAACCATGCATCCCCGGTTGAATCAGTGGCCATTCAAACGCCACATCGCTGACGATTGTTTGCTCGGTCGCGTTATGAATTTCAAGCGCAACCACCAACGCATCATCACGCGAAGTGATCGGCAACCATGTCGATCGCAACCCCGGCTCGGTCTTTACCTGCACTGGATGTCGCAGCCAGTTCTCCCCCGCACTCGCTTTATCACGCTCACCACTCCAACCAAATCCACCGTCGACCGCAAGCGTCACCGGCGGATGGCCATACACAGAAGCAGGAACAGGAGCAGGTGCATTAGCACGCTCACCCACACTTGTCCCAATCGTGATTCGGCCCGCATGATGGTTCGCGGTAGCATCGGGCCACGGGCTGGTTGATGCCACCAATTTTTCATCGGCCAACGATTCATCCGTGGGGATACTATCGATTCGCCGAGGCGCACGTGGCAACGACCACAATCGGGCAGCATCAATTTTATATGCACCGCGACCCACCACAATTTCACCATCCTGCTCACCCGAAAGTTTTATGCTGCCATAAAAATGCGATCGGCGATGTCCCTTGCCATCAAGATATAGTCGACTGATCTGCGGCGACCAGGTCACGGCAATATGGTGACGCTCCCCGCGCTGCCAATCGAGCGAACCGGACACCATGAACACCGGGTATTGCTTGGAATGAAAATCGCTTCGCGGATCATCCGCATCACGCAGGTAAAACACCAACTGCTTCTCAAGCGCATTAAAGTACAACCCTAGCGAATCGTTTTTACCGAATCGAACTTCCAATAGATTCTGATTGCTTTTAACAGTCCGCGGATCAAAATCCAAAGTGAGCCAGAACTCGGCCGTACCAGCCTCGGGATTAAAATGCGTAGCAGCCGGTAGCGTCGTCGCCAACGCGGGATGTGCAAGCGACATGAGCAAGCGTGGCGATTGTTCCGCTGCAGCAATCGTGATCGACAGACAAACGATAAGCCCACACGCGGCAGCACACATCATTCGCGGTGTTAGCAAAAATACGTTCCTCAAATTATTTATCCCAATCATAAAATTCGTTCATGTAGTTGTAGCCACTGATTGTCAGCAGAGTTTGATCAGGTTTACTCCACGCGACATGGCCATCTTGAAACAACACATTGATGCCGTTCTCGGCATGACTGTCTTCCGCCCAAAAATCAGCGGCGATCCAGTAAGCGCCTTGGTTCTCCAACAAACGCCAATTTTCAAACACCAAACGGTCCGATAGATCAAACGTGCTGATGCGATAGGTGTATGGACTCCACCATGTGCTTGCCCAATCCTGATTGGATGGACAAACAAACACTTCCGCGGCATCCACATACTTGGCATCGATCAGTCGTCCGAACCCGCCATGTTGCCATGTATTGTTTTGCGGTTGTGTATACGTCGCCAACAGTCCATTGCCATACATCAACGTGCTCGAATAGACCAGGGGCATCGGCAAGATGTCATCGTGATCGAACGCATAATTAAAAGTCGCCAAACCGATTTGCCTGATATTGCTGGCACATGCCATGCGCCGTGCCGCTTCGCGTGCACTCGACAATGCAGGCAGCAAAATCGCAAGCAGCAATGCGATGATACTGATGACCACCAATAATTCGATGAGCGTAAAACCTACTGACGCGCGACGCCAAGACGAGCGTATATGACCATGCCTGCAAAAGGTGAAGTCCACAAGCCTGTGTCCCAATGCATGTTCCTGTGCGCATTCACAAGCCATTGGACACCTCCGCTTGCACGTTGGGCTGCTGGGTTAACTGTCGCTCATCGATCACGCTTACGCCGTCATAACTGGTCACGCCACGATTGTTGGCTGTACCCAGACTGACGCGCATGGTGGCCGCGGATGGCGGCATCTCAACGGCTTTTCCGATCCATTGCCATGCCATGTCCGTCGCCACCCGCTCATCGGGACCGGTCAACGGCAACGTCGCCAGCAGTCGGCCCGACTTGTCATAGGCCTCCGCGACCGCATCCACGGTACGACCAGAGGCCGCGCCATCAACACGCACATGAAACACACAAAACAATCGCTGACCAGGCTCAACTTCAATCGCATCGCTCACCACACGCGCTGTTCCTGTCGGCGAAGTCACCGACACGCACGACTCACCCGTGTAGGGATCTCGCTTGCTTCGACCCGCATTGCCTTGGATGGACCAGCCGTTTGTGCCCGACTCAAAACTTCCATTGGCCAGTACGTTTCGCTGATCCGGAATCGCATCATCTGTAAAATTCACCGTCGCCTGATAGCGTCCCACGTTCGACCGCGACAGCAACAACACTTCGCCTGCGGCCAATGCGAATCGTGAATCCGTACTTGATTCGGCATGACCAACCATCACCTGCCATGGCTCTTCCTTGGCGGCCGATGCGATACGTAATTCAGCGTGCCGACGACGTGGATTGATGGCCAGCAAATATTGCTTGCCGTCGCTTTGCCTGGCAAACAGTTCCAATCCCGCATCCGATTTCAAAGTCACCGTCGCATCCGGCGCTGCATAAAAAACGTGGCGATATTGCTGCAACTGCCGAGTCAATCCAACGAGCGCTTCCCAGAATTCCGGCGCCTTGACGCCAAGCTCGCCGGTCTGTCGTGGCTGATCGCCGAACCATGCAAAATAGATTAAACCACCAACGCCGCGACCCATCGCCTGATAGGTCATGTTGGTCAACTCTTCGGCTGTCGGCAGCGAACCATCACCACGCAAGCCCACGGCCTGAGGCACAAACCACAACGGCTTGCTCAGCCCGACCAACTTGCGGGCTGTATCCAGTGATTCGCCAACGGCCGCGATCGGACGATACGGCACCGGGTAACAACTGATCAATAACGCATCGACCAACTGCGCGGTCGGTTTGTAGTAAAACGATCGCCCCAGTGACGGTGCAATCTGCGGATGATACGGATCGAGCCGACGCACAATTTCGTAGGCACGTTTGGCCCGTTCAAAATGCTGAGCATAGGGTTCATCAATCAGGTAGTACCCCAACAATGCGGGGTGCCGACGAAACCGCGAGACCACTTCACGCAAGCGTCGGCCATCTTCTTCGCCGGGCTCCACCTCATAGGTATGTTTGACATAAACCCCCAGCTCAAACAAAACTTTGAGCCCGAGTTTATGCGCGCGATCAAGATCCGCTTCAATCTGTTTCAGCGTGGTCGTCCATGTGATAGAACCATCATCGTTACGACGAAACCGCCCTGCCCCCACCCCCATGTCATGCACCGTATTGAACCCGCTGTCGCGTAGCCAATGCCCCCAAAGTGGCGGCGTCAATCGATACAAACCAATTGGAAAAAATGGCTCGCCATCAACTTCGATCATGCCTTGATCATTGTGTGCCACATGCGTCAGGTGCTCGGGCGCTGGCCGCTTTGTAAACGTGGCGCGATCCATGGTTTCATGTCCACGCTTATCGCGCAATACCAACGACAACTCATAGGTACCCGGCACCAATGACGCGATAGACGGCGTGACTCGTCCGCTTATCTTGGCAACCTCAAACTCGCGTTGTTCACAAACTTGACCGGCCGAATCACGAATCGCCCAATGCCCTGTCAATGCCTTGCCTCGCCAGGTATTGTTGATGCGATAGTTCGCCTCGAGTGATTCTTCGACATCGTAGTAAGGTTGATACAACGACAACGACACAGCTTGATAGGCTCGAATCATCACGGGTGGCGTCACCACAATCGGCCGACCGCGATCGTCCTGGGCAAGCCAACGCAACGATCGCACGTCACTCGACACATCATCGAGTTGCGATGAACCCACATCAAACGATCGGCGATCAAGCATCCGCCCTGCGGCATCTTCCAATATCACAAACCATGTCAAGCCCGACCGCTTCATCATGTCGGCATGATCAAAACTCAGCAACACCTGATCGCCATCGCGTGCCGCTTCGATTTCCACCGCACCATGAACGTCCAGTTGTGCAAGATCCTCCACACGCCCCTTATCACCATGACCAGTATGACCAGCATGACCGGCAAGTGCCTGAGAGAGTCCACTTGCCGCAGCAAACGCTGCTGGCTCATGGAACGAACCATACGTGGGCACAGCACAACTGAACTGCTCTTGCCCACCTGCCATGCGACCGCGACAAATATTCATGCCAATCGTATCACCCACACTGGACAGATCGCCCAGACTTGCAAAGGGCAAATACAATTCCATAGTCCAATGATCATCGCCGATGTAGGTTTGCGCATTCACCCATGGCGACCATGGCCCGACTTTATCCGGGTCCGGCGGACTGGCTGCACGTTGAGCGAAAACCACGCCCGTGGTGTTGATCACAAGATGGTGATACGTCCGCTTGTCGTGGTTGAGATCGAGGAACAATTCAATCGCGTCGTCAAGCCAAACGCGACCGTTACGCCGTTGAATGTTTTGGCGTATCTCCGTCGGGTTGGGTTCATCGCCACGTATGGCTATCCACAAACCCGAATCATCGACCGCCATTCGTGCAGTGGTGGCTGGCAACAATTCTCGGCCATCAACACTGACAAACGGCCCGATGGTTAGCGCTTCGTTCCAAACTGCATCATCGATTCGGCCATCGATCACGGGCTGTTCACTGAGCATCGGCAACTGCAACACTGGCACGTCTGCCAGCCCAGCATCAACGCCGAACCATACCGCCACGACGGCCACTATAATTTTCCAGCCATCAATAAACACGCGCCACACCCTTGCTGTCGTAGTATGAAAACGGCCCGTCAAGCGTATACACCGAACCGCCTGAACTGGTGGTATAAACCGGTGCGATCAGGTCGGGCAGATCCTCACGACGGATGCTGCTGGCGTGCAGATCATGAAACAAAACATTGGCTGTATCCAGATGACGTAAATGCAACCGGCGATCGCTCGAAATGCTGTTGTAATACGTGAATCGAAAACTCTGGATTTCTATGGTGCTGGCTAATGGCTTGAATAACGTATCGGCGATCAATACCGATTCCTTCGGATACTCGAGTTTATCCGCAACGATGTAGCCATTGAGTCCCGTGAAACCATGATCAATCGAACTCATGCCATACGACACACCGCGACTGTAGCCCCGGTCATCGAAAGTCGGATCGTAGGTCGCTTCGCGCGTCTGACTTTCATTGTGTGCAATGATGACCTCAGCCCAGTACATGCCCGAACCGCCAGTCGTCGGGTTGGGCAACGCCGCGTCATAGGACGCAGGTAGAACGCCATCATACATATCACTGTAAATTGAAAACAGGATCGCGTTCTGCTTGAGATTGCTCAGGCACACCACGCGATCAGCCGCGCTACGCGCTTGCTTGAGCGCGGGTAACAAAATCGCAATCAGCAATGCGATGATTGAGATAACCACCAGCAATTCGATCAACGTAAACGCTGCGATTCGAGGGGATTTGTGTGTCATGTCGCGTACTCGCTGTAGTTGTCTATTCGCGCACTGCTGTCGCACCGGCACTCATCGACATGTTCGTATTGTTGTTCACCAGCAATTGCCCTTCAACGCCCAGCGCCGTGTTGATGATGACCTCTGCCACATCGTCACCGAGCCACACATTGTCAGTCACAACCAGGTCACGCGTCGGTGCGGTCACGGCGAATATCTCACGCGTATCGTTGGGCGCACCGCGTACCGTATTGCCTGTCACGCGAACATCTTCAGCACCTTTGCCAATCACCACGAAACGCCCTTTATCCGTTCCATGCGTGCCATCAATCGCGAACTTGTTACCGCTCACATCAATATCCTTGGCATTGATTCGACCGTCAGGCCCACGCCAAGGTAAACCGACGCAAACCTCGGCATTGATCGGCGTATCGAGCGATCGGCAATTGCGAATCAGGATGTTGTCCGTCACCACCACATCGGTACTCGGCACTTTTTGCTGAGCGCTGTAGCTAACGAGAATGCCCCACGCCGCTGAGTTCTCAATCACATTGCCTTGTACCAGAATGCGATCAGCACCAACAATGTCGATGCCTGAGCCGTTGGTGGTGTCGCGCGAAACATTGTTGGCCACGATGATGTTGTAGCAACGACCATTGATCACGTAGGGAGCATCATGGCTGCGAAATGCGATGTTGCCGATGATGACCGAATCCTCACTGCGTGAAAACCCATTGCCGGTGGTATCTTCAAAATAGTTGTTGGCGATTACCGCTTGCTTCTGATATTGCATGCCCACGCCATGCCCGCCACCGCCGAGAATGGTGCAGTTGATCACCTTGTTACCGATGTGGCAGGTTTCGTTATCCCACTCACCAAACGCTGACACGCCACCCCAACGCGGCTGATAGGTATCACCTTTCCAACCAGCGGTGAAGGCCGTGCCATTGCCGTCAAATTTCAATCCATCAATGGTGCAATGATTGGCCTTGATCAACACAACCGACCAGAACCATTCAAAGCCGATCCATTCCGGGCCATCCTTGGCACGCACGGTGTAATCAACATCGGGTTGTATTTTGATCATGCCCGAACACGTCAGAACACTATGGTCGTTGCGAAACGTGATCAGATTAGCACTGCGTATTTTTCCCGGTGCCATTTCGCGCAACGGGGCATTGAGTGGATTGACGATGAACTCGCCGTCAGGAATATGCACATGCACCGCACGATTGATACGTTCGATCGCTGCATCCATGCTGAAAAACGCAGCGGTATCTTCGGTTTGGCCATCGCCGCGTGCGCCAAACATGCGTGGGTTAAACGTTCCGCCGACTCGGATTCGAGCCACCTGTCCATTGGCAAGTACGTGATCCGCTAAACCATCAGCCGCTTCACGCTCCGCCTCATCACCATCGCTCACCACGTATACCGCCCCACCGCCATCGCCTGGCTCGTGATATCCCAGGGTTTGCAACACGACTCCCTCGTCCGGCGAGGCTTCACGCATCGATGCGACCGTCGCAAAAACAGCAACCTCCGCACTGGCAAAACAAACAGGCCACAAAATCATCGTGGCAATCAATCCCCATAGCCAACTCTGTGTTTGTCGCGCATTGATCAAGATAATGTCTTCCTTCGAATTCAAATAGGTTTTAAAAAATGGAAAAAAATTAATACGCAATCGGTGGTAATTCGGAATACGTACCAAAATCAATATGCGTCAAATCGTAAATGCTCGACCAGGCCACGTGGCTATCTACAAACAGCACATTGGCACCGCGCGACTGGATCCCCTCGGAATCGGGATGACTGTTGTATTTCGGACCAACCAGCAACCCGTTGCCGAGTATCGGCGTGATGTCCTGTGCCATCGGCCAATTGGGATGATCGGTCGCCTTGACAACTTTTTCCGGCGAACGCCCAACCGTTTCATGATGCCCCGTATACGTTTCGTTGCGGTAGCAATTCTGAAACATCATGTAACCTAATTCTGCATAGGTTGTTTCCCAGCGGTCATTCTTATACCAACCACTCTCTGCCGTGTGCTGCTCATTCGAAGGGCAGTAAAGCATCTCGGGCAAGTTGATGTAATTCGACCACATGGCACGAACAAACGGACGATCCACACCTGCAAATGGACTGAAAGCATTAGCCCCTTGCCGATCAGCATACTTGTAGGAATATTCCATGCCAGGCGGAAACACATCATCGTGATCTACCGCATAGATATGGAACACCTGGCCGATGCTGCGCAAGTTCGAGGCACATTGAATGACCTTGGCCGTCTCGCGTGCCTGACTGAGTGCTGGCAGTAAAATCGCAATCAACAAAGCGATGATTGAGATAACGACCAACAACTCGATCAGCGTGAATCCTTGTTTGCAACGTATGCGGCGCACAGCCGATCCTTTCGTAGAGACAAGATGGATGCAGACAACAATGCACTGCTTGCATTCAAGCGAGCCACAACGCGTACCAACAATCATCGCCACGTTACCGGCGACGACGCAGCAACATCAAACCGCCCAGACCAGCCAACGCCAACGTACCTGGCTCGGGAACCGGCGTGTAGGTGTAATTAACCACCAACTCAGGCTGGTTCGATCCGGCTTCCGACGAAGGCAGCGTCACAAACTGACCCGTATTACCAAAACGACGTCGCAAATGAATGCCGTAATTCGTCGATGGATTATCGAGCCAATCTTGAACTTCAGCGACAAGCGCTGCATTGGAAGTATATGTCTGGAAACCGCCAGCTTCCGTGTTGAGTACATCATTGTTACCCAACTGCGAACCACCCCAACTACCACCGACCGTGCCCCAGGCATTGCCAGTTGATGCTTCGTTCCAAGTCACTTCGGCTTCATTCCAATCCTGAATGAGCTGAAAAAATTCGAAGAAGCCGTTGCCACTTGCCGCAGTCACATAGAACCGAAACTCCACCGAATCAATGGTCGCGCCGGAGGGAATCGCACTCGTGTCAAACCTGAATAGCGCGGCATTAATATGCTCAGGTGGCGTCGCGGAACTGGTACCAGTGATGGTGATCGCGGTATCGCTGCCGTAATTGGTGGTCGGACTCACTGAATTAACAAATGCGTCTGCCGACGGGTTCAACACAATCTCTGCCGCCGGTGAAACCGCGGCCAACGACGCCATCGCAGCAAACCCAATTCCCAATCGTGTCATCTTCTGAAACATAACAACTCTCCTTCTTTATAAAAAACGTGATTTAAATTCTCGATACCCAAATGACGATCAACACAAAGTGTTCTGTGAATGTTCAGCCCGGAATGCTTAGCCCGACATCGGCGACTGAATTGACGGATCGGTTGAATGACGCACGACCAGCTTGCCGGGCAAAATATGCCGACGCTGCGGCGATTCCCACGAGCGTGTCAACTGGGTGACCAGCTCTGCCGCGACATAACCTTGCTTCTCAGGCTCAGCGTCGTATGACGTCAACGACCAGCGCGGGCCACGGATCGTCGGATCATTGTTGAACCCAGCCACGGCAACATCCTCGGGCACTCGTAAACCATGATTGGCCAAAACCCGAAAAACGCTGGACGCAAAAATATCATTGAGCAGAAATACCGCAGTGGGTGGATTGTCACCTTGCACTAATTGGTGCATCTGTTCGTAACCCAGCATCGAACAAACCGACGCCTTGTGCGACAGCTTCATCAACGCGGGCTCAACATATTTCACCAATGATTCGTCATACGCCACACCCCATTCAGCCAACGCGCGGCAATAGCCTGCCTTACGACCGCTGATCGCTGGACGTGACGCTGGCGATTCCTCCTGAAAAGTAATGTGGGCAATACGACGATGACCTTGTTCCAAAAGATGACGCGTCACTTCATACGCACCAAGTTCATGATCCACGCTCACCAAAGGCACTTCCGGCCAATCGATCGATTGATCCATTACCACCAGCGGGAAACGCTGCTCTACCAATGCCCGAACCTGAGACTCGCGAGCCCGGGGATTCCACGGCCAAAGAATCGCCCCGCCGACTTTGCGATGCAACAGACTGCCCAGCAGTTCTTCTTCGCGTGCTTCATCGTGATCAGAATCGAGCACCAACAATTCCCGGCGACTGGCTCGTAGCGCTCGACTCATCCCTTGAATCACTCGACTCATCAACGCGTCGCCCTGATCGCTACAGATCAGCGCCACCGTTTGCCCACTCATTTCAGTTTGCCGAGGACCTTCGGTCACAAATGTTCCGCGCCCCTGCTGCCGTTCGATCCAACCTTCTGCGGTCAACGACGACAATGCACGCAAGATCGTGTGCCGACTGATATTCATTTCCTGAGCCAGGTCAGCTTCACTGGGCAACCGATCGCCAGCCTTGTACTGCCCCGATTGGATCCGGGCCTTGACCGTCTCACGCAGCTGCTCGTGCTTGAGCTTGGGGCGCCCTTGTTGCTGCACCCCTGTTTGACTGGCGGCCTGAGAATTCAATGCGTACCTCATGTCCAAAAGAATAAACAACTGACAACTTGAACATTGAGCATACAAGTTTTTCCACAACAGTCAACCCACCAATGCATATTCCGGACCAAAAAATTCAAAACCCCCGTCCGTCCGCCCAGGATTTTCCACATAAACACTTATAAATAAGTATTTTATCGATAAACAACCAAGATTGACCGCGCACGCCAAGCCTCTGCGATCGTCAGAAAACACGATAAAAGTGAGCATACAAGATGAGGCTGCCTCTCAAATCAAGAGCACCCCTCCCCACACACGCCCTGCTCGCTACGGCAGCAACACCAAACAGCATACGACTTCATGGGGTTGAGGCCGTTGACCACCAGTGATGTCATAACGCGAATCATCCAGAGGCGTGATTGGCCATCGCATGGTGATTCAAGATTTGGATTAATCCCACGACAAGTGAAGCGATTCCAGACATCGGATCATGCCGTCATGCCAGACCAGCGAGGCATCGCGCAACTGCAAACCAGGAAATGCCTGAATGATTCCCTGCAATGCAATGGGTACTTCCAAACGCGCAAGCGCCGCACCCAGGCAAAAGTGTGGCCCAAAACCAAACGAGACATGTCGACTCGGACGACGGGCAAGGTTAAGCTGATCCGCTTCGGGATACACCGATTCATCACGATTGGCAGAACCAAGCAACAGAATGACGTTATCGCCAGCAGCGATGGTTTGATCATGCAATGGCACGGGTTCAATGGCCGTGCGCAGGATGCGCTGGAACGGAGGCTCAAAGCGCAGGAATTCTTCCACGGCTGCCGCTGGATTTTCGAATAATTGCGGCACTTGATCAGGATGCGTTAACAGTAATTGAATCGCTGAGGTCAGCAGTGACGTGGTTGTCTCATGCCCACCAATCAAGATGGTGACGCAAGTGCTCAGCAACTCATCTTCGGTAAGCCGATCGCCATCAAGGGCCACGTTGACCAGATCGCTGATCAGGTTTTCCGCGGGCTTGGCACGACATTCAGCAAAAACAGTTTTAAAATACTCACGCAATTCCAGCAGCGCGGTTTGTGATCGCTTGGTGGTTTCGAGTGTCGGGCAAGGCGTGGCCATGAATTCAACAATGCGACCCGACCAGCTTTTAAACTGCGCATGCATCTCGGTGGGCACACCCATCAATTCAGCGATCACAGTAACCGGCAACGGGTAACTGAAATCCCGAATCATCTCCATCTGGCCCGCGGCTTTGGCATTCGCAATCAAACCATCAACGATATCCGCCACACGAGGCTTGAGTCGTTCGAGTGTGCGCGGCACAAAAGCCACCTGCACCAACTTACGCAAGCGCGTATGATCCGGCGGATCAGCATTGATCAGGCCTTGCGAATAATGATTGATCAGTGGCCGTACCTGCTGTTGTTCATCAACGTCGTATTCCTTCTGCATCGCATTAACGACCCGGCCCACACTGGAAAATCGCCGAGTGTCTTGCAAAATTTTGGCGATGTCTGCATGACGACAAACAACCCAACACCCCCACTGTTCGCTCCAACAGATCGGCGTATCACGGCGCATGTTCGCATAGACCGAATAAGGATCCTGCGCAATTACACCACTGGCGATCGCTTCGTCAAGTTCAGGATAAATCGGTCGCATCAGCGTTGTAATCTCCATCTTTCTTCACCTCAACACTATGTCTTTGTTTAACGACACAAATCTCAAGCCTACGTTGACCAAACACACGGCTGCGCACCAATTTGTAACCGTGGCTACCGACGTGATCATTCGGATTAATGGAAAATCGCCCTACCTGTTTGGGCAATCATATAAAACAAAGATTATAGCTTAAACAACTTCAAACTTGTCATGCCCTTGAAAA
Source organism: Phycisphaerae bacterium (assembly GCA_030426385.1). GTDB lineage: Bacteria > Planctomycetota > Phycisphaerae > Phycisphaerales > Phycisphaeraceae > JAUHYI01. The sequence goes on from JAUHYI010000018.1 coordinate 19,978, forward strand.
TTATGTCCATACCGCAAAAGGATGAGACTGGGCCACGTCATCGAAGCGGAATGAAAATATCTCAGCGCCCTTGACATAGATGTGCAATCGACGCCATGCCCACGCGGTATAGGCTCATGCCGTAGAAACCCATGTTGATATTGTCCACATCGTCATTGGCTGTGGCCATTCAAAGCGACATGCCTTGCGGCGAACTTGGTGGCCATATCACGCATGGTTTTCCCTGCGGCATTGTGCGTGGTGGCCACTCCATCGTCGACGGCGTGATTGAAATCACCGATCAACCGGGATTCGGCGTCGAATTGGATCGCAACCGACTACAACAGTATGTGACGTCAACCACAGTGGTGGATACAACGAACAACATGTAAACTCACGGCTTGGAACCCATACCTATCCAACGCCGTCGTCCCACAAATCCGATGTCATAAATGTCACGTGTATCACCTATGCCACGAATTTTTCCAATAAGTTGAACCACACCGCAATGTGAACGAACGCTATCGCTTCCGACTCCCCTGCCATTCCCAACCAAACCTGTAAACGAAAAATTAGGAAACACAACCGATGAGCAACGAATACAAATTTTCAGTAGGCCCATGGAATGTTCACGAAGGCGCCGATCCATTCGGCCCTCCCTGCCGCGATTCGATTGACAATATCACCAAATTCAAAGCATTCAAAGCAATTGGATTCGATGGCATCCAGTTTCATGACGATGACGTCGTGCCTGAAATTGAAACCAAAAGTTTTACCGAGATCAGCACTCAAGCCAAGGCGCTGAAAAAAATCCTGGACGACCAAGGCCTGGAAGCGGAGTTCGTAGCACCGCGTCTGTGGGAAGACCCCAAGGGAATTGATGGCGCATTAACAGCCAACGATCCTGCAATCCGCCAATGGGGTATCGAACGCACCAAGCGTGCCGTCGATATCGGCCAAATCATGGGTTGCAACATGCTGGTCCTCTGGCTGGCACGCGAAGGCACCTACATCCGCGAAGCCAAGAACCCCATCAATTCCTATCAACTTCTGGTGGACGCGCTCAACGAAGTGTTGCAAAGCAATTCGGAAGTTCGCATTGTCATCGAGCCCAAGCCCAACGAACCAGTCGATCTGGCTTACCTGCCCACCATTGGCCATGCGCTGGCGATGGCCCATCAAACCTGCGATCCAACACGCGTGGGTGGACTCATCGAATCAGCACACGCCCTGCTTGCGGGATTAGACCCGGCGGAGGAAATGGGATTCGCCCTGCAAATGAACAAGCTTTGGGGCGTGCATCTCAATGATCAGAACGGCCTCAAATATGATCAGGACAAAACCTTTGGCTCTGTCAATCTTCGTTCAGCGTTCAACCAGGTTCGTGTTCTGGAACTCGGACAATACGCGCAATCCGGGCGATACGTTGGGTTCGATGTGAAGGCCATGCGCACACAACCCGCAGCGCACGCCATGCGACATTTGGAAAACAGTCGTGATATTTTTCTTCAACTGGTTCAAAAAGTTAGAACCTTTGACCAAGCATTGGAAGCTCGTTGCATCAAGGAACGTGATTACGAAATGCTTGAACTGGCCGTGATGCAACATCTGCTGGGCAACTAATTATCGATTTCGACTTATTTGATTTATGACCAACCTTCGCCACGCAGGTGGCCCCGCTTCTCTCACCGCTATCGTGAAAATTTAGCGACATGATTAAAACACAGACCGGCTCTTTTCCCATTGGTTTTCGTTGCAATTGCAAATGGCAAGCTGATGTGGCAGCCACCATTCCAGGCGATGGCATCGCCCCATAGGCTGACATATTTTCCACGCGGCAACGACCCGGTTACTCGGGCGGCGTGAGCATTGAGTTGGAAGACAAGCACTACAACGGCGATGAAGAACGAGAAAAATCAGGATTTATCAACGCCGCGATTTCCTCGTCAAAGCGTAGAACCTTCTCACAAAAAACGATCGACCTCTTCGGTATAAATTCGAATTCGCTATCGCATGCAAAATAAAATCTATTGATCACCTCAAGACTAATACCAATCCCGCAAAATACTCGCGCGTGAATTTGATTTTGATAGTTAGCTAGTTAGCCGCCGCCTTTATGGCGGCGCGATGGCTTGGGTTTGACGTACATTTCGCGCCGCCATAAAGGCGGCGGCTAACGCGTGATCTTTTAACGAGATTGGTCTTAATCGCACACGCAAATTCGACAGCCATTTCAGGCGATCACTGGGTCGAGAAGTCCCTTGATATCCTGGATCTTTTGCTCAATCATTTTCGGATTATAGAAATAAGCATGGCATTCCTGATGATAACCCAAGCGGGCATCCTTCACGCATAGCTCGCGGGCCTGGCAAGCCAAGTCGTATTCGCTGACCAGTATCGCTCGGCCTTGCTCATCCAATGGAATATCACAGGGAGGCTTGATACCCATGTCACGCATGCGGTTCTGTTTCCATGCATGAAAGCGATAAATATTGGCTGCGCTTTCCAGCTGTATGCCGATCATTTGAGCACAACTCAGTTCTTCCGCGCGATGGCGAAGTTGCGTGGGGTTACCATCCACTGATGCAAACGATTTTTTCAAAGGTGCCAGACCTTCACGCCAATGCGCAGCGACCGCACCTAGCGATTCAGCGATGTCGTCAATAGTCGTACCGGTGGCCAGACTATCTTCCAATCGATCGCCCCATTCGTGTGCGAGCCACGAACCGCCCAGTGGCTTGGCTTCGTAACGAAGTCGAAACGAATAGGCCGGTGCTTCGTTCACCGGCGACCAATAAAGAAACACCGTTGAAAACGGATAATGCTCGAAAGCCTTGCCGAATTTTTCCCATGCTTGACGGATTGACGTGGCATCATCGATGCCGAGATAACGTTGAGCCAACGCGCTCGCAAATTCGTCGAAGTCTTCATACTTATCCGGATCAGCAACGAATAGTGCCACCGCCGCAGTGTTGAGCGTTAACGAACAACCAAAATTCCATGTCCCCATAATGCCCGCCACATTATGCCGACGCAGTTCCACAAATTTTGCGTGTACCTGTTGAATCAAAGGCAGGTTCGGCACCGTAGCGATCTCATGCGTCGTTCCCAGTTGCACCTTGGCATGAACAGGTAATTCGCACCGCTCGGCCACTTGTCTCGATTGGCAAAATCGTTCGCCCGGCCCCACCACGCTCAGCGAATACTCATCCACGTCCAATGTCTTGCCATGACGTGTGACTCGTGTGCCTCGCTCTAAATCCAGAAGAAGCTCAACACCCTTCGGCAAATTTTCAATGACTTCGGTTTGCGGATCGGGATACCACATTGACCATGACCAATTCCAACACAACACACGCGGCTGGTAACCAACAGACGAACACTGCACCGCAGCGTCATGCCAGACCGTCGTCAACTCACCCACAATCTCCGCGGGCGATCGATCACGGCACCGCGGACAATGAACCATCGTGGATGCGGGCTGTTCCACGCCATCGTTGAGCGTGTACTTGGCGTAATGAGACCAACAATGCGTGTGATATTCGCTGGCAGTTATCAGGATAACACCGCCCAGGCCGACTGCACCGCTCAACAATTCTGCCACAGCTTCGCGTAAGTATTGTTGAACAAGAGGCGTTGTCGTACACAGTGAATCAACATCGTGATCAGCACCGAAATCACGATGACGTTGTCCGGCCAATGCTGGATATTTTTGCCAGAATGATTCATCGACCGAGACCGCCAACGGTTCGTTAAAAAACAAAAACACCTGCACGCCATGCTTTTGTCCGCGTGCAATCGTTTCACGCAAACTCTGCATTCTTGCGCGAGCGTCATCACGATTCAGTTCAGGCAAAACATTTGACTGGGTCAGATCGCGCAGCTTGCCTCGCAACCACACCGCATTGAAACCAGCCTCAGCAATCTCTGCGAACACTGCCTCGGTATACACACGCGAGGCATCACGAATTTCATCGCCACTAAAATCGCTGTCCGCACATCGCCAGATTCGCAGACCGTTCGCATCACACCACACGCGTTTCTCACTCGACACACTCATGCGCTATGTCCCATCACGGTGTAATATGCCAGGTTGGCTTGCTGCACATCCATGCGACCAATCTGGCAGATGACCGGCGTGGTGGATTCGATCTTGAGCGCGTACTGCCCGAAAGGAACACGGTAGCCATCGATCGGCTCGTCCATACGGATACATCGCACGCGCTGAGCTGCCACTTTTTGCGGCTTCAGACAATCCGGCGAACGGTCAACATGATAGACCGTGATGGTCACATCCGCATCGGCTTCATTGGGATTCAAAATCACCAACGACTCATGACCATGCGGCTCCGTATTGCCCGCATCAGGCAAATCACCATCAGGAAAAAACCAGACTTTGCTACCGTACATAAAATATCCCTGTAATTAACGAAGCACGTTTCGCATTCTTTCGAGCACCAAATCAACTGCGCGCTGGCCATGCTCAACGCTGGCATGTTGCGCAGATTCCAGATACCACTTTTCCGTGGACAATTTCGTCATATCAACACCCGACGGATCAAGCGCCATCAACAGACTGGTTTCACCAATACCCGCATGATCAAAATCATATTGCTCGATGATCGACTGATCCATCATGGGATGAACCTGAATCCAATTAAACGGATTGTCACCATCAGCATGCTGTTGGTAATAGTCCGCCATTTTGTTGTCGCCCCACCAACCTTCGCCACGCTCGGCCAACAGATGATCGAATAGCGCTCGACGTCCCGCCAACTTGAACGATAGATCGGTCGGCATGCCATCGAGAAAATTTTCGCTCTGATGATGGATCACCGCATGAATATTGCGAAACCCAATTCGCAGCAGACTCCGGAACAGATGCAAAGCAAATGGGGCCAAAGCATCGGTATCAACTTGCACCGTCCCGTTACCTTCGGGTGGTTCGACCGTATAGCTTCCCGCACCGTAATAAAACGGCGGCAGGACAACCATATCCATTTCTGATTCCAATTGCTCCAACACGCGCACCACCACCAAGGTATCCAACCCGACAGCCAGATGTTCACCGTGATATTCCAAAACACCCAGCGGTAGTACCACCGGCCATTTTTGATCGATCGCCGTTCGAATCTGGTGTGGCAACATCATTTCGTAACGCATCGTGTGCCTTTCGTCTAACCAATTGTTGTGAGTCGCGCTGCCTCGTGTTCAACCTTTAATGCAAGGCATACCGCATTAATCCAGTTCGATCACGCGGCGAAATTGACCGCCGAAAAGGTTGAACCCATCTTCTGCCACGCACCCTGCGTTTTCCCATCGCAAGCCGAACGAGTCGCCATAAAGAAACGTATCCACTTGAAACGTCATGTTCGATTGCAGGGGATAGCTTGACGTTTCTTCCATCCAGGGCTGTTCAACCTCGATCATACCCAGCCCGTGGCATGGCCCGTAAAGAAAGTTCTTTTCGTAACCGCGATCCTTGAATAGCTTTCGATATTGATTGGCCACGTCGGACGCCACAACGCCAGCCTTCATCCAATCGATGGTCTGATGATGCGCTTCGAGACCAAAGTCGACCAGGTCGCGTTGTTCCGCAGACATCTTGCCCAGACAAATCGGCAACCCTACGCTCGGCGAATAACCGGATACCCGCGCGCCAATGTTTAGCTGAATCAGTTCACCTTTTTGCAACGGTCTTGGTGTCGGCCGTGATATCGCATGCGTGGTGCTGCGTCCCGAAAGGATGTACGTGGGATGCGCTTCGTACTCCGCACCGTTGGCATACATCGCCTGTTGCGCGATGCCCACGACTTGCTGCTCAGTCATACCCGGGCGAATTTGATCAAGGACCTGCTGCACCGCCAACTCACTGATCTCCACCGCCTTTTTCAAACACGCCTGCTCTGCGGGTGATTTTATCGCCCGCAGCTCAACCATGAGATCATCCGCTCTTTCGATCTGCGCGTTCGGAAATGCCTGCCGCAAACCGTCGAGCACTGGCGCCGTGGTCACCAAATAGCCTGCGATGCCGATGCGTATTGGCGCCGACACGCCGATATCTTTGAACACCGTTTTAAAATCAGAAACTGCCACGCCCGGATAAGCTGGGTCAGCCGATTCGCGATACTCAACCATCTTGTGAATCTTGGCAATTTTACTGCGATCCGCCGCATAAGTCTCACTTTCAGGCCCGATCATTAGCGCCGCATCCGTCGCGGAAATGGCTACACCAGCGATCTCAAACAACGTCCAGTAGTTCGAGAAATACCGCACGTTGGCAAAATCCGCCTCGGTACTGTTGACCAGTAACACGTCATAATTTCGTTGGCGAACTTTCTCTTGAGCCAGCGCCAAACGCGACGCGAATTCTTCATCGCTAATCGTCGGGATTGTGCCAATTTCTTGCGGGATCGATGTCATCTTGAGGTTTCCTTGTTTCCAATACTTCCAAAATTATCCAGGTGATCTGTATTTCCGTTGGGCAAACGTAACGACCGCCGCACGATCAACTGCGACGGCAACAAACAGTCTTCTGTTCTTGGATGACCTGACATCGCATCCAATAAATACGAGACCGCCTTGGCTGCAATTGATTCGATCGGCTGCGACACCACTGTCAAAGGCGGATCCAACAATTGCGCCGCTCGAAAATCATCAACCCCCGCTAATCCGATTTCATCGGGCACACGTCGCCCCGCATCGCGAAGCGCTTCCATCGCCGTCACCGTGCAATCGTTGGTCAACCCCACCACCACGTCAAGGTTTGGCGACTGCGACAATCGTTGCGATAACGCGCGGCGATCGGCCTCGCCTGTACGCAATGAAACCGCATGCTTCCACACGACACGCCCACGTTTACCCAATCCAATCTCGAGCCCTCTCAACCGCCACTTCAACGTGGGGTCATCTTTAGACTGAGGCAACACCACCCCGATGGTTTGATAGCCCAACTCGCGTAAATACTCGCCGAGCTGTCGTGCCGCATTGTGATTATCAATCCCCACGTAAGGCCAACTCACACCGGACAACGGCCGATCCACCAACACCACTGGCGTACCCGATGACACCGCGTGAGCAATCCCCTTGTTTCCTGCGGGCGAGATGATAATCCCGTCCACGCCTTGATGAATCATGTCGTCAAGGTGTCGGCACTGTGTCGCAAGATCCTCAGATGTCGAGGCGATCATGAGCCGATAGTTATGTGATCGCAAGCCCACTTCGATAGCGGCCGCGAGCTGTCCAAAAAAACTATTGCTGATATCCGCCACGATCAACCCTGCCAACATGGTCCGACCGGTCCGTAACGCCCGGGCCGTGCTGGACGGACGATAGTTCAAAGACTTCGCGGCTTTCTGTACCGCATCGATCGTCTCCGGCGCGTAGTGATGCTGATCGAATGATCGATTGAGAATCCGTGACACTGTGGACCGATCCACACCGGCCAACCGCGCCACATCACTCGCTGTCACTGACTGGGCAGACTTCATACACACGATTGTATCCTTGGTTTTTAGCAAACGCAAGCGTCACGAAAAAACGCGTTATCGCCTCACAACAACCACTTCATACCCCTCCCGCTAAAACCCCACGCGGTTTTAAATTTTCCCTTTACGCAAACTCCCGGTATTCACCGAGAGCGAACGGGAATCTAAACGCGAGTAATTATCGCCATTCGTGCCATTCCCCAATTCATCCCGCCCTGCATTGTCAGACCTTATCCCTGCTTCCCATCTCGGTTTCTCACAACGCGCACAGACACCACGACTGCGACGGATCAAACAGGACACGGGTTGGGTTGCACAACTTTGCTTTATGTGACGATCCTGTCATTCGTCAAATGTCACCAAACGATTGGCTACATTTTCAATCCGATATGGTTGCGAATAATGATGGACTTGAATTTCTTCCGTCAACGGCGTGGGGACATTGACAATAAACTCTGCCCAATCCGCGCCGCAATGCGCGATGTAGGCGGTGTTAAATTTTTCGATCATGTGATTCGTATCGTTAGAAAAATCAGGAACAAGCACTGGGCCGGTATCAACCTGGTAGAACCGCTCCCGCTCACTGAAATTGACGGCCTTGACTGGATACTCAATCAAAATTTGATACCCACCCATTTCATATTCCGTGTAAGCCACAATGGGCAACGATGATGACAAAACATCAATCACATCATCGATTGTTTCAATCACATACCCGTCTTGCATTTCAACCTCAATTGCAAAACGGTCAAACAATTGGCTTGGGCTATCCACCTGACGCTCCGGCTGTACCCCAAGTGATGCGGGGTATCGCATGACGCCCTTGTCGACCTTGTCCCAATGCTTCAGCAACAGGCACTGATCTTTGTTGGCGATCATTGAAAAGTCAGCATTGGGCTGATGCCAAATGTCCTTAGCCACCCAAACCTGTTCTGTTTTACATGAAGCGGTCAACACATACTGATCACAATGCTGAGTTTTCTTGTTCGTTATTAGAACACGAGACTCTATTGGACATCTCACATTGTTCACCGTCATGGGCAATTTTTGTGACACGGTAATTGCTGGCTGCTTGGTGGTATCAACACGCCAGCGTACATAGGAGCGATCAAAACAGCATGCATTCACGTTATTCTTATGGGTAGACATTGAGATAACCTTATTTTTATGAGAGAACCCTGTGGTCTTCGTCTGCGAGCTTGGCCTACGAGCCTGAACTATCCATTACAAATTTTCGGCGATTCACGGACCAGCCAATTCGCGCAACAACACGAATATCCTGAATCTTGCAAATAGTTGAACTCCCGATTTCTCAGGACACCCCTCGCTTTGCATTAATCGCCCCCAGTGTGCAATCCAGAGCTTTGCACGATCGGATTAGCACACACGAATAAGGTGGGAGTGGCGCGAGCCGATGGGGATGAGTGCGGGATGGGCACATGATGGATAGACGTGGACACCGAAATTACTGGCCCAGATATTCTTTCATCCAGAAGCTACCCGCAGCCCAGGCAGGTTGATACGTTGAACGCGGATGTCCGTGCACACTGCCGTCGAGCAATAGAAGGTTTGCCGATCCATCACCGGTTCCGGTGTTTCCGCCACCAGCACCATGGGGATAGCCCGGCAGCGTGGGCGGCAAACCCGACCCGGTGTAGTAAGTACTAGCCAGCCCCGGCCCGATCGTATTCCAACTCTGGGCTTGGTCGTGATCAACAAGTAAAATAGTATCGCTACGCAGAAGCATATCCGTAAGCCGCTTACCCGTTAATCCGTTTTGCTCGGGATCCCATGCAGGCGAACCGGCATAGCCAAGCATATAGTCAAATGTTTTTTCCTGACTGCCCGACGGACCATACCCACCACCATCGGGACCGCAATAACACAAACCCTGCACAAAATCCGTGGACGGACAATCAAACACAGGCATGGCTTGGCCAATGGCCTTCAAGTCTCGCGCGCCTAGAGCAGACGGCCCCGCCGAAGTCGGACCGAGGTAGCCTTGCTTATAAAATAAAAACCACTCCCCAGGAAAAGGCTGGCCACTGTAATTGGAAGGATGAGGAAGATAATCATTCGAGTCGGTGCCGTATGTAAAAAACGCCACGCCCAATTGACGCAGATTATTTGCGCATAGCGATTGACGAGCTGTTTCCCGAGCACCTTTTAATACCGGCAACAGGATGGCGAGCAACACAGAAACGATCGAAATCACGACTAATAATTCCACCAACGTGAAACCATGCACGGGTCGATAATTCTGTTTCATTAAATGACTCACAATCCTTTGGAGGGTGAACCTTTCGAAGCGATTGAACACGCCTGATTCCGAAAAAGTGGGGCTTAGCTCTCGCAAAGCCCCACCGGGCTGTTTGATCGGAGGAACTTACCAATCACCCATGAGATCGCTGATCGCTTTTTTGACACATTGAACATCACGCACGCCGTCGGCCCAGAATCATCAAACCACCAAGTCCGATCAAGGCGAGACTCGCTGGCTCAGGAATTGTGGTAGTCGCTCCACTATGGAAGCGAAAATAATCCCACGAGCTTTCCAAAAGTGATTTGCCCCAAAGAACACTATTGAGGTTACCCGCATCAGCATGAGGCAACGCAATTGGCACCAACGTAATTTGGGCCGCAGGACTACTAAAATCATTGTCGATGTACAACTCGACCGTATCGCTACCAGCCTCCCTCACCAAGCGGTAGACGTGTACCACCTCAGTAGAAGACCCGTCATGCAGAACGATCGAAACGTTATCACTCGTACCACCGGCGGACGGAGGCATGCCGTCTCGAAGAACAACCGTGTCAGTAGACGCGTCGTAATCGATCCTGATCATATTAGTATCGTCATTGAATGCGATGACATCCGTCACGAGGCCTTGCTCAAAACCAGCATGCGTAAACATCCGCCACTCTGCGGTCCAACCAGCGGCTTTAGTATTGGTGGTTACGGGGTTCTTGACGACGTGCCCTCCCGCAGAGCCAGCGGCCGTCAGCCAACCAGGCGTAGCACCCACACCACCTCCACCGATTCGCGTGTTGAGCTGTAGACCCGAGAGAACGGTCGCATTCCATCCTTGAGCAGTAGGGTCGTTACCATCATCCCATTCCACGTCCCAAGGCGTCCCATCGACATCAAACGATGCTGACGCCGAGCCGACCATTACTAATACCGCGAATACTGCAATCAAACCATTTAACATAGAACTTTTCATCACGATCTCCTTCTTCTCCTAACGTGCGTTAGGGTTTGTAAACTCGAATTTTTTTGCAAAAAGACGACACGTTAAAAACACTAAAATCACTATAAAAACCGATGTTTTTCTGCTATTTATCAAAATGCGACGAACACGTTTTTCAACAAGAAAACAACTTCGATTTTTCAAGCGGAAACGCTTGAGGCGTAAAACGTTTATTGCGAATTCAGATCGGGCGACGGACATGGCCCGGAAGATTTCCGAACAATCAACTGCGGTTGCATAATGACCGATTCATGACATTGGTCATTCTGAGGATCTTCGATAAGCTGCAAAAGTTTATCCGTCGCTGAGGCGGCCATCTCAGATTGCAAATCCGCATTGCATGTAATGGTCGGCGACGAGAAATAATCTAATTCGGACACGCCCACATCATGCAGAGCGACCACCGAAACATCACGCGGCACAGTCAAGCCACGCCGCATCAGGACATCGATCACCCGACGCGCATCAGCATCGTCGTAGGTAATCAAACCCGTAGGCGGGTCTGGTTGCAACCATAGCTTTTCTAATTGATCAGCCAGATTCATACAGGGATCATCCCAACCCGCAAAGGCAGGCAACCCGGCTTTGGCCATGGCTTGGAAATAACCACGTGGAAATTCTTCCATTCGATGCCCAACCACAAGCTGCTCGCTATCGGGCACCGACAACGTGGCGAGACTGGCAATTCGCCGGTGCCCCATCGCCACCAAATGCTCAACAGCCAACTCCGCCGACCTTCGCTCATCAACATAGACACCCACACCACCATCACGCGGCGGCTTGCCATCGAGCACTACAAACGGCACCCCTTGATCCTTTAGCCCATCCAGCAAAGCCGAGCCGGGTGAGTGAATCACCACAAAACCCTCGACGCCGATTTCGTTAAACATTCTCGACAAACGCCGACTACCTTTGGCCCCTTCCACAGCAGACCGCACGTCGAGATTCATGTGATAGTTTCGATATGACAATTCACGACTCACGCGCATGACCGCCGGAGCATATTTCGCGGCAAGCACGTCTTCAGAAAACTGTGGATTGGAGAACACCAACCCCACGGTGTACGTCTTGCCGTGGGCCAAGGCCCCAGCACTGGCGTGCGGCCGGTAGTTCATTTCCTTCGCAATCATCTGTACGAGTTGCCGCGTACTGCTTTTGATACGCGTATCACCACGCAGGCTCAACGAAACCGTCCCACCCGAAACGCCCGCCCGCTTGGCGACCTGTTCCCGGGTGACTCGAGTGCGTCCCTGTGATTGTCTGGAAGTTGAAGCCTTCATGTGTGAAAGCAATATAAATCAAGAAAACCCCAAAGTCAACAATAAATATTCGCGTGTTAATTTTTTTAAAAACCCTTGACGAAACGCGACGCCGTGATAAGCTATCGCATAGCCCGGGGTCGGATACAAAAAACGACGACTATCATAAATACGTGTATTAAAACCATTTACGATTTATTTCCCAGGCCGCTGATTGCGGTATTGACGCTTGGCAATTCACCCACGCAAGTTACTTGCCTCCGAAAAAAATGGATAAAACAACGCTTGGGTTTTTAACAAAAATTTTCTGGTGTTAATCTTTTGTGGCAAACGCCCCACCTCCACCACCACCCACCCCACCTGAATCGACCCGCCTGAGCCAAGATTACAAAAAAGACGCGCAGCAATGATTCGTATCTCCCCCAAAGACCTGCAACCTCGCGCCATCCGATACGCCGACATGTGCGAAACCAACAACGCGATCGGTGATACGCGATCTTTGGGATGTTGCGCCTGTTCGAAACCTTTTCGAAGTATGCCCTGCTAAATGCGTCGTATATGGATCGAAGTGATGCGATGGCTAGAAGCCGATGAAATTGGACGAAGTAGTTGAGCCATGAAGCAAACGTGTAATTTAGCCGTTGAGACTCGTGCGGGATGTTCTGCTCTCGAAGCATTCGCAGCAGATCAATTGCGCATTATCATCCAATCGGCCGATGGGCATGGCATCCAACCAACTAAGGGCTTGCTTGATAATTCGCCCTGGGCCGCAAGCCACGAAGCCTCTCGGTTTTTGCTTGGGGTTTCAGGGATGGACCCTAAAATTGACAAGGCTCTGAAGCAATACGGCCACCCCGCATTAAGTGAACAGGATTATCTGGTGCTGCCTCTTGAAGTTTCGGATGGCGAATCACAGGTGATCCTGGCAGGCGGTAGTCCTGCGGCAGTCCTCTGGGCGGTGTATGAACTGGCAGAATTCTGGGGCGTGCGGTTTCTTTTGAATAGTGATGTGTATCCGGCCCAAGGCATCAAGATGACTGTGCCGGAAAAACCTATTCAACGCAGCCCCGCTTTTAATGTTCGCGCTTGGCGCGGCTTAAACCATTTACCGCATTCGGGTGCATACTGGGGACTGAAGGATTATCAAAAGCTCATCGATCAATTAGCGAAGCTTCGCTTCAATTGTTTTTATCTGATGCTCTGGTCGTACGATCCATTTGTGGACTACGCATGGGGAGGCATTAGCAAAAGCACTGCGGAATTAAGCTTCGGGTGGCGATTTCCAATCGATGACCAAACCATAGGGCGTGAACAATTCGGCCAAGCCAATTGGTATGAAAACCCTGACATTCCATACGACGGGACTTATCAAGAGAAAATTGCTGCCGCCGCCCAGTTGGTGGAAGGCGTGCGTGATCACGCCCGAGCCCGAGGCATGAAGTTTGCCATTCGCTTTTCGTTTACCGAAATCCCCAAAGAATTCAAAGACCACTTGCGCGAACTTTCGTTGCAGGATGGCTTCGTGCCCAAGCCCGATCATTCTGGAGGCTATGTCTATCGACTTGGCATCACGCGCGAAGGCATGGATCCCACGTACTCGCCATTCATGAGCATACGCAATCCGCGTTTTGTCGATCTGATCCAGACACAACTGGATGCCTATTTCAAAACGTACCCGGATGCCGATTACTACGTGCTTCAGCCTCCGGAATTTGCCAACTCAGGCGCAGACGCAGAATTCGCCTGGTCGTCACTGCGAAAAAAATATGATCTGTCCCGCTATCCAAACCTGGATGACATGATCCAACAAATTAAACGCGAGTTGGAAGACGATCCCAACTCAGTCTGTCCGCAACGCATTGACCAGCATGTCGCGGGCCACATCTGCATGCTTTTTCTGCTGGACCAGGTACTCGCCAATAAAACCGATAAGAACAGCAAAAACGAGGACACCAAAAAGACCACTGGGCCACACCGATCCCGGATGATGATCGGCTTGCCTTTCGCTTCATTGTCACCGTTAACCAGCGATGTTCTTGGCTCGGATTTGGCAATCATGCCTTCATTGGGCAGTGGTTACCTGGCATCTGATGCCGCACGCCACACGGACCAACTCGAGCAGGTATGCGAACAATCCGAACAGGTCCATTTAACCATCGCGCTCGAAGATGACAACATCGGCGTCGCCTCGCAATTTACGGCCCCATCGCTGGAAAAAACAGTCCATGCCATGCATCGTTACGGCGTGTCGGGTTTATGGTGCCGCCAATGGCTATTGAGCAAACTGGAACCAGCCACATTTTACTTGAGTCACGCCTGTTGGGATTCATCTATCACAACCAACAGCGCTTACCGGGATCTGCTCGAAAATATCTGCGGTCCCGATGCGGTTGAACCTTTATTAGAAGCTATCGCACTAGGTGAATCGATCACCATTGATAACGATGAAGCAGCCAACACACACAGTTTTTTAATTCCTGTGATGTTGATTCAAGATTGGGATAACCGAATACCTCTCAAGGCATCAATGCTAGCAATGGGCCCGAAGTACGAACGCCTCGCTCAACTATTTGAGAAAGGCCTCGCCCTTTGTACGACATCGGAAGGCAAAACGTTTGTCGAGCAATTTATCCATCAGGCTCGTTTTGCCAAACTATGGATCACTGTCAGAGAAAAAGTCGCCTTGGCGTCACTGGCAAACCAACAGGCTGATTTGGCTCGTGAATCCGGCTGCGTGGAACAACTGGACCACCAATTGGCAAAAAGTCGAACCCTGTTAAATCAAGCGGTGAACCTCTCGCAAACAGCAATCGAAGCATGGGCGCTGGCTGTGCGTGATCGCGCAGATCTGGGTGTTTTGGCTGCGCTGAATTCATTCGGGCATCGCTATCTATTATCGATTCGCGAAATCCAATCGCTGCGATCAAACAATTGGGGATTGCAAATTCCCAAAACACAAGACACGCAGGACCGTAAGTAATGGGAGAATCGAAAAACCCAATCGACATGATGTGTGTCGTGGCCCATGCGGATGATGAAATATTTTGCGCTGGCGCTCTGGCACACCACACCCGACAAGGCCGGTCACTGGTCATCGTCATCATGACTGACGGCGCAGGTGGACCGCCGGCTTACGACACAAAAATGGCTAAACCAGCGATCGTCGCGATGCGTCGCAAAGAGATGCAAAACTCCGCAAACATACTCGGCGCCCAAAATGTTGAGTTTCTGGATTTTGAAGATCAAGGCTACATCGCAGAAGGCGTTTTCGGTCCGCTAGGTGTGTCCCCGGATGATATCACTCAAAAAATCCGAGCACTGCTTGATCAATATCAACCCAGAGTCATCCTGACCCACGGGCCCGATGGCGAATATGGTCATCCGCACCATGTTGTTGCAAGCCAATGCACGACCGAAGCGTTCGAACAATGGTGTCAACATGGCGATGACTTCCATGGCCAGTTGTATTACTGTTGCGCCCATCACGCGGCAGCGCCGATTCCTTTTAGCAACATCAGCGTCGGTACAGATTACATTTTCCCAGTGACCGGACGTAATTATGAAACACGAAAAAAAGTGATGCTTTGCCACGTGTCGCAACTGCAGAACTTCATCGGATACTGGGGCCGTGACATGGCCCACGAATGTTACCACCGTGTCGGGACACCCAATGAAAATTCCAAATGGTTTGAGGTCACGCTCGATTAACGTCAACGTTTAGCGATCTACGTCTCCGTGATGTGACCTAATGCCACTGCGTCGCGGTGCCCTCCTGACAAATGGAAGCTTGAAATGAGTTTGGTTTAAAAAGTTCTGTGAACCTGACGTTCCAAATGACGTATCGGGTTCATCGTATGACGCCCACACACCGAAAGACATACCGATTTTGAGCGCCTGTACCCGCTGACTACGCAAGTCATATGACAGGCAAAAAAGCGTATCGCCACACCACAAGCATTACCGCGCCCTACCATCAGAGGATTATTGAATATGTTAAAGCCGTTTCTATTTGGTTTGTTTTTACTCACATCCTTATGTGCCGTATCGCTTGCGCGTTCTGACAATGGCAATAAAAAAACATGGGACGAAACATACATGGGCTATGGCGATCCAACCGCTCAGGGATGGATCCATCACGGCAGCAACTATCACTCATTCAACGCACGATTCACGCCGCCCAACACGGTCGCAGGATGGGTCACGGGCACAGGCAATACCGGGGGCTACTGGAGCAAGCCGATGCCTGCAATACTCAACGCCATCCGTGGATGGACCTTCGAATGGTCCATGCAAACACGCAATACCACACCCATGCCTTACATGGATAGCGTGATTCTATTGCAGGACAATGCCAGCCAGATCCGAATTGGGTACGACACCTCTCAGAACACCATCACACTCAGCGATCATAAAGCCAACAAAACAGTACGTGCGTCGATCGCATTACACGATGGCGCAGGGAACAATCAAGGCATCACACATACTTATACCCTGGTTCGACAACCCCGCGATTCCGCATTATCGCTGTACATCGATCACGATTATTCCAAACCTCTATTGCAACTTGAACTAACCTCATATTTGGGGAGTTCGCGCGGCGAAGTAATCAAAATTTTTGAAAGCGGCTTTGAATCGGCATGGGATTATTGGCGCTTCAAATCCGGAGCTGATCTACCCAAAACCAAATATGAGAAATCTAGACCCATCCTGGGTGAACCAGATTTATCGCGTGCAGGCGGCAAGGATTACCTGACCTATGTCATGTCCCCTGCCATTACCAACGAGCCACTGCTTAAGGGCCACCCATTGCCATCGGCATGTATAACCGGTCGAGTTATGAAAGTGCACTGCGCCCGAGGGGAGTATGAGCCCGCGTCGTTCCTAATCGAAAGTGGTAAACCACTCGAGCAAGTCATGGTGCAAGTCAGCGATCTATCAGGCGACGCAGGTGTGCTGCCCTCCGAAATTGTAGATGTGAGAATTGTCCAAAAAACCTATCGAACCAGCACCTGGGGCAACGTCACAATGCCGTGGATACTCGTGCATGACCCACACATGCTCGAGATTATCGACAAACCAGCCAAGTGGGTATCAGATTTGACAAATGAAACTTACAAATCTCCCGTCGCTTTTGAAGACTATAAGGCTCGTTATTCAAAAATGATGCGACTCAATAAAGAATTGATAGACACCGATGTGTTGCAGCCTTCAGACATCGAGGACTATCGCCAATTCTGGCTGACGGTGCATGTACCTGATGACGCCGAGTCAGGCACGTATCACGCTAAGGTAACGATCACAGCGAACAATGCCGAACCCACCATACTGAATTTAGAAGTAACCGTTCCATCGTTCGACTTGCTACCACCGAAGTTTGAGTACAGCGTATATTTCCCGACGATGGTGAAATTCGACCATCTGACCGATGAGCAGTTTGCTCAGGTCGCCAAGTACAACCCAGTTTCCGAGCAGCAATATCTGGCTGAACTCCAAAACATGGCCGCCCATGGCTGCTTGAATCCCAATATTTACCAAGGCCCCGAACGAGACGAAACGGGCAATATTCATTTCACAAAGTTGTCACGTATTCTTGATCTGCGTGAACAAGCAGGCATGCCCAAAGGTGTCACGCTTTATATTTTTGAAGGCGCGGGCATGCAGATTAAGGAAGGCCGTCTCACCGATCAAGAAAAGAATCGCAGCATCGAAGCCACCCAAGCTACGATGGCATGGGCCAAGTCCCGCGGCTACCAAGGCGTTCTGTTCATGGGCGCCGATGAACGATCCGGCGATGGATTGCTGGCAATGCGCGAAAGCTACAAAGCAATCGCCGATGGCGGCAGTGGTGTCTGGGTCGCTGGTTGGGAAGGCCTTGTTAACGACATGTCTGATGCTGTCAAGATTCCGATCTTTGCCCACCCCGGAGCGATGGCCGCTGATCAATATGTGCAATGGCAGGTTGGCAATGAGGATTGGATACTGCGACCCGAAATGTATCCCAACTGGGATATAAATCTCATGCTGACACCTGAGATTCAAGGCCTGATTAAAAAGGCTCATCAGTACGGCAATAAAATTTTTACGTACTTTGATCCGCAGGGTGGCCAACCTTTTCCAGAATATCACCGCCGTCACCGTGGCATGGGTTTATGGAAAATTGGTTTGGACGGAACCATGACATGGGCCTACTTTCACGTTTGGCAAGAAACACCGCGCATGGATTCGGCTGACGTCCAGCAAAACGGGTTGCAGTATCTACCGTCAAATGCCTTCGTCGTACGCGGACCAGCCGGACCGTTGGACACACTGGGTTGGGAAGGCTATCGCGAAGGATACGACGATGCTCGCTATCTGGCGACCTTAGAAGACGCAATGGCCAATGCCCAAGCTCAGGGCAGACATCGAAGGCTGGTTTCTCAAACCAAACAGTGGCTTCGCGATGTCGACGTCAATGACAACCTCAATGCATGGCGACTGGAAATGTCACGCAGGATTTCTTTACTCAAAGTCGGCGTTCACTCTAAATGATCGCTTCGATAGTCTGGACACGAAACCGTCCGTGTCTGCGCGATCACCATCCCGCACTAACCAAATCGAAGTATCGCCAAGCAATAAAGGCCGAGCTACCATGAAACGCGACTGTTCACAAAAATTCATTTCGTCGATCTGGCTAGTACCCGTTATCTGCATGATGGCATCTGCATGTGCCAATGCCAACACCAACGACTACACCGTCCACATTGTCGAGCCAGCCGTAAACAATCACATGATTCTGGAAGACGGCCCATTACCGCCCGTCTGCAAAGAAGCCACAGCGATCGAAATTTCCGCTTGTCGAGGAGAATACGAGCCTGCTTCGTTTGTCGTGACAGCCTCTCATGCTCTCAATGAGGTACGGGTTGAAGTTGATCCCGTCATAGGCCCCAGTATCAGTTGGCCCAAGGACGCGATCGATGTTCGAGTCGTCAAAAAAATACATCGGCGAGTATTCGGTGTATCCAGCGTGATCCCGTCGCTTCTGGTACACGACGAAAACTTTATCACGACCGAGACGGCACCTGTTGAACCAGACACAAACAACGAACAATTCAATGACGCTGGCTTTCTCATAGCGTCGGAAATGAAACAAAGTTTCAATGTTGCCAATGGTGAACTGCGTGATACGCTGGATCTTCAACCCGTTTCGATCAACAAACGCAAACAATTCTGGATCACGGTCCACATCCCTGATTATGCCTATCCAGGAACCTACACAACCACGCTGCGCATCGTACCAGGCAATGCCGCACCCACTGAATTAACACTTCGGATCAACGTGCATCCATTCACCTTGTTGCCACCGATGACTGAGCATTCGATTTATTACCCAGTGGTACTGGTGCCTGAAGGCGCGGAGGATTGGAGCCAGGGCAAACAAACCGGCGGCGGTCCCTGCATCACTCCAAGCCAATACATCGCCGAGTGCAAAAACATGGTGGCCCATGGCATCACCAATCCCAACATCTATGGCGGCGTCGGAATAAATCCTGATGACACACTTGACTACAGTCACATTGAAAAAATTCTTGCCTTGCGGGAACAAGCCGGGATCGCCAAAGGGCAACCTTTGTATCTAACCAGCGCTGCGGCCGAACCGGTGTCGCGACCGCTTACTGATGCAGAAAAAGAACAACGAATTGCTATCGTTAAAGAAGTGATGGCTTGGGGAAAGCAGCGCGGCTATCCGGATATTCACTGGGCAGGTTTAGACGAAGCATGGGGAGAATGGCTGGCTTCAGAAAAAGACAGCTTTCAGGCCATCAACGATGGCGGCGGTAAAGTTTTTGCCGCCACGGGCATACAGTTTTACGACCTGGTGGGAGACACACTACGCAAACCCGTGTTAATGTCGCCACTGCTCGGACGCTTGCAGGCTGCCGCAAAACAATACCCGTCCGATCAATTGATTCAACACGCCGATGACATCGCCAAAGGCGCCAGCTTGGATTTAATGGCGCAAGGCGACATCTATCGAAAAAACATCGATAGCGTCCATCGCGCGGGGAACAAAATTTTTGTCTATATGCATCCTCCAGCGGGCGTGCCGTTGCCACAACTCCAACGTCGTGCAGAAGGTCTCGGTCTGTGGCGTATTGGTTTTGATGGCTCAATGAACTGGTCCTACAGCCATATCAAATTCGGTGACAAACCCATCGACCAGAATCTGTTCTCGTCCAAAGTGATGCGCGTCAAAGGTGGCGTGCTCGATACGTTGCACTGGGAAGGTCACCGTGAAGGCATTGATGATATTCGCTATCTGACGACGCTGATGGATACTCTCGCTCGCGCTCGTGGTCGATTTCCTGGCAACTCCCTGATCCGCGAGACCGAAAATTGGCTCAGCAATATTGATGTCTTTGAAGGAAACCTGGACGCGATCCGACAAGAGATGGCCCTTCGTATCATCGCCCTGCAGGGACTGGGATACAAAGCGATCTCACCCGAAGAAACACTGGAAAGCATCAACAATATAAATCAGGTGCGAATCATTAACTTTCCTCAACCCTGGCGTTTCAAATTGGTGCCTGTCGATGAGAAAACATTTCTAGGCCCCAACCCACCAGAGATCGATATGGGCCTACAGGAAAAGTGGTTTGATCCAGCCCACGACGACAGTCATTGGGACACGATGCGTACAGACACCAAAGAGCAAGGCTGGGGTCAGGAAACGGGCTATGGGTGGTATCGCATCGAATTACCATTATCTGCCGAAGACGCCAAAGGGAAATTCGCATATTTACATTTTGGTGCCTGCGATGAAGACGCATGGATTTACATCAATGGCAAGCAAGTATTCAAACACACCCTCGCATCAACAGGCTTGCTGCCGGAGCAATTGTGGTTGATGCCGTTCATTGTGCCACTCGGTGAAATTGAGTTAACCGGAAATGACCTGATGACTGTTCGCATCAAAAACACACAGGATATGGGTGGAATCTGGAGGCCAGTGCGTCTGATTGTGAGTCACGAGAAACTAACCAAGCAACAAGTCGAAGCATTGATTTTACTCAAGGCAACGCAACACCTACCCCAACGATTACCTTAGCCAGGCACAAATACAATCCGTTCCAATTTTGGAACTGGACACACGAAGATAAAAAACATGACAACCCAATCACAATCAAACATCGCCCATGAGCTCGCGAAGCTCGACACGCCCACACTTGCCAATGCGATTGAAAAGCTGGAAGTGCGCAGTCGTATCACAGGCTTTGCCAATCGTAATCTGCGTTGCCTGTTTCCTGATTTACCCTCTATGTGTGGTTACGCAGTAACCGCTCAGGTCCGCACAATTTCAGCTGAAGACAATGGCGGTTTGAATGAACCTTTTATTGAACTGTGCGAAGCGATCGCCGCAGTGGACGGTCCGAGCATCGTGGTATTTCAAGAAGTCGGACCCCACCCTGAATTTTCCGCACACTGTGGCGAAGTCATGGCCACGGCCTTCACCCAATACGGTGCAGTGGGCTTAGTCACGGATGGCGCGGTACGTGATGTAAAGGAAGTACGGGCGTTAGATTTTCAATATTTCGCACCCGGCGTCGTCGCCAGCCATGGCGCGTTCCAAATCGAACGTGTTCAGGTGCCTGTAACCGTCTGCGGTTTACCAATCGCACCAGGTGATTTACTGCATGGTGATGCCAACGGATTAATCACCGTTCCGCCTCAGGGTCGGGAACGCCTAACCAATTTAGCAAAAGAGATATTTGACGCAGAACATCAATTGATGGAACTTCTCAAACAAGGCAAGCAAGGCATCGCTGCCCTGCGCGATCATCTCACCCACTAATTGCTAGATATCTGGATTTCAACATGACAAGCAATCACCAACAAATGAAAGAACGTCGTCAATATTGGGCAACGAAGATGGATGAGGCTTACGCATTTATGGAGAAGATGCGCCAACAAGAAACCAGCGAGTGTGGCGAACGTTTAACGTCACTGGAGTCTGCCGTTGATGACGCAGGAGTTGAAGTTGCATTTTCTACTGCCGAGCATGTGGATGGCTTGCCACGCTTGTACTTCTTGCGTGACGGTTTAATCCAATCGTTCATCGAGGCCGCCAAAGTGATGAATAAGCGTGGTTGGATAATGCGAGTCGAAGATGGTTTTCGCAATCGGCAGATGCAAACTCGAATCGCCACCAGCGAGAACGTATTTCGCCAAGTACTGGATCGTTGCAAGTGGGAGTTGGAGGGGGAAAGTCCGTGCCCTGAATTTATCAGCAAACGATTGGCTGCACTCATCGCTTTTTGTCCTGCCGTAGGAACTCATATGTCAGGTAGTGCGATAGACATTTCCGTGCTTGATCGTAGCAGTGGTGATGAAATTGATCGTGGCGGGCCTTATCTGGAATTGTCAGAAAACACCCCGATGACCTCTCCATTTATCAGTGACCAAGCCAGACGCAATCGTGACGCGATCACGACAGTCATGCGTGAACATGGTTTTATCGCCTATCCATGGGAGTTTTGGCACTACAACAGTGGTGATGTCTATGCCGCGTATCTGACCGATGGCCAACAAGCCTGTAAATACGGACCGATTGACTGGGACAAAGATACTGGCGAAGTAACGCCAATTATGGCGCCGAAAGAGATGCTCAACTCAATGGAAACGATCCAGGCTTTAATTAAAAATTCTGCGTAAAAAACGCATACCTGTTGCGACTTGAACGCTCGTATAAATTCAAACTCGTCACCAAAAAAACTATTTAGGAATGAATCTATGTACGAAATAGATCCCAAAAAGTGCTACACAATGCCAACATGCAGTGCCTTTCGAGACCCGAAGCCATGGGAGTCCGGCGGCATGCGGTATGGCAAGGTGACAACGGCTTCGGTCAGCTTTTTAACGGACCCCGCCATCGTGCAACAATGTTTGCCAGTGCCTTTTGATCTCGCAGATGAACCGATCGTCTCGGTTACGCTTCAACAATGCGAAGACGTGGATTGGCTTGCAGGGCACGGATATAACCTTGTGGGTGTTGATGTGTCTTCAGTATTTAATGGCGATGTCGATCGCGATGTGGCAGGCGCGTTCTGCGTCGTGATGTGGGAAGACATGTGCGAGCCGATTATCGGGGGACGCGATCATAGCGGTGTTCCGAAAATTTATTGCGAAATAGATACAAAACTCATCACAGACGATTCATCGCAATGCGCTCTTTCCAGATTCGGTCATACGTTTATGGAGTTTGAAGTCCGCGATCTTGTTAAGGAAAACAAAAACACATACCCCGCGATCGAACAAGCCAGGCGGGATCACAAATGGATGAACTTAAAACACTTTCCCACGTTGGAAAATGACGGCGCTGACGTCTCCTATGTAACCGTCTACCCTTCATCAGGTCAGTGCGTTGGCGCATGGTCCGGGCAAGGTTCTATCGAAATGCAAACCGCCACCCCCAGACAAGCCCCCACACAACACGACATCATAAATTTACTGGCAAGCTTGCCAATTCTAGAAATCAAAAGCGCCAACGTTAGGCACTGGAAAGAAGTCCGTGCCATCGATCGAAAACCCTATCGCCTGCGATAAAAATCTGGCGAATTCATAAAAATATACCGCGGTAACAGGCAAATTTCCCAGAGAACAAACGGCCTGGCAAAACTAGAAAATTGATTCGCATGAACCTTGATATCAAACACTACGCCAAAACGGGTTTCGCTCATTTTATGCTGTACCCGGATTGCGTCCGCGATGAGACGATCAGCGAAATAACGCTTGGCGATTTTTCGCAGCGCGATGATATCGAATGCCTGG
The DNA here is from genome assembly GCA_030426385.1 of Phycisphaerae bacterium. GTDB lineage: Bacteria > Planctomycetota > Phycisphaerae > Phycisphaerales > Phycisphaeraceae > JAUHYI01. Next base: position 43,759 of record JAUHYI010000018.1, read on the forward strand.
ATTGCTGCCTTCCCTATAACCCACAAGTTCGCCAAAAACTTATCCAACAATTAAGCACATGCGATAAACATATTGGCTATGCCATTCACCCGTTCCCCCTCGACAAGATATCCCTTGGGTCCCTTGACGATCATGAACAGGGTTTAATTCGTCTAGCATTGGAAGACCAACTCCGTGCCGCGGGTGCCATAGGCGCTAAAACATTTACCATCGCGTCAGGATTAGACCCAGGCCCGGAACATCGCGAAGCGGCCAAATCACAATTCCGCGAATGCTGTCGCTGGATTTGCGACCACGCCAAAAAACTTGGCATGATTGTCACGCTTGAACCTTTTGATCGCAACACCGCACGAAATTTTTTGTACGGCCCAACTCATGAATGCATCGAGCTCATCGAATCACTCAAGCCGGAGGTCGACAACTTGAAAATCCAACTGGATATCGCGCATATCCGGTTGTCAGGTGAAACATTCGAACACGCAATCCGGACGGCCCAAGAGCATCTGCAACATATGCATCTCGGCAACTGCGTCATGAAAGACCAGACCGATCCGTACTTCGGAGATCGCCATCCACCAATTGGATATCACGCGGGCGAAATTGACACACTAGAACTTATTGAGGTCCTGAAAGTATTGATTGATGTGGGATATTTAAGCAAACAAAATCGCGGCACGTTGGTTATTGAGGCAAGGCCCTTACCAGGTGTTTCCGTCGAGCAAACAATCCAGAATCAATACCAATATCTCGACCAAGCCTGGGCGCTGGCATGATGTCAATGACACTCTAAACCATGCGAGTAAAACACCAGCAACTAACCATACCCTTACACTCATTCCAAAAAAGAAAATACTATGTCTACAACAAATTGTTACACAACCGATTGGCAACGAACTGGTCCCGATCACGTCATCTATCTACCTAAAGTAGCTGGAAATCCCGATGAATACGCCGATCACGTGCATACTTTTTTCACCCCCGGCGGTGACATGATGTGTATGTGGACCACCGGTTCATACGAAGGCGCACCGAATTGCCACACCGTGTATTCACGCAGTACCGACAGCGGAAAAACATGGGCGCCATCACAACCGATCGCTGAAGCCGACAGCCCAACACTGTGCCGTGGCTTGGGATTTCCGTTGATCAGTCGTAGTGGCCGGATGTATTGCCTCTATGGCAACCACAAAGGTTTTTCAGACGTCGGCATTTGGGCTGGGCCGTTGCGTGTGCATTACTCCGATGACGACGGTCATACGTGGATTGATAGTGGTGTGGAAATTCCATGGCGACGTACTCGTTTCGATCATCCCGACCCCACCGTTGATCCGCAATGCATTGTTTGGCAACAACCAATTCGAGATGCCAAGGATCGCATGATTGTTGGCTTATCAAGGTGGAGTAGCCTCATGGTGTATCCTCAACCGATAGGTGGAAATCGCAATCACCTTGATACGCATAGTGAATTGATGCGCTTCGACAATATTGACGATGGGCCGGACCCGAAAGATCTTAAAATCACCTGGCTTCCTGATGAAGAGGGCGCCATTCACGTGTCGCCTGGCATCGAACCTGAAGCATCACGGGGTTACAGTCTTGCCGAAGAACCGTCCATCGCACTTTTGCCCGACGGACGACTGTGGTTGAATGTGCGAACTGTCACAGGCAGCATCTGGTATTCCGTCTCTGACGACGATGGCCACACCTGGCGAACGCCAGAGCCCCTGCGCTACAGAGACGGTGGCCAAAAAATGTTGCACGTCAAATCACCCGAGCCCATCTACCGATTACAAGACGGGCGCTATCTATTGTTCTATGCCAATCGCGATGGTCACGACGGCGACACCGGGCCGTGGGACATGAATGCACGTCGCCCGGTTTGCATCGCAGTCGGTGAGTTCAGACCTGACGCTCACCAACCCATCTGGTTCAGCGAGCCGAAGCTATTGATGGACACCCAGCGAATTCGCGTGGGCACACAGAATCTCATGATGATGGCCATGTACTCCAGCCTCACCGAACGCGATGGCCAACGCACCATCTGGTATGCCGATCGCAAACAGTTTGTACTCGGCAAAAACATACCCGACGAAATGTTGGCTGACATGATCCCACCGCAGTAGCAAGTGCGACCATCGCCATCGATTGTGGTGATTTTACCCTTTAAAACCAGGCCCATTTTAGAATCATGATTACGACTCCTTCTCATCCTGCTCCTGTTACCAAGTCAACAGAACAAGTCCATAGCCATCCTCCTGAGCGCATGAAGCCCCGGCGAAATGAGGTCATGAATACCTTGGGTTCCGGGGTAATCACAGAACCATTTCCAGGTGTGCGCGAAGAATGGGTTGTCGGATCGCATAACCATGCACGCAATCTATCATCAGGCTTCGTCACGATCAGCCCTGGTATTCAAACGCCAGGACACTGTCATTTTGTAGGTAAATCGCTAACCGTTCTGTCTGGAAAATTGTCTATCAATGTGGAAAGCCGGTTGTATAACTTAGATTACATGGACAACATCGTGATACCGAAGGGACGCGCACACCAATTGCGTAATAATTCGAACACAGAGCTATTGGTTTTACATGTGGCTATGTCCATCGCAACCTGTATACACTCCATAGCGACTCTCCCTCAATTAGCCGAAGTAGCACCGTCAACATCAACCGGAATTGATCGCGGTGAAAGAATCAACCGTTATGAAACTGCTCCGCGATACGAAGCCTGCCCCAATGTCACCTTCATCGATTATTTCAATCGTAATCTGATGCCTGACATTGACATGAGCGGCGGCTATGGCTTGTTCCAGCCAGGCGGACGATTACCGGCTCACTTGCATGACTTTGATGAATCGATTTGCATCATTGAGGGTGAAGCCACTTGCCTGGTGGAATCCAGGCGTTATGTGATGGCTGATTGCAACACGGCCTTACAGCCACGTGGTCGCGTTCACTATTTCATCAACAACACCGAAAAACCCATGGCCATGCTGTGGGTATATGCCGGTGGCCTACCACAACGCGTTGTGGTAGACGAACGATGCGCGACCGAACCCAATATCGCCTGGCCTAACGAGAGATTGTTTTCTTGACCGATACCCGGCCTCCGGCATACGCCTAGTAATTTTTCAATCAAAACTGTTCCACAAATTATTCAAGGATCACTGAGTCATGGATATAGCCATAATTGGAGGCACTCGGCACCTCGGGCCCGACATTGCAAATCTTCTTACCGAGGCTGGCCATCAAGTCAGTATCTATAGCCGTGGCCAATCGAAAGCCAAACTTCCCGACAGCGTGACACGCGTCACCGTTGACCGCAAAGTTCCAGGCCAACTAAGCGAAGCCCTGAAAACCCATAAGCCGGAGGCCGTCATTGACATGATCGGTTTTGTGAAGGCGGACATTGAAGAAGTCCTCATCGCATTGCCCGCGTTAAAGCATTATGTGTTTTGTAGCAGCACTGCGGTGTATGGCCGTATCGAAAATAGTACCCCTGATGAATCATCGCCCGTAAAACCCTACGACGCGTATTCGCAGGGAAAAATTGATTGCGATCAGTATCTTCTCGAACAGTATCGCAACGGTGGTGTGCCCTTTACCAGCTTGCGACTTGCACACCCATATGGCCCGCGTGATCACTTGCTCTATACCACCGGTCGTGAATCATTGTTTTTGGATCGCATGCGTCAACAACGCACAATCATTATCCCCGGGAATGGATTGACGAGAATCCATCCAATTTATGTCACTGACGCTGCACGCGGATTTGTTCATGTGCTCGGCCGATCGGAATGCTTCGGTGAAATTTACAATCTATCCGGCGAAGAGATTTTGACATTAAACGAATACTTTGCGTCAATTGCTCGCGTGCTGGGCGTACCACTATTAGCCCGCAATGTGGATCACGAATTCTTTAAAGACCATGCGCCACTGTGGGCTGATTCGAAACGAAAATTTGACTTTGGTTTCAATTGGATAAATTACCAAAGCGCCTTCGACATAGAGAAATTACAGCAAACCGGGTTCAAACATTTAACCGACCACGATGCTGGCGTCGCATTATCCATGCAGTGGCTTGAAGAGAACAATCTGATCGCCCCATCAAGCGATCATGATGGCGAGGATCTAATCCTGAATCAACTGCCCTCTTTAGCATCATGATGTCATAAACACCTGGACCGGGCGATTCGATTCAAATTTTTACCCGTGGAGTTGTCCTAATGTCTTTACGTATTGCCATGATTGGATCGGGGTCGATTGGTTTTTCAATGGGCGTTGCCAAGGAGCTGGTTCATTCGTCATTGATGAAAGACTCAACTTTTGTACTTGTCGATATTGATGCTCAAAAACTAGAGCAATCGGTTGCACGCATTAATCGACTAGTACATGAAGAACAAGGAACAATCCACCTTGAAGCCACGACGGATCGACGGGTTGCATTGCAGGGTGCCGATTTTGTCGTGACAGCCTTTGCGCCAAATAGGGTTGACTGCTGGATAAAAGATATTGAAATCGCAAAAAAGCATGGCGTTGAATTACTGACAGGTGAAAATGGCGGCCCCGCAGGTCAGATCCATGCGCTGCGCAATATCACCATCATGCGTGACATCGCCAAAGACATGGAAGCCCTTTGCCCCAGCGCATGGCTGATGAATTTCACTAACCCCATGTCCATGCTATGCACCTATCTATATAAACATACCACGATAAAATCGATTGGGTTTTGCCATCAGGTCCACGGAAGCTTCGGGGTCGTAGCCGAGATGATGGGCATGGAACCAGGCGATCTGCAAGTGATCACCGGCGGAATCAATCACATGAATTTCTTGATGGATATCCGGCAAAAAGGTACGGGCGATAGTTATCTCGAAAATTTTTATGAACAGGTTCGCCAAAGTCCGTACTGGAAAAAAATCCAGCGTTTTGTGCCTGACCAGCGTTTTACGTTGGATTTTCTCGAAACGTTCGGCTGCTATCCAGTAGGTTATGACAATCACATCTGCGAATACATGCCGTTCTTTTATTCGGCAAACAAATGCAAAGCGCTCGGCTATCCCTCCGTGATAAATGATCTCGTTGAGTTACGTGAAATTGAAAAACAACAAGCCGATGGCATTCCCAAATCCGTCAAAAGCACACTCGATGAAGTAGAAATCGAGCGACGAATTGCTAAAGACAAAGTGCCCTTCCCCAAGGACACCGCTGATCCGTATTACAAAGAAACGCCCGTGGCCGTGATGGAAGCGCTCTTGACCAACAAACCTCTGTATTTGGACGCGATGGTCACCACCAACCACGGTGCAATTTCAAACTTGCCGAGTGATGCCGTGGTCGATGTGCCTGTTGTCATAGCCGGGGGCGCGGTTCGCAGTGTTCATGTTGGCAAACTCCCATTCTTTGCTGCAGAACTATGTCGTCGCCAAATTGCGATACATGAATTAGTGGTTGAAGCCGCTGTAACGAGTTGCCGCCAACGATTGCTAGAGGCATTTTGTCTTGACCCCTACATTCACGACATTGATACGGCTAAGGCTTTACTGGCTGATTATCTCGATGAAAACAGCGAATATATTCCTGAACTTCACTAAGACGGTTAAGACTGACCATGAAAATCACTGGTATAAAAACTTACAAATTTTCGGTATCAACAGGCCAGGGCATACGTGATCCGCATACCAGCGAATTGATTTGCAGCACTTCGAAGCCTTGGCTTTTTTTGAAAATCGAAACGGATGCCGGCATCGCGGGCTGGGGGGAAGGAACCGGCGAATGGCTTGTGCCAGCTGTCGAAGCAGCGTTACAAGATTGGTCTGTCTTGCTAATTGGCCAGGATCCTTTGGGTGTGGCTGCATTGACCGAAGATATTACCAACCGCTTGCCCTGGAAGGGTGGCCCGGTTTTGGGGACAGCCATCGCGGCCATTGACATGGCGCTGTACGACATCGCAGGCAAAGCCTGGGGCGTGCCAGTGCATACGATCCTGGGCGGAAAACGGCGTCACAAAATTCGCGTCTACGATAACGGCGGTTTGAATTTTGAATCGCCAGAAGCCGCAGCGCGCAGTGCGCAGGACGCAATGAATGCAGGATATGAAGCGGTTAAAGGCAACCCATTGGAGACCCGCCGCTCGCCGATGGATCCACAGGCAATTGAACACTCACTTGCATGTGTGGCTGCCGTTCGCGAGGCGTGCGGTCCTGACCTGGACATCATGCTCGATGCGCATGGGAGTCCAACGCCAGAGCTGAGCATTGAGTTCGCCCAACGAGTAGCCCCGTATCGCCCATTGTTTCTGGAAGAGCCGGTCAAGGTCGGGTCGATCGAAGCTCTTAAATCAGTCACCCAAAAAAGCCCGGTCCCGATCGCGGTAGGTGAGAAAATTTTTGAACTGCGTGATTTCAAACAGTTGATTGACCAACGAGCCTGCGCCGTATTACAGCCGGATGTGGCACACTGCTTTGGCATTACATCAATGATGAAGATCGCACATCTGGCAGAAACGAATCAAATGCTTATGGCGCCGCACAATGTCGGCGGCCCGATGTATCACGCAGCAACAGTTGCCGCAGATGCAGCCATGAGCAACCTCTTGATCCAAGAAGTATCAGGGATGTACTTTAAAAATTTTCACCACTATGCGGAACACGATTGGACCATCACTGATGGTTACATGAATGTGACCGATCGCCCAGGCCTGGGCATTGAAGTCAAAGAACAAGATATTGCAAAACTTCCCTATGAACCCATGCCCTACCGCCAGTATCGCCACATTGATGGCAGTTGGAAGGGATGGTAAATGCTGACGCCAAATGCAAAGCCGTAGGCATTTAACGATTGATATTGAAACGCGCACGATCGAATCGATCCAAAGCAATTCGCACAGATTTATTCTGACGACTGACTGTTAACTTCAAGTTGTACATCCAAAAACATGATTGAGTTAAGAAAAACTACTAACACCCCGATGACTCACATCGAGGCAAGCCGTTGCAACCATGCAAAACCTTTGCCGCATGCTAATCGGTGGCTTACAGCATATGTTGCGTTTACATTTTTATCACTGCTATGCACATTCACCGATGCATCACCTCAAGAATCACAAGACACAAACGGCATGATTACACTTCGTGCGACAGGTGTCCCATCTGACTTTGGCATCGGGCCGATTCAAGAAGGTGAACGTGCAATCATGGATAATTTCCGTGAAATGCATCCCGACATTAATCCCGTGTCATCAACCGGGTTGGTATTACCCGGCGGTTCCAGCACGATGGACATGGTGCCATTCATGCAGATTGCAGGCGACATTGCCCCGGATGTGCTGTATGTAAATTTTCGCCAATCACAAACCTATATCGGCATGGGGTTGTTGCTTCCACTTGATTCGTATATTGAGCAGATCGCAGGCGTGACGATTGAAGACGGACACCTGCTCGATAATGAAACATACCTTAGTCATTTAAAAACAGGACCGGGATGGCAAGAACTTGAAGATAGAGTCCTTCCACAGTGTTGGGATGTAATGCGTCGCAAAAATCCCAAAGGTGATGGCTACCACACCTATGCGTTTCCTTCTGGACCTATTGTCATTGGTATTCAATATGACCGCTTAATCTTTTCTGAGTATGCCGATGCAGGCGTCGAAATGCGAGCCCCGCATGACTGGGATGAATTTCTTACGTGGGCCCAATTAATGACTGATCCCCAGAAAGGGCGCTACGGGCTTAAGATCAACATGGTCGCCCCAGCATGGAGTTTTGCAAATTTCCTGTATTCCGCAGGCGGCAAGGTTGTGCATCAGGTTGAGGCTGATGAGATTGAGTTGTACCGCCAAAAAGTCATCAATATAAAACCCGGCGACTGGATTTGTGTTCTGGATACCGACGAAGCAGTTGATGCGGCTTATTTCTGGGCAAGGCTATATCAAGAGAAAGTGGTGCGTGACGACCAAGTGATTTGCCGAGGCGTGGTTCTGACGTCAGATGCCCAGTCAGGTGACGTCATCGAATACGCGATGAAACATGAGTATCTCGATGATCGATTTCTGCAAGCGGCGATGGATCAAACGATTGGTTTTGGCCCAGTTCCCGCCGGGCCGACAGGACTTCAACGCAGTGAGTTCAACTCGCGGATGATGGGAATCTATTCCGGGCTCGAGTCAGATCCACGCCGACGCGATGCCGCTTGGGAGTATGTGAAATATTTTGATGGGTCTGAAGCACGGCAGATACGTGTGGAGAAGATGGTCGAATCCGGACTCGGCTCATTAGTTCGCCGTAAATTGCTAGAGCGATTTAATACCGATGGCCGTTACAACAGCGTGATTCGCCGAATCTCCCCCGATCTGGAACAAACATACAAGATCGCGTTTGAAGGTGGCGTGCCTGAACCATACGGCAAAAATTGCCAATATATTTACGACGAGATGCGCAAACCACTGATGGCTATCACGACGAATACAGATATTCGCGACGCGATCGATACAGGCGATGAGGCTTCTGCGAAGGCCATCATCCGTAGCATTCTTGAGCGGGCGACGGTCAATATCAATCAGAAAATGCTCGGCAATCTGCCTCCGCAAGTTGCAAAGCAACGGAACATCATCTCGTGGATTGTCATTGTTTTGGCGATCGGCAGTTTTCTTGTGGTGCTTCGCATGGTATTCAAAGCGTTTACACCCGAGCATCACCGCGACCTCGGTGGTTGGCAATTCGGCAAGTATTGGAAATCCTATGCAATTGCAGCACCAGCACTGTTATCGATCGGTTTATGGATGTACTGGCCCATGGTCAAAGGGACAGTCATCGCGTTCCAGGACTATAGCGTAACAGGCGAAGCAACATGGATTGGTGCCAGTAACTTTGCCACAGTTCTATATAGCAGCGAGTTCTGGATGTCACTGTGGATCTCACTGATCTATGCCATGTTGTTTATGGTTTTTGGATTTTGTGCGCCTATTTTTCTGGCATTTCTGCTCAGCGAAGTACCGCGTGGCAAGATCGTGTTCCGCACGATCTATTATTTGCCTGCCATGCTTAGCGGGTTGGTAGTCATCATCATGTTCAAAGGCTTCTATGGTCCGGATGGCATGATCAATCACGTTCTCAACACCGGGGTCTGGTTGTTGAATTACATTCCCGGTATCGAGGTCGGCTATTTTATGGAAGACTGGCTGCAAAACCCGCGATGGGCGTTGTTCTTCTGCTTACTGCCAACGGTGTGGGCGGGAATGGGACCGGGGTGCTTGATTTATTTAGCCGCACTTAAAACGGTGCCAAACGAAATTTATGAAGCGGCTGATATTGATGGTGCAGGCATTGGGCACAAAGTTTTTTCAATTGCGATCCCGACGATCAAAATTCTGGTCATGATCAATTTTATTGGCGCGATGATCGGTGCCATCCGTGGATCAGGAGGATTCATCCTGGCGATGACTGGCGGCGGCCCTTATACCGAATCGGGTGGCGCGACTGAAGTCATCGGCCTGAAATTATTTTACATCACCTTTGGCTATCTTCAATTTGGTGTGGGAGCAGCCATGTCCTGGGTTCTTGGTGCCATGCTGTTGGGATTCACCGTCTATCAACTCAAGCGCTTAAGTAATCTGGAATTTCGAACAGCGGGAGATTCTTAATATGCCAATCATCAGCAAAATTGGTCAAAAAACCTGGCGTGTTCGGATCGCTGTGTATTCAATTTACGGGATATTACTTTTCGGCTCGCTGAGCATGTTGTACCCATTAACCTTGATGCTCTCGGGGTCAGTAAAAAGCAATGCAGACTTTCAATCGCTCTCTCCTGTTCCGAAGTTTTTTTTCAATGACGATGTCCTATGGGCTAAATACATTGAATCAAAGTACAACAATATTCGTGAAATCGAAATGGCGATGCACACACCAATGGGAAACTGGAGTCAAGTCCGTCGCCCCAAGATCAACCAATCGCAAAATATTCGCGCGCAGAAGTTTATTGCCTTCCGTGAACAAACATCATGGTCGAACGATTGGTTTACGCTTGCCCACATGACGCTTGGCCAAAACGAGCGGGTTTATCTAAATGAAATTAAAAACCGGTATGATCATGACATCACTCAATATTCCGATGCTCTCGGAGTACGGTACAAGAGCTGGTCGCAAGCCGTCGCACCAACAACGCCGATGCACGCGCGTTACTTCATCTTTCCTAAGACGATAAACTTTCAGATACTCGATGAAATCAAACAGTCATCTCTTGGTAAAGATCGCGCGGCGGTCAACCTTGATGCCATCTATTGGCAAGTCTATTTAAGGCCGAAATGGAATACGATTAAGAGTTATAACGAAGCTCACGGCACTGATTACCAGAATTACCAGCAAGTCTTACTAACTCAAACCGCACCAGAATCCGGGCCAGCCCGTGATGACTGGGAAGATTACGTTCGCCACGACTTGAACCTGGCCTACATCCGGTTGGACAAGTCGGTGTTAACCAATTTTCGGACCTTCCTTGCCAATCAATACGAAAACAACATTGATGACCTGAACCTTCTATGGATAACAAGCTATAGCGATTTCACGCAGATTCCACTAATGGAACGGATCGAAGGCACCTCACGCGTCTACCTGGATTATGCAGAATTCCTTGCCAAAAACACTGAAGGAAATACGGAGAAAAGCATTGACGAAAAGCCCGACCACTGCCCTCTCTCTGCGATTTCGGTATACGGCATAAGACAGGCTTTTGAAGAATACATAGCTCATAGCGAAGGAATCCCCGTTGACCAGATCGAACATCTCTCGCTGCCCATCGCGGCAGTGGATTACGCGGACTTCCAAACACAAACAGGCTTCTTGCGTTGGGAATTTACCAAGCGTAATTACATCAAGGTGCTGGACTATATATTGCTGCATGGCAATGGTATCCGGAACACCATCTACTATTGCGTGCTCACGATACTAACAACGCTAACGATTAACCCCTTGGCCGCTTATGCCCTCAGCCGATACAAGCCGCCTAGCGCCTATAAAATTCTTCTGTTTTGCATGTGCACGATGGCGTTCCCTCCAGAAGTAACGATGATTCCATCCTTTCTTTTACTCAAGCGCTTTCCCTTGATCGGTATGTTGGTGGCCGTGCTGGCGGCGGTGCTTGCGATGTGGGCCATTGGTAAAGTGCGACCACAATTGAATGATGCTTTCAAGGGCATACTCGCAGGCATCATCGGTCTTGTGGCCGGGTTTTATTTGATGCCCGCGATTTTTGGTGCTGATACGGCACATGTGAGTCTATTGAATACGTTCTGGGCTTTAATCTTACCCGGAGCCGCCAACGGCTTTGGCATCTTTTTGCTTAAAGGCTTTTTTGATTCTTTACCGCAAGAGCTTTACGAAGCCGCAGAGATCGATGGCGGTGGTGAGTTCACCAAGTTCTGGACGATCACGATGAGTTTGTCCAAGCCGATTCTGGCGGTGCTCGCATTGAGTGCGTTTACTGCGGCCTACAGCGAATTCATGATGGCACTGGTAATTATTCCTGATCCGGAAATGTGGACACTCATGGTCTGGCTGTTCCAACTTCAAAGTCAAGCCCCACCTTATGTCGTCACGGCCAGTATCGTCATCGCAAGCATTCCTACGTTCCTGGTTTTTCTGTTCTGTCAAAACCTCATCATGCGAGGCATCGTCGTACCGGTTGAAAAGTAAAACAATGGAACGTTGAATCGCTCAACATTGCCGTGACGATTTAGCCGTCGGTAGATTTTGCAATATGACAGATCACACACTCCCAAAAGGATCAACATCAATGAAGCGAGTTATAATAACTGGATCTAAGGGCGGAACCGGCCGAAGTCTCGTCAAACATTTCAAGGCCGTGGGCTATGATGTCGTGGGTGTGGATGTTCATCCACCAGAAGCTGGTGATGGTGAAGGCTATGTGCGTTTGGACCTGACCGAAGCTGCGGGCGTTAATGATGTCTTCGCCGGTGCGGATGCATTAATCCATTTTGGCAGCCCTCCCAGCGACAAAAACATGTCCACCACCGAAGCGTTTCATCAGATCACGGTGGCGGGCTTCAATGTTCTGCAGGCAGCCAAAAACACCGGCATCCAGCGCATCGCCTGGGCGTCAAGCATCAAAGTGTATGGCGATCTCGAGCAACAGCTCACATCGTTGCCATTAACAGAAAATGAACCCACAAATCCTTGCGATATTTATGGGGTTTCCAAGCTGATTGTCGAACAACTCAGCCAGCAGTATTGCTTATCACATGGCATGTCGGTCGCGGCCATGCGTTTGGGTCGAATTGTCTACGAAAACGCCTACGCTTGGCGTTTGAAACCTCACACAGAAACCGACCAGTCAGGCGCAAGCGCACTGTGGTGTTATATCGACGCGCGAGACGTGGCGGTGGCATGCCAACGATGGCTTGAATCAGACCTTCAGGGATTTCGAGCATACAACATCGCAGCGGAGGATGTTTGTCTTGAGACGCCAACAAAGAAGCTGATCGATTCCTTTTACGCACACGTCAGCGACAGACGTGAAGATTTATCAGGCCACACCTGCCCATTTTGTTCAACGCAAATTATAGACGAATTGAGTTGGCAACCACAGTACAACTGGCGACAGATTCGTGACGAGGCCCAAGCGAAATAAAGCACCTATGCACGCAAGCTTAAAAATTTTATGTGACGGCATCCCCTATCCAGAAGGCCCGGTGTTCGATGCCAAAGGCAATCTATTCGTTTGCGCAAGGCGTCATGGATACATCGTACGTCGCGGTACCGATGGGAACGTATCGCGTTTCGTCGATACCGGTGGAAAGCCCAACGGACTAACAATTGATACCAACGGTCAATTATTGATCGCGGATGCAACCCGCCAGCAAATTCTAGCCTGCTCGCCGTATGGCAAAATTACAACGCTAATCGACCGCGAGGCTGGCGGCCACTCATTGCTTGGACCGAATGATTTGTGTACGGACAGCGATGGACGGCTGTACTTCACCGATCCCGGGCTTGATTTTCACGAACCCCAAGGCGTGATTTATCGATGGGATGATTCGACCCAGGCTTTGGAATGCCTCGCTAATGGTTTAGCTTTTCCCAATGGCTTGGCCCACTCGCACGAAAATTCACCAGGCCATGTGCGTTTATATTTTGTAGAGACCGTAAGCGGGCGCCTCAACGCCATCACGTTATCAGGATCAGAAAAAAACCGATGCACCACTGTTGCCGAACTCGGGCAAGGCTCGAACCCCGATGGAATGACTTGGCTTGATGCCGATCACCTTTTGATCACATTGCATGGCTGGGGACGATTGGCAATCGTCAATCCTGTTGAAGGCCGCGTCACACATTTCGAGCTAGGCCACGATTGCCATCCCACCAATGTGATCCTGCACCATGAAAAAATTTATATTACAGACGACGGCCACCAGGCAGTCTTAACATTGGATCAAAATGTGCTGGCCGAATTTATTGAAAACTAGCGCATTGAATTGATGTCGCAATTTTTTTCAAATCGCGATTGAAAGCTTGTCGACCACTGGGTAACACGTAAAAGAATCAATCGCCCCCATACACTGATCTCCACAATTCACCACTTCGCTCTACCATTTCCCTGCAACCGCATCCATCTATGCAGTCATATTGTGAGAGCTGCATCTATCAACTGTTCGACGATCATTTTTTTCAATTTTTGTTTTGAATAATTGCAGGCGCCTGTAGCGACTACCTCACACACCTAATACCCATCCCACAAAACTGCGCATGGCTAATCGTTAGCGACCGCATTCATGACGGCTTGAATCGTGCGTCAAACACAGGCCATCGCACCAACATAAAGACGGCGGATAGTATGCCAGTTACTAATGGGATGCGTATCAGTCATTCGCAGGAATTGACCGCGTCTATGCGCTCGAACACATTTCTTGGAATGGCCACTTTCTCACGGTGGCACATTGCGGTGGATACGGGAATACGGTGATACAGGGATACTCACGCTTTGCACAAATGCGTGATTCATCGACACATTTCAGGGCCTTAGGATTGATTTCTCAAGTGATCCGTACGGCTCACCGCGGTGAATTTTGACGCCCGTGGCTATGGCATTTTGCTTGGCGGGCGAACAAACCGGCCCGATAAAAATACCGTAAAGCAATACGATAAAAGAAATTATGCCATTTCATAAAAATATTATCGCCGCCATCAAATATGTCATCATTGACAATTTGTCATTGATGACATATTATGAACTTGTCACATGCGTCGTTCGTAATGCGTTTTCGATTTGGACGTGGATACAGCGGGACACCGCAGGCCGCGGCCACTCAGGATCGTGATTTTGATCCTGGGTTTGGAGTTCAAGCCATGAGTAAGCTCGAAGATGTTGCCAGTAAAGCCGGGGTGTCACCACGAACCGTGGCCCGCGTGTTGCGTGGCGATCTCCAGGAATCATGGGCAAGCACCGCCGCGCGGGCCAAATCCATTCGTGACATCGCAGACAAGCTCGGCTACAAACCAAACAGTTCAGCCAGAGCGGTTCGCAGTGGAAAATTTTCGTGTGTGGGTATGCTACTCAGCTCACTCAATGGCCGTAGCTATCTGCCCGAACCTTTGCTTGATGGCATTCAGGATCAACTCCATGATCTGGGCTATCGGCTGACACTTGGGAAGCTGCCTGATTTTGAATTAGTTGAAACCGAAGCGTTTCCAAAAATATTACGCGAATGGTGCTGCGATGGATTGTTGGTGAATTACACCGATCGCATTCCTCCGGCCATGCTAAAACATCTCAAATCGAATGCGGTTCCATCGATCTGGTTGAACTGCAAGATGCCCAATGATTGCGTGTACTATGACGACGAAGCTGCTGGCTATGAGTTGACTAAACAATTGCTTGAGCGAGGCCACAAGCGTATCGATTACATCGATTTTACCACACCCGCAACCGATGGTAGTGATCACTACAGTCGAGCGGATCGCTATCGTGGTTATGTTCGTGCGATGCAAGAGATGGGGCTAACGCCGGTGACTCGAACAAAATATGCCGACATAGCCGTGACCGATCGTCTCGACGCACTGAAAAACATTTTGCAAACACCCGACCGCCCAACAGCAGTCGTCACCTATGACGCGGGCCATCGGGTTCTGTTTGCGGCCGCGTTAGTGGGTTTGGATTGCCCTCGGGATTTGTCGATTGCCTCATTTAGCACGGCAAACCTGGGAGGCGAACGTCACGGTGAAAATTTCATTGGCCGACAGGTGACTTGCATGGTTCTGCCTACTCATCGGGCGGGTCGCATGGCTGTTGACAATCTACTGAAAAAAATCCATCGGCCACACCAACGCTTGAAAGCAGTGGTCTTGCCCGCGGGATTTGAACCGGGCGACACGATCGCACCCCCGATGCGTTAAACGTCAGACCTATGTTTGAAACGATGTCAAGCAACGCAACGATTCTTCGCTGTTCACGATTCGATTGTATGTAACCGTTTTGTCTATCTATGAATTTCAAGAAGCAGATGTTTGTGTCACTGTTTCGCAAGTATGTCACATATTTTAGGAGAAACCCAATGAATAATTATGGCGTCAGTCGTTTTCTATCTGTGGCCGCGCTGCTTATGGCATTCACTCCCAT
Source organism: Phycisphaerae bacterium (assembly GCA_030426385.1). GTDB lineage: Bacteria > Planctomycetota > Phycisphaerae > Phycisphaerales > Phycisphaeraceae > JAUHYI01. The sequence continues at coordinate 59,385 of JAUHYI010000018.1, forward strand.
AAGCGGACTAGCTCAGGAACACGGTGAAATGATCGCCGGGGAAATGCCACAGGGAAAAACCGCACATATGGTGCGACTGAAAGACAAACCCAATGAGCCATGGCAGCATCAAATGATGCAAAACGATCTGCAATTCGACCAGAGCAAAAGCTACACACTAACGTTCTGGGCCAAAGGCACACCCGGTGCCCAAGGCCACGTCTCTACTAAAATCAATCAACCGCCTTGGGGATTTTTTGGCTTACGTAATGATTTTGTACTTCACGAAACATGGCATCGCTATCGCTTGAATTTTTCGGCTGCGGGATCAATCCCGGACAACAACCGTTTGACATTTAATTTCCAGGGAACCTCCGCCATGGAAATGCGCATTGCTGATGTAAGCATCACCCAACGTGGTGGCGACGATACCAACATGATTGAGAATGGAAAGTTCGAATACGAATTGAGGGACTGGCGTCTCAATGGGCACGGTGATGGCAATTATTCTGTTGCCATCGAATCAATCGAATCGGATTCGTGAAACATCGTGCGATTACTGTTGTTTTGATGAAATCATTTTTAGTGTTTTTCTGTTTGTTTGTTGTTTATAAATTTTTTGTCAGGAGAAATGCCATGAAAATTGTTGCAAGTAAGTTTCACGGTAAAAATTGGTCGTTGAAGATGTTGTCCTTGGTGTGCATGGCGTCGTTTGTCACGGCAATGATGCCTGGCTCACAAACGGAAGCCTCGCTTCTGTACTACGAAGGTTTTGAGTATGGAGCATCGTCTAGCTCGCTAGTGGCTGCAGATGGCGTCGGCGGGTGGGACGGCGACACGCAACTGGGCTATGTACCGCAGAGTCTGGACTATGCAAATCTGGAGGTTAGCGGAGGATCGGCCATTGGATACACCGACGATGGCACAACCTACGTGGCCACAAAAATGTTCGATAGCCCTTTAATCACTGGCGATTTTGATAACAAGTTTTATTTTGGATTCCTGATCAGCATCAATGAAAATGATGCGACGATTGGCAACGGCGAATCGGGTTACCTACGATTTTATATGCCACAGAATTCATCAGACGATGATACAGACGGCAATCGCAGCGTTAGCGTGCCATGGGATAGTTCGGCACAGAACTACTCTTATCAGAACACCGCGATGTCCATCG
>JAUHYI010000136.1 GCA_030426385.1 Phycisphaerae bacterium
GAATGGGTCGGCCCAACAGGGCGTGAACTCGGATAGGAGGCTGGAAACATCGTCATCCAAAGGCAAAACAATCAACGCGAAATCAATACAAAATCAAACACTTGACAAACCCGGCTTCATAGGAGGGAGCGGGAGTCAAATAACAAGTAGTGATTCCTGGCTCCTTTGATTTTTCTGACATTTCAAGGTGGGGGTTCAATCATTGGTCTGTCGCTGAATGAACGGTTGGCGATGGGGCATTCATGGATGGCGATCGCTATTCGGCGGAAGAGTTCAAGGGCAAAACGGGCGTCTGCGTGAAATTGTGCTGAAACTCGTAAAATACTTTTATTTCATGTTTATTTTGTAATAATTAGATTTTGGTGGTACATCGACTTGATAAAACATAATTAATTGCTATTTTATGGCCATGAGCCAATCAAGCACCGTCGATGCCATAGAGTCCAGTGCCACCATGTTGGCCAATCAGATTCGTAAGCGAATTCAGGTTGAAAACCTGGCGGAGGGGGTGTTTTTCGCGACCGAAGCTGAGTTGGCGGAGCAATATGATGCGTCGCGCGTGGTGGTGCGAGAGGCGGCGATGCGTCTCAAATCGTTGGGGATTCTTGAGAGCCGAAAACGCAAAGGGCTGATCGTGGGTCGGCCTGACCCGTTGCGATTGTGGTCTGAAAGTTTGCCATCGCTGATGCAATCGCCGGAGGATCGGCGTGAGCTGGCGCTGTTGCGGTACACCTTGGAGGTGGGTGCGATTGAGTCGGTTGTGGCCCGTGCCACCGATGATCAGATCGAGCACTTGTCGGAACTGGCGCATCAATTTGAGCAGGTCGCACGAGCGGGTGGGCAATCGGAAAAAGAAGACGAACTGGAATTATTGTTCCATGGCCAATTGTTGAAAATGACAGGCTCGCGCTTGATCGCGGGGATGCAGCATGTCCTGAGTTGTTTTTTTATGAACGATGAGCCTGCGTCTGATTCATCCGCGTCGGACGAAACCATCTGGGAGCATCACGCCATTGTGTCAGCGATTCGCGATCGCGATCTGGATCGTGCGCGATCAATGATACGGCTGCATTTTAAATGGGTGTTAAAAATCGATCACCACGGGCCCGATTCGGAAAATGTTTAACCCTGATGGTACGAGTGAAATATTGTGATGAAATCGACAACGAGTCATGTTAATCAGATGCCTGAAACCAACCATACTTCGGCTGAACGTGTGTCGCTGTTTGATCGTGTGCGATGGGCGGTCCGGTTGTTTCTGGGCATACGCACTCATGATTTGCGCGCAGCACGCACGTACATACGGGTGGTTTACAAAGGGCAATTCTGGCTGACCAAATGGATTCGTTTTGTGTGGTGGTCGCTACGTCAGATGCTGGTGACTATTCCCAATGCGATGCCAGGAATTACGATTCCTCCGCAAGTATCGCGCAAGCCGCACTGGTTGGATTCTTCCAATCCGTTGGCGAATCATCCGTGGTGCAACCAATCGGATGCGACGCTGCCGAAGTCTGTAGATACGGTTGTCATCGGCGCAGGGTTTACCGGGGCATCGGTGGCCTATCACTGGTCGCGACGCGCGGCAACCGACCGGACGCTGGTGGTTCTCGACATGGGAGATGCGGCGGATGGAGCATCGGGCCGAAACCAGGGCACGATTGTGATGGGACGCTATTTCACAATGGTGCGTGACACGGTGTTGAATCATCTGCCCAACGTTCGGCCCAATCTGTCGGCACAGGAACATCGTCATTTGGCCGAGCAATTCTCCGCGTGCTATTGCCAGGCTTCCTATCGCAATGCGGACATGATCGAACAGACCATTCGTGATGAAAAATTCGACGTGGACTATGCTCGCAATGGCTGGGTTCAAGAGCGTTTAGCTGATCAACAAGAAGCCTTGTCTGAATCGGTTCGCGATGGCCATCGTCATGGTTTTACCGATTGGATTGCCATCGATCCGCAGCGTGCGCATCAGGAAAGCGGGATGAATGTTGAGCATCCGTCGGGCTTTTCGCAAAAATCGGCAACCTGGCATCCGGCTAAATGGGTGTGGTCGCTCTTGACGACGGCCATGCGAAAACCGCACGTGCAATTTTTCAGTCACACGCGCGTTGAATCGGTGAACGATACCAATGCGCCTGGCGGTTACATCATTCGCACCAACCGTGGCGAGATTCATGCACGTCACGTGATCTACGGCGTGGAAAGTTATTTGCCGAAAATCGACTCGCGTTTTCATAACATCATTCAACCCCATCAAGAACAACTCGCCAGCGGACAAGGCGCACCTGATGCGATGCCTTCGGACAACAGCATTACCGGGCAGTTTTTCTTCGGTGCTCGGCGTGACAATACGTTGCTTGTCGGTTCGGATTCCACGCGTGTGCCCGATCGCCTGGCAGGTGGCAATAAGCCATCGCGCTTTCTGACTCAGTTTGCGCTGAGTGAATACAAGCGACTCTATGGCTCGTATCGATTCACACTGACCAACGAATGGTCCGGCACCGTCGGTTATACGCCGGATGAATTCCCATTGATTGGCCCGCTCGATGACAAGGGGAAATACATGATCGGGGGCATGGCCGGCTCGGGCAGTGGGATTGCATTCAACGCCGCGCGATGCATCGTCAATCGCATCCTGGGCAATACCGATGAACCCGACGATTATCCGGTGGCTTACTTTGGGCCCAGCCGATTGTTGGAACCCGGGAATCATCCCTGGCCCAAAATCGAAATGCCAAACGAGTAAATCCTTTATGTGTTTTTTGGAACATGACATCCTATCCATGATCAGGATAAACACGATGGACCATCGACCGATTCCTCATACCGATCTGCATGTGTCGCCATTGTGTTTGGGCACCATGACGTTTGGTAATCCGGTTGACGCCGAGGATGCTATTCGCCTGGTGCATTGGGCTTTGGATCATGGCATCAATTTCATCGACACCGCCGATATGTATGAAGGTTACAGTCGAAAGCCGGGTTCCACGGGCGGTGTGGCAGAACAGATACTCGGCTGTGCGTTGCGGGATCGTCGCGATCAAGCTGTGATCACCACCAAAGTTGGTTGCGAAGTTGAATCAGGCAGTGGCTTGAGTCGTCAACATATTTTTGAGCAAATCGATGCAAGCCTGAGGCGTTTAGGGACGGACCGAGTTGATATTTACCAAATGCATAAGCCGGACCCGAGCACGCCGTTGATCGAATCGCTGGCGGCGATGGCATGGTTGATAGAAATCGGCAAGATACGTCATTGGGGTTTTTCCAATTTCGAACCCAACTGCATTCGGGAAATGATCGAACTGTGTGATCGTCACAACTGGCCGAGGCCGGTGGCAAGTCAACCGCGTTACAACTGGTTGGACCGTGCGATTGAGTCGGAACACTTACCGTTATGTCATCAATTGTCGATTGCGGTTACGCCGTATCAACCTTTGGCCGGTGGGTTGTTAACCGGAAAATACCGCAGCGGCTCGGCGATCCCCGCAGGAAGTCGCATCAGTGAATCTGATTGGTTAGGCTCGCCCGATGCGCAGTTGTACAAAAAGCTCGACGCATTTGCCGCCGAAGCGCAAGCACACCAGACTCAGGAAACGGCCTATGCCATCGACTGGCTGTTGGAACAACCCGGCGTCACCTCCGTGGTGGCTGGTTGCAAATCGATTGAGCAGTTGACGGGCATAATGGGGGCACGTCGTTGAAACCAGCACTAAAAACAGACGCGCGAAAAATGTTGACAGGCCCATGGGCCGGTTTGGTGGTGGCGTGGGACGAACACGATGAATTTGATGAAGACATCTATCGCCGCGATGTCGAACGATGTTGCAAGGCAGGCGTGCCGGGTGTTTACACGGGCGGAACGAGTGGCGAATTTTATGCCCAGAGTTTCGAAGAATTTGAACGTATCGCACGCGCGACCGTCGAAGTCTGTCACGCCCATCACACCCCAGCGATGATCGGCTGCACCGCGACATCGACGCGCGAAGCCGTTCGTAAAGCAGAGGTCGCGGCGAAACTCAAGGCCGATGCTATCCAGGTGGCGTTGCCGTTTTGGATGGAAGTTCCCGATGACCAGGTTGTGCCGTTTTTTCAGGCAGTGGCTGAAGCTGCGCCGGGTGTGCCGCTGTCCGTGTATGAAACTTTGCGAGCCAAAAAAGCGTTGGCGTTGGCCCAACACGAAGCATTGCATGCACGAATTCCCACGTACACCATGGTCAAAGCTAACGGCGGCACGCTCGGTGCCACGGCATCGGGATGTCGCGCGCTGTCGGCGTTTGTCAATGTCTTCGTGAACGAAACGCAATGGGCGGAACTGGGGCCGGTCGGCGCGAACGGTTCGTGTAGCGCGATGGTCTATTGGAACCCGCAAGTAGTTTTGCAACTATGGAAACTGGTGCAAGATCAACAGTGGGATCTGTTATCGCACGCACTACAACCAGTGATCGCATTGCACGCATATCTGGATGATGAATTCGAACCGAAGGGATTTACCGATACCGCGTACGATCGCATGGGTGGACTGGCGAGCGGGTTCCTCGAAACATCACGGCAATGCCGCGGGCCGTACTGTTCGCCGACAGCAAGTGATATTGAGCGCTTGCGGCAATGGTATCTCGATCATTTTTCCGACATGTTGTATAAGGGTGACGTTTCATGAATTCAAACATTCACGCGATCGATGTCCACGGACATTTCGGACAATACGATCACCAACACACCGACCCCCACGTGTGCCGGTTCATGTCGGCATCGGCCGATGAAGTACATCAACGGGCCCTGGCTTGCGGGATCGGTACCACGATCGTGTCGCCGTTACGCGGGCTATTGCCGCGTTTCCATGGCCGGGCGTATGAAGGAAATATTGACACGCAACAGGCGGTCGATGTGCATCCCGGCCTACGGCAATGGGTGATCATTGACCCGCGTGATGCGCGAACATTCGATCAGGCTGCCACGATGTTGGCCGGGCCTCGCTGTATGGGAATCAAAATCCATCCCGAGGAACATGGCTATCCGATTCGCGAATATGGCGACGCACTGTTTGGCTTTGCGGCTGAGCATCACGCGGTGGTGCTCACACATTCGGGCGAAGAAAACAGTTTGCCTGCTGATTTTATTCCGTTTGCCGATCGCTATCCGCAGGTGGTTTTGATCCTGGCGCACCTGGGGCATGGCCCGGAACAGGATCCCACGCATCAGGTGCGAGCGATTCAACAATCACGAGCGGGAAATGTTTATACCGACACCTCCAGCTCGGCGAGTATCCTGCCCAACCTCATCGAATGGGCGGTGCAGGAGATCGGGTGCGAACGCCTGTTGTTCGGCACTGATACACCGCTATATTACGCTGCCAACCAAAAGGCTCGTATTGATTTTGCAGACATCACCGATGATGAAAAGCTCAGCATTCTTAGCGGCAATGCCCTGCGCGTCATCGAGAAATTGCAAGTTACAAACGCGAGCTCGTAAGCCGATGGTCCTGATTAAAATGCGAGAGATTGTGCGTCACTGTACCGTGGCATCACAAGAGCAACGGGCGAGATTAATCATCACGATTTTGGTGCGCTGGACTGGCCGCTTAAGCGGCCAGTCCGGGTGACCGTGGAGAATATTGAAGCCAGTTGCTCTAGCTCACTACATCACTACATTGCTACATTGCGGCATCACTTGATCCACAGGCATAAATTATTGCGGTTGGGTGTGCATCACATCCACATCCAATTCACCTGAGACGTTTGGCAATGTTGGTTCATTGTTCGCGATGACGGGGGCGTTGTGTTGAATCAACTTCTTGCGATCGGGACTGATGGAAAAGCGTGTCGCCCAAACATGCGTGCGCTGTTGCTGGTTGGCGGCGTCATAGTAGACGGCCACGATTGATTCATCCGTGAGCACGCAACCGCCGGGATATCCGTAGCTGTTCAAATCTAATGGCAACGGTTGGCCATGTTCGTCGACCTGCCATGTTCGGCCGTGATCACTGGACCACGATACGCGCAGCCTGCCATGTGATGTCATCCAACAGACGACGGTGCCGTCATGCAACACGGCTGTGCGATGTGCTTTTAATGGCGCGAATGGCGCGCAATGCGAAAACGACCATGTGTGCCCCTGGTCTTCGCTATAGAAAATCGCCGCGTCCAGCCGTGTCATCAACATCACTCGTCCGTCAGCCAAAGCGGTCAGCGTCGGCTCATCGATGGGTTGGCCCTTGTCGCGTGTTAGCGTGCTCAATAGTTGCCACGTGATGCCATTGTCGGTGCTGCGATGGATGGCACCGTTGAGTGTTCCGTCAAATGTTTCAGTGGTGTAGGTTGGGTACAACAATGTCCCGTCGGCCAACACGATCGCTTGTGCGTAGGCACGTTGGTAATGCCGTTGGGGCATGTCCAACCATGTGGGCTTGGTCCAGCTTAAGCCTTGATCGGTCGAACGCATGACGCCGATGCGCGTGTTAACTTCTAGGTGATCGGGTGGTGGGGTGATGTCGCCATACCATGACGCCTGTTGATTCACGAACAGCAACAGTGAGCCATCATGTAAACGATTCATTCCGATGGGGCTTACGTCCCAACGATCCTGAAGCACGGTCGTTGGACGCGTCCAGGTTCGGCCTTCATCATCGCTACGCATCGAAAGCACACGTCCGCCTTGCGGCGCGACATGATCTTTCGGGTAGCCGTTTTTCTCCCACGCCTGAACCATGTCAGGTGACGCAATCATCGGCGTGGCTACGGATAGATGCCAATATCCCGCATGAAACACGACAAACCAACTGCCATCATCGAGCAATGCCATGTCCTGCCCCATCCCGACCTTGCCACCAAAACCAGGAAACGGGTCCGGCGCATTGTGATCCCAACCCACGATTTTCCATCGTCGAGAATTGTCTGTGGAGTCCGGCGTTGCTGTGGCAGTCGTCATTGAATTTACTCTGTTCATAACGGCCTCTTTGTCGTGATAGTGGCCGAGCGTTTGTGGATTGTGGATTGTGTGTCTGTGATTCGAATGCTTGTGGCTTATTCGTTACGATTTTTGTAGCGGCAGCGCACTGAAGCGTTCACGTATAGCGTCGAGATATTCAGTACGCGGCAAAACACCATAGCCGCCGATTGATTCTCCATCCGTATCGCACGAGGTGTAGTGATACAACGTATGAAAAAACGCGCCCGCAGCGCCGAGTTGTTGGGCTTGATCAAATTGCGACAGTACCTGATCGACCGACAGACGATCCCAATTGGCCAGACTGAAAGGTCCAGCGCCCCGGTTGTTGAACCAGGCGGTGTCGAACCACAGATACAATGGAAAATCATTCGGCAATGTCTCGCGAAATAATTGCAGTGGTGATGATTCAATGGTGCGCTGGTGCGGACAATTTTGTTCAGCGCACAAGCCGTCAATAGAACCATCCTCGGCCCAACGTTCCCAGTCTTTGTATAGCTGCAGATGTTGTTTGCCCGGCCACTTATCGCCCATGCCCATCAGGTTGTACCGATCAGGTGATAGGCCGACGATAAACTTTCCGTTGCGTTGATGCACACGTTGGCCGGCCATGGATAGCAGCGTCGAAAAATGATCGCCCTTGATGCGCAGCCAGGCGTCCTGGTCGTAATCCTCGTAACGAATATCCACGCCATGTTTGGCGCGATAGTCATTCACGATCGAATCATTGAACCCAAACGGCTCAAGATGTTCTTCCCAACCCGGTGATTGCCAACACGCAAACCAACTGTGCGATCGGGTCGACAGATAGACGCCATCTACATCGTAATCCAGGCTCTCGTCGAGCATGGCAAGCAGGCGCTCTCGTACTGGTACATGGCCATAATCCGGCACGCCATGATAGAAGCGTGACCCATCGCGATTACACCAATAGCTTCTAGGCCGGTCGTACCAATACGAATCGATTAACGATAGGCAGCCCTTGCGCACATTTTGAAATTCATTCCAGTTCCACCAGATCCAGATGGGCACATCATGTTTGCGCGCTGCGCGAACTGCGGCAGCCAGTGGATCTCCCGCGCGCATCATGGCTGTCACGCGGGCCCAGCGTGAGGCGCTTTCATGCGATGCATCAATACAGTCCTCGTCAAATGCATCGAGGTGTTGGCTCGGATAATAAGCACGCCCGGCCAGATTGCAGCGGTATAGAAATGTTAAGCCCGTGCCTGCGAGGCTTGATAACAACCAGTCAAAATACGAGTCATCGATAACGCGACAATGATAGCGCGGCGGATCGGTAGGATCATAGGTATAAAAATGAGTAACCGGTGGTTTGGCATCAGCCATGAATATTCTCGTGAGGTGGAATCATTGAATCGGTGATAACGTTTCGCGACCCAACGGACGGAACATTTCAAATAGATGGCGATTGGTTTGGACGCCTTGCGGGGGTTGCCCGGTAAGGACCTCCACGCACATCGCGACAGTCATCATGCGTGCATAGGCATCCCACACACTGCCACGCGAGGCATGAAACGCGGCGGCCTGCGTGGCCCAATGTCGCATCTGATCAATTCGACTATCCGCCCATGAACCATTGTCGTTGCGACATTGGCGGATGTTTTTAAGCACGTTTTTACAGGCTTTTTCAATGTCTTGACGCAAGGCAGGATGTCGATGCCAACCATTAATCAAAACAAACACCGCATCAAAATCCAAACATTGGCTACCGCCGTGTCCGATTTCATAAGCGAACAGGCCGTCGGGTTGTTGCAGTTCCAAGGTACGTTTGACCGCGTTTTCAAAATGGGGCACGGAGCGACCGACCAACCAATACAACGGATACAAATGCATGGCACCAGCCATCGCATTGCGCATGTCAGTGTGTTCAAGCCACCAGAAACCGGTTTGTGGATCAAGGCGTGACGAGAGCCAATCCAATAGGTTGTTGAGGGCGCGGTGACCTGCGCCGGTCTGGGTTTGCTTTTCATGCAGATCAAACAGCACGCCTAAATCCATCACCCAATTTCCCCAACCCCACGCACCGCTTTTGCCTGCGGTGTTCCACAATGTTTCCAATGTGGTGTGCAGCGCCTCCTCGTCGAGATTGTTCACCGCAATTTCAATTGAATGTCGTAACGGTTGGCCAGTCAGTTGTTCGATTGCCCAGGCGACGTGTCGCGTTCGGTGTGCTCGCAATGCCCACAGGGGTTGCTGTTGCGTGGGATGTTTTTCATCAACAGGATCATGGATCAAACCATCTTCGCTTTGAAAATTCATCAACGCGTCGGCCCACGATTGGCGTTCTTCTTCATCTCCTGTTTCCAAGCCAAGAAAACCCAACAATAAAACCGCCGTGGCAGAAGCGATGGCAATCGGCTGCGAAGCATCGTGTGATACGCGGTATTGCCATGCGTTGTTGGTATGTAGTGATGCCACAAATTGCTGAACACCACGCACGTCATCATCCCAATGGGTATACGTTGATTCATTCCCTGTCCGGGAATCATTGGCGGATGTTGATGCGGAAACATTCATGGGTGTTGCGCGGGGAGCGTGGCGTGTCCGTGATTGGTTGATGTGAGTGCGCGAGTGGGTCTGAGTGGGTATGTGGTTGGGAGAATGTGGGAGGGGTGTGGGGGGGGAATGTGGGGGGCTAGAAGCCTGATTGTGCTGCGAAAAACACGTTGCCGGGGTCCACAACATTGAACGTGTAGCCGTGCAAGTCGGAGGGCGTTCCGAATCCGGGGCGTGCATAACCAAGGAAATCGGTCGGCCTGCCGGTTGCAAATTCAACATGCGTATCTAGGAACCCAACGTTGCCGCCTGCGAGGTGGCTTTGCAATTGATCGGAACGCATCGTCTCGGCAAGGATGGCGAGTCGTAATGGAGCGCGTTCAACTTCTATGGGTTCGGGCAGCGGGTCACCATTCACGGCATAAAACAACGCTGATCGCTGAACATAAACGGTGCGAACGCGATCGGAGCTGGCCAGGCTGCTCGTGTCGGCCAGCAATTGTTCAGCAAGATCCAGATATTGTTCAGGTGTCAGCCACGTCGGCGTTACCGCTTGTTGCATGG
>JAUHYI010000019.1 GCA_030426385.1 Phycisphaerae bacterium
GGCCAGACATCGCGACGTGAAAGAGCTGTGGGGTGACACGCAAAGATTGATGGACACCATCACCCCGACCGACGCGATCCACTTCTTCTGGCACTGTGGATACACGCTAGGGAAAAGGTGAAAACGCTCTAATACGGATTACGATCAATACTCGCCCGTAGATTTTTATTAGCTCCCGGTGAATACCGGGAGTTTGTGTGAAGGGAAAATTGAGGCCGCGCGAATTTTTAATGGGATGGGTATCACGCGCGTGTTATTTATCAGGATTGGTATCCCGCGTGCGGGTTAAGCGCTTTAAACCGCAGGTACATCAGGCGTAGCAATAGCCTTGCTATCGGATGTGGGGTCGGGCGTAATGTCGGGCAGGATGGCCGGCAAAGATGAGGTGGGCGATGGCAAGGGGGATGATCCGGGTGCGGGCAAATTGTTTGGGTATTCGGCTGTCTCGATGACGGGCGTAGGCGTGGTGCTGCGGCCGACCGCGTTCATTGAGGCATTGACGAGCCAACCGCTGGCAACGCCTAACCACAAGGCTGCGCCGACGGCGACGAATGCGGCAGATCGACGGGCGAGGATGGGGACCACAATCTGGGCCAGTGGATAACCGAAGAACGGGCCGATTCTGTCGACGACCGGTTTGGCATCGGCCGGTTCGGGAATGTGTTCGAACTGACCATGCTCGTGGCCGAAGAAACATGCGTGGAACAGTCGCAGGTAGTAGGCGGCGGAGACCGCGCTATTGACCACCGCGATGATGACCAGAATGATAAAGCCCGCGTCCATGGCAGTACTGAACAGGAACAGTTTGCCCACGAAGCCAACCATCGGAGGCAGGCCGATCATGGACATGGTAGCCAACAACATGGTGCCGGACAGGAACGGATGACGATTGCTCAGGCCATCAAGGTCCTCGTAGGTTTCAGCCTCTTCGCCGTTGACCTGTAGACAACCGATGACTGCGAACACAGCGATGGTGGCCAGGCCATAGGCGACGAGATAGAACAACACGCCTGACACGCCGTCGGCATGGCCTTCGGGATGGTTGCCCAGCCCTGCGGTGAGTCCGACGAGCATGTATCCGGAGTGCGCGATGGAGCTGTAAGCCAGCATGCGTTTGACGTTGTTTTGCAGTAGGGCCAGGATGTTGCCGAGTGTCATGGTGGCCGCGGCCATGATCCAGATCAGGCCTGTGATGGGTTCGACGCCCATGATGGGTTGGTTGTTTTCAGGAATGATCAGGCCGAGCAGGACGATCAGCGAGATGAAGCCCGCGGCTTTGGGTACGAACGCCAGATACGCGGTGACGCCGACGTTGGCACCTTGATAGACATCAGCGACATAGAAGTGCATGGGAAACGCTGCGATTTTAAACGCGACGCCCAGCAGCGACAGCAGCAAGCCGGTGATGAACATCGGCGAAGCACCATTGGTCATCACGTATTGATGGATCAGGCCCAGATCGGTGTGGCCGGTGGCACCATAGATCAGTGCGAATCCATAGAGAAATACCGCGGCTGACAATGCGCCCAGGAAGAAATATTTGACGCCTGCCTCTTGGGCTTCGATGCGATCGCGGGCGGTGGCAACCAGAACATAGGTTGGCAAGCTGGTCAGTTCCAATGCCAGGAACAGCCAGACCAGATCGTCAGCACCGCCGCAGAGCATGGCCCCCGCGAGACTGAGTAGAAAAAACGCGAAAAATTCACCGCGCACCACTTGCCCGGGATCGAAATCAGGCCGGTCAATTTCATTGCGATGCGTGACCGCCAGGGTCTCAGGAATTTGCGCAGCGACCAGCAATAGCACCAGGCCGGTCAGGGCGAACATGATTTTGACGTATTGGCCCATGCCCGCACTGATCATGCTGTGAGCATCCGGACGGGCAGGTTCATAGGCTGCGATCAGTGCCGCCACAGCCAGACCCAACGCGGAGATCCACCAGGTCATGCGTCGCATCTGTACGTGCTTGGCCATGCCGACAAACAGGCTGAGCGTCGCGGCAATACATAGTGTGATTTCGGGCCAGATGCCGTTGAGCTTGGCAACCATCCCACCGCCTAGGTTGGCCCCGGCATTCATTAGCCCGTCGGTTCCAGCTTGACTGCTGGCTGTGCCGATCACGGTGGCGAGTGTGTCGAAAAAAGCGAGATTCAGGTACGGGTCAAAATTTATCATGGTGACACCCCCGCGATGTGATGGGTAGCCACGGATTGTATGGTCATGGTGTCGGATGCGACCGGGGTTGCGAATCGGGTTGCATCGGCGCTGAGGGTATGGATGGTCATCGTGTTATCAGGGGTCACGTTAAATTTCATCGCTGCATCGATCGTATCTGTCGCATCAATCGTCTCGATCGGGTTATTCGTATTACTCGCATCTTTTTCAAGATTGGCTCGCTCCGCGCGTTGCTGTTCCAACGCCGTTTGCACAGGGCGCGTCAGCGTTTCAATAGGAGCCGCCAAACTTTGTAACAATGGTTTGGGATATAGACCCAGGTACAAGCACAACACCGCCAGCGGGATCAGCGTGCCAATTTCACGCGGCGTCAGGTCTGCAATTTTCGCTGCCGGGGCGATCACGTGGCCACCCTTGTCGGTCTGTTCGGTACTAGGCAATTTCAAGGGACCGAACACGACGCGACCGACCATGTACAACAAATACATCGCGGCGAAGATCATGCCAATACCCGCGACGATCGCATACGGCGGGCCTAACACATCGCGAGCGGTAAACGCTCCGACGAGGCACAGAAACTCACTGATAAAACCATTCAAGCCCGGCAATCCCACGCTTGCCAAGGTGAAGAATACCGTGAACCCGCCCCAGATCGGCATCGCTCGGATCAGCCCGCTCATCTGGTTCATGTCACGCGTGTGGAATCGTTCGTACATCATGCCGATGCAGATGAATAACGCACCCGTGCTCAGGCCGTGGTTGATCATGTAGGTGACCGAGCCAGCCACGCCAGTGGCATTGAATGCGAACATCCCCATCACGCAAAAGCCCATGTGCGAGACGGACGAATACGCGACCAGTTTCTTGATGTCACTTTGCACCCAGCAAATCAAGGCCGTGTACAGAATGCCGATGATCGCCAGCACCGTGATGTATGGTGCAATCACAATCGCGGCCAAGGGACACATGGGCAAGGCGAATCGCAAAATGCCATACGTGCCCAGTTTCAACAACACCGCCGCCAGGTCGACGCTGCCTGCCATGGGTGCTTCGGTGTGCGCCAGTGGCAGCCAGGTGTGAACCGGGAACAAGGGCACCTTGGGAGCGAAGCCCGCCAGGAAAGCCATCATGACCCAGAACTGTTCGTGATACGACATTTGCTGGGCTGAGGCTGTCAATGCTTTGATGCCGAAGGTCCACTCCCCGCCGTGCAGGTTGGCATGGAACCATGCGACATAGATAATCCCCACCAGCGTGATCATCGAGCCGGCAAACGTGTACAGGAAAAACATTTTTGCGGCTTGCAATCGACGCGATGAACCCCAGATACCGATCAGGAAAAACATCGGAATCAAGGTGAATTCAAAACAGACGTAGAAAAAGATGATGTCGGTGGCCAGAAACACGCCGATCATCGCTGCTTCCAACATCAACAGCCAGATGTGGAATTCCGCGATGCGTTTGACCACAGCCGACCACGACGCGATCGTGATCAGGGGCATCATCAACGAGGTCAGCATGACCAGGCACAGCGAAATCGAATCGTAGCCGAACCCGAATTCCAGCCCGAGGTTTTCTGCCCAGGGAATGGTGACCAGCGTTTCAAACGATCCGCCGGTGGACCAGTCGAAATTGATCGCGATGATTGCCGTGATGGCCAAGCCGATCAACGACCATAGCAACGCCATGGCGCGCACCAGCTTGTGAGCCACGTGCTGAACGATCAACAGACTCATCGCGCCGAGCACGGGGACGATGACCTGAAATGGAACGAGTTTCTCAATCAAACCTGAATTTCCCAAACAAACGATGTGAACGAGTCACGATGCGATTTGTCATGCTGTCATAAACGATACGAACCAGGCCAAACCATGTTAATCCAACTAGCCACACCCCAGAGGCGTCCCGCGGTTCATGGGATTCACAAGATTCATAGCACACTGACAATAATCAGAAATGCCAGAATCGCAATGCCCGCGGCCATGGTCAGACCGTAGCCCTGCAATTGTCCACGTTGCCACGGTTGAGCGGCGCGTCCCAGCAGTGGGGGGATTGCCGCGATCACCATGACCACGCCGTTGATAATTTTGTCGTCGATCCACCAGAACCCACGAGCCAATGCCCGCAGCGGCGACACGATCACCGCATCATAAATTTCATCCACATACCATTTGTTTTCCAACAGCGTGACCACGCCCGACAGCCGTGTGGCCCATCGATCCGCCGCAGCCCGATTTTGCAGATGGAAATACCATGCGATCAAAATGCCCAACAGCGCGATGCAGCCGCTGATCAACTGCATGGCCAAATGCAGGTCCATGCCGAATAGCAGGCTGCCGTGGTGGCCATCGCCATGGTCCGCACCATGAGCGCCATGGGCAACATGCGGTGCGGCGGTTGAATGCGATACGTTGTCCACGATCCAATGCTGACCCAACACGCCAGCCAACAACGCACCCAAGGCCAACACCACCAACGGCCCATTCATCAACCAAGGCATCTCATGCGGCCCCCCCACATTTTCTCCTGCATGGCCGTGCGCGTCGTCATGCCCAGTATCCCCATCGTCCCCGTGATGGTCCTCGCCCATCTCAAATTGTTCAGGCCCCATGAACACACGGAACCACAATCGGAACGTGTAATACGCGGTGAGCAATGCGGTGACCAGACCGACGATGGCCAGCACGACAAACATCGTGTTGTGGCCATCCAATCCCTGTTGCAGGGCAGCGGCCAGAATCATGTCCTTGCTGTAAAACCCAGCCAGAAACGGGAACCCTGCCAACGCCAGGCAACCCACAAACATCAACCAGCATGTCACTGGCATTTTGTGGCGAAGCCCCGACATTTTTCGCAGGTCCAATTGACCGGCCAACGCGTGCATCACCGAACCAGCGGTCAAGAATAACAATGCTTTGAAAAACGCATGGGTGAACAGATGGAACACGCCGCCCGCGGTCGACAATGCCCCGACGCCGATGAACATGTAGCCCAGTTGCGAGACAGTTGAATACGCATAAATGCGTTTGATGTCGTACTGGCACAGCGCGATCGTCGCCGCAAATATCGCCGTCGCACCGCCCACACATGCCACCGTCGGCAACGCATACGGCGACAATTCAAACACCGGCAACATCCGCGCGATCATGTACACGCCCGCTGTTACCATCGTCGCCGCGTGGATCAATGCCGACACCGGCGTTGGGCCTTCCATCGCGTCTGGCAACCACACATACAACGGCAACTGCGCCGATTTGCCAAACGCACCGAGCATCAATAGAAACGGAATCCATAGGGTGGCCGTTGATACCGGATAACCCGATTCCAACATGCCGCGTGCTTGTTCGATGATGCCACCATCGCCTGACATCGTGACGGTGCCGAACGTGGTGTAGCAGAAAAATATCCCTGCGGCGAAACCCAGGTCGCCGATGCGATTGACAATGAATGCTTTTTTCGCAGCCGCGACGGCTGAGGGCTTGTCGTAGTAGTACCCGATGAGCAGGTACGAACACAGGCCCACACCTTCCCAACCCAGATACAGCAGCACGAGATTGTCGGCCAGCACCAGCGTGAGCATGGCAAACACAAACAAACTGACCCCGAAAAAGAAGCGAGCATAGCCACGATCGCCACGCATGTAACCAGCGGCATAGATGGCCACCAACGTGCCGATGCCCGTGACGACCATCAGCATGATCATGGTCAGCGGATCAATGAAATACGAAAAGTTCGCAACAAAGTCACCCACCACAATCCATTCAAAAGCCGTGGCATGGAGTGTCCCGTGCGTATCCATGCCGTTTATCACCAGCAGACTGCTGATAAACGCTGCGAATATGCCGATCACGCAAATCGGCGCGGCATAGTTGCGCAAGGTCGGCTTAAAACAGCACACGCCGCACAACACGGCAGCTAACGCGGGGAACCAGGAAATCCAAGGAGCTAGGGTTGTCATGTAGGGAAATTTCTAATTGCTAATGTCTGTCTGATTTCTAAAATCTGATTTTCATGTCTGCCCCACATTCGGGGCAACCGGGGAGAATGGTTGGCCGAGGCCTTACCATCATGCGAACCGGTTCTGGTTATCGAAAACTATCCCGCCATCTGGGCCCAGACCTGCGAATCCAATGAACGTTTGCGTCGGAACAATAACACGACCAGCCCCAATGCCATCGCCGATTCTGCTGCTGCGACGGTCAGCAGGAAAATCACGAACGTTTGGCCGCTCATGTTCATGTGAAATTTACTGAACGCAATCAGCGTAATCGCCACGCCCTGGAACATCATTTCCGTACACAGGAACATGATGATCAGATTGCGTCGCGTGACAAATCCGATCAATCCCAGGACGAATAAAATCGCCCCGGTCATCAGGAAGTGTCCCAGCGTCACAGCATGCATGGATTCGATCATGGAAAATTCAGTTCCGGGGGTCTAATTTGAATGCAGGTCGATACGGGATTTATCATACGAAACGCAGGGGACACTCGCTGAGGCTCACGCCATGTTTTCAACGTGGCTGGCTACGCCTCGGGCGACGTGGGCAAAGTGGGGGAAGTGGTGGGGGGATCATTGAGTGGCACCTGTTGCCTTGCGATGATCACCGCACCCACCAGCGATACGAGCAGGATCACACCAGCGAGTTCCAGTCCCAATGGATGCGACTCAAACAAGTCCAGTCCAACCCGTTCGCTGTTATCAATATTGTTAACCGACATGACCTCAGCCAATCGCGGGTCATCGGTGATATGCGATAGTCGCACTGCTGGCCGATCGGTCAGCACGCTGGTCAGAAGCTGGGCATCGGTGGGCCCGGCCGCTTCGGGATTCGGAGCAATCGGGGAAAACGCCACGCTGAGCAACACAGCCAGGAGCAGGAATCCCGCGGCACATGCGCCGATGGGCTCACGTGATACGGTTTCATATTCTGGTGCTATTTCAATGCCAATGCCGCCGCCTGATCCCGGACCACCCGCTTCACCCGGCTCGGAGGCCAGCATGATCACAAACACATACGTGACCAGAATCGCACCGCCGTAAATGATCACCATTGCCGCGGCCATGAATTCCGCATCCAATAACAGAAACATGCCTGCCGACGCGAGGATAACCATGACGAACCACAAGGCTGAATACACCGGCTTGGTATGGGTGATGACTCGCACGGCGGCCACGATCGCAATCGCACTGAATATGTAGTAATAAACCATCGCGGGCCTGGAAATGCCCCACGACTCTGCGGCAGGTAATAGCTGCTCGCTCAGCCATAGCCATACGCCCCCCAGACTTGCTGCGCCCAGCAACATGCCGAACCGGGCGGCGCTGCCGTTACCACCTCCGCCGCCGCGTCCGCTTCGACGCGCACGTGGCAACATCATTGCCATGGCAATGGCCCCTACAAACGATGCTATATATAACCCATAGGCCATAGCTGGCAAAACCCTTTGCGACAAATCGCAGCTAAACTTTCCCTGACCCTCCCGATCATTTTCCGATAGGAACCCAAATTATCCTAACGTCGATACAAACCAACGTCTGACAGGATAGGATCGCAGCCTACGCCTTGCAACAATGGCCCATCTTTCCACCATGGGGTCGGGCTGGTTTTCGGTATGCTTAGGTGGCCAAAATTGACCGATTGGCTACTTCGCTCGCACAACACCGGGAGAGCGCCGGGGCAACCGCAACGTCTTAAATCGGGGAACGCCCATGCAATGTCAAACCTGCAACTATGAATTGTGGAATCTCTCGCAGCCCCATTGCCCGGAATGTGGCACTGGCTTCGATCTGCGCGACTATCGTTTTACCCCGGGCACCGTCGCATTTGCCTGCCCGCATTGCCAGCATCTGCACGGCGGCCTCGGCGACAGCTATTTGCCCAGCACCGACGATCAGGCCCAGTGCCTCAACTGCAACGCGGTCATGACTGTGACTGACATGTCGGTCATCCCCATGGGCGACGGACCGATTCATGCGGAATTTGGTCGATATGAACCAGCGCCCTGGATCAAACGCAAACAGATCGGATTCTGGCGGGCGTGGTGGCAGACCTGCGTCATGGCATTGTTCGATCCCCAACAACTGGGCAAACGCATTCCCCAAACCCATGGTTTTGGTGACGCTTACAAATTCACCACGCTCACCATTTTTTTATCGATGGTATCCACAGCCGTTGTCGGCCTCGTGTTAGTTTTGTTAGCCAATAGCGGGATGAATCAGGGGCCTACGGCCGTTCAACACTGGAATCAGCAAGTTTTTGCCCAACTGATCCAGCCATTCTTCAGTGTGTTGATACCTCTGTTCATTGTCGCGATTTATGCGGGGCCGGCTCATTTGTTATTACGCATCACAGGTGGCTGCCGCAAAACATTTCAAACCACAGCCAATTCATTCCTGTACGGACAAGGCACCATGATCATCGGCATCATTCCCTTGTCCACGTGTAGCTCGGGTGTCGGTTCGATCTGGGCTTTGGTCAGTACCATTTTGATACTGACAGCCAGTCAACGCATCTCCGGCCTGCGCGCAACCATGGCCGTGCTGTTGCCATTGATCCTGTTATTCATGTGTTGCCTCGGCAGCGCAGCCGCGATGATCGCCTACGTGTTCCCGTGATCACGTCACGCATGGCATGTCATGATGCGGGTTGCACCGACAGGCAAATAATCAAGTCACAGGCGTTCGCGCTGTTTGGCGCTCATCAACTTGGCGTGGGCATCACCACGCCTGAACTGACCGCTTGCGATTTGGGGCGGGCGCTGTGATCGATCATCGCGTTGATTTTGTCCAGTTCCATCTGATTGCGACACAACTTGGCATATTTTTCGCGATATTCGACCATCGAGGCCACCACTGTCGCATGTGACCATGTCAGCGGCGACACGCTCAACGGATCGTTCGACAACGGATGTACCTGCTCCGCCAACACACCTGATGGCAGGGCATGTGAGGCCACCCATTCAAAAATCGGTAGCGCGTCCTGCAATTCTTCAAGTGTTTGGGCTTTGGCGATGTGCCACTGGGCCAGCCACAGTGTGCAGATAAACCACGGATTGCCTGGCACTGATTCGATGTCATCGGTCACAGAGTGGTAGTAGTCGTTTTCATAACGGGCTATCCCGCCGACCGGCGTCTTGATCCACAGCCGATGTTCGATGGCTCGCATCGTTTTGACCACGCGTTCGTCATTCGGATCCAACATCCCGGTCAGGAATATTGCATACGTCGAACTATCCAGAATCTCATCCAGTTCATATTCAACCGGTGCGGGATCCATCATCAGATCGCCTGTCATTTCGGTCTTGGCTTTCGGCTTACGACCATCCATCACCTCGCGCATCAAGCGCGCGTTGCGTTCGATATCCGTGGGCATGATTCGACGCAGGAATCGATCGAGCTTCTCCGACCAGAAATATTTACAGAAGGCTTCGCGTACTTCCTCGGCAGCCTTGGCATACACCTGCGCTCGTTTGGTATCACCGAAACAACTGGCAAACTGACTCGCGGCGTGCAATCCGCCATACACGGTAGCGACGGTGAAGGCATGGACGCCGTAGCGTTCTTCCCACAGGTCATAACTCGGCAGCGGTAATTTCGTAACTGGATCACGGAATCGCACCATGAAATCAGCAGAATTGACAATCAGATTGTTCCACAACGGGCGAACAAATTCGATGTCCTTGTAGCGTTCGTAGTGTCGCCACAATGCCCATGTCACCAGGGCCGTTTCATCTTCCTGAATCGGCAATTGCGGATTGCCCTGGCTGACCCACGGATGCCAACTCGAGGCCGGCGAGCCGTCCGGGTTGTACTTGTGCAGGAAATAGCCTTCGTCGGTAATCAGTTTGCTGCATAGCGTGTAAAACGATCGGCCCACATTGGGGAAACCTGCCGAGTCCATCGCCGCAGCCACCAACGCTCCGTCACGCGGCCACAGATAGCTATACGTGTCAGCCCCGAATTGCATGATGTCCGAATCGTTGGCCGCGATGATCGCACCGCTGTTGTCGATTTGCGTGCGCACAATCAATAGCGATCGGCGATACAAATCCGCAGCCGCATCGCTGGGGCCGCCTTCGTCCTGAGTGGGGAATTGATCGTTAGTGGCTTGGAGCCATAATTTCCAGTAGGCCCGCGTGCGATCGATCACATTTTGCGGACCTTCGCGTTGGATAAATTCGCTGGACTCGGTCAGTTCGTCATGACTGCCACCCGCGGCGATGATCATGTACACCACTTTGGTCTGCATGCCTTCGAGTGGCACGCTTAGCAACATTGTGGAATCCACCGCACCCTGGGCAATCGAACTGCCACTCAACATGCCATCCTCAGCGTCTCGCCAAGTGCCTTCTGCACCGCCGAATCCTGCGGTCCCGCAAGCGTATTGGCTCATGGCCATTTCGCCCTCAGCATGCCACGTCGCTAACAGGTAGCGTCGATTGCGATAATGGACCAGGCCGTTGAGGCGATCATCATAGAACGCGGTCTCGCCGACGCTGTTGCCAAACAAATTAAAATTCTGGTGATGGATGAGACGAATTTCGCGTGCTTCGTCCGACAGATTGGACACTTCAATGCGTCGCACCAGCAACGGCCGATGGAAATCAACCACGTCGGTGCAGCGTAGCTTGACTTGCATCAAGGGCTGGTTGAGCGTGACATTGGTCGCGAGGGTGTTGGTTTCATATTCGAGAGATCGCTCCCAGCCGTCGCCGAGCCAGGCCAGACGCGCTTTGCGTCGGTCGTGTTCGGTCTGTTCGTTCTGAGGGATCGCAGCCCAGATGCCGAAATGGCACGGGCCTTTTCCACCGTGGTTTTCCTGGCCCACGTGAGGATAGTACAGATCGCGAATTTGATAATTGTCGTCAAAACAGACCAGCATTTGGCCGTTACCGACAGGAATATTGCGTGGCATACATGCCTCCGAGCCGAAATTTCTTTACGCACAAACAATGTAGTTCTGTCGATCGGCCGCTCGGCTATGTGGCCTCTCTCCCTGAATTTCATGCAAACTGACACCGGCATTATCGGCCAGAATCAATCTGTAATTAACTATTGTGAGCGCCTGATGTGTGGATTTTCGATCCGGTTTTCCCCTTCGGGTTCACGGATCGTCACCACAATCGTACCATCTGTAACGATTGGTGTATATCGGAACCGGCGTGGGATAGATGTGTATTGATCGGGGCTGGCTCGCTCAACAGCGGATCATCGTTTAACATAATTTGATTAGCAGGATCAGGATTGTTAAGCCTAGAACCAGTTTACTTTACCCGCGTTGCCCACGTTGTCCCTACGCCCCTAATTAGATACCACCGGTAAGCCCATGCCCAAAATCACGATCGACGGTCAGGAATGTGAGTTCGATGGCAAGCAAATGATATTGCAGGTCGCGCTCGATCAGGGCGCGAAATTGCCACACTATTGTTATCACCCCGGCTTGTCGGTGGTGGCCAGTTGTCGGATCTGTCTGGCAGAGGTGTTCGCACCGAACCCCAAGAACGACAACAAACTCGAACCCTGGCCTCCAGGTCCCGGCGGTAAACTCGTGCCCACTTGCCAATCCCCGGCCCTCGACGGCATGGTGGTCAACACGCAAACGCCCAAGGCCATTGCCAATCAAAAAACCGTCATGGAATTGCTGCTGGTCAATCACCCGCTTGATTGCCCGGTTTGTGACCAAGCCGGCGAGTGCTCGTTGCAGGATTATTCCTACGACTACGGCCGCGCCCAGTCACGATTTGAAGAAGACAAAGCCAAGCAACCCAAAAAAGACGTCGGCCCCAATGTGTGGTTGTATTCCGATCGTTGCATCATGTGTTCGCGATGCGTGCGCTTTACCCGTGAGGTTTCCGGCACCGGCGAACTGGCCGTTTTCGGACGTGGCCATACCGAAGAAATCGACGTTTTCCCCGGCAAGCCATTGGATAATGAATTGTCCGGCAACGTGGTGGATCTGTGCCCGGTCGGTGCACTGCTCGATAAGGATTTCCTGTTTTCCCAACGGGTGTGGTTCCTGACAAAAACCCCATCGATCGATGGCATCACAGCCAGCGGCGATAACATTTCCGTCGAACACAATGAGGGCCAGGTGTATCGCGTTAAACCGCGCACCAATATGGAAGTCAACAAGTGGTGGATCAGCGACGAAATCCGCTACGGCTGGAAATTTGTGCAGGATCCCAAACGCTTGCGTTCACCCATGCGTAAACAACACGGCGTGGCCGAAGAATGCGATTGGAATCAGGCCTACAAAACCATCGGCGAGCGATTCAAATCCATCGTGGCCGAACACGGCACCGGGTCACTGGCCGTGATGGTCAGTCCAATGCTGTCTTGCGAAGATGCGTACCTGTTGGGCCGAATGATTCGCGCGGTCGACAGCGATGCGGTGTTGTCTGTGGGCCCGATCCCACGCGACGGACAGGACAAACCATTCCCCGGCGGCTACGTGATCCATGCGGAGAAAGCACCCAATGCCCGCGGGGTTCGGCGTGCACTCGAACAGGTCGGCGTGGTCGTGCGAGGGTATGACGAATTCCAATCCCTGGTCAGCGGTGATAGCAAAATCAAGGGCGTCGTCGTGACCGGCGGTTATCCGAGCGATTGGGTGACTGATGATCTGATGCATGCGTTGGAAGGCAAATTCACGGTGGCCGTGGATGTATTGCCAAACCGTTTAACCGACCGTGCGGATGTGGTATTGCCCGGTGCGACATGGGTCGAAAAATCGGGCACGTTTGAAAATGCCTCGAACCGGTTGCAAACATTTATGCAGGCCATCCCAGTGATTGAATTGGCCAAACCTGAAGGCCAGATCGCGCTGGATCTGGTAGCGGCGTGCGATCAAGGTGAGCGTGCGATTTATGATGCGGCGGCCGTTCGCGAACAATTGGGCGGGCCGTTCGTAGCGGACGTGCATCATCCGGTTGAAAAACAACGCGTTGAGGCTGACATGGAATATGTCGAGCTGTGATGGGTGGGCATGCGGTCCGCCGCACAATTATAAATTCACTCGCCGTCTCACCTCGCAGTATCCACGTACACCGATGTATTTTCAGCGTTTTTAAACGTCAACAACAAAACTGATATCCCATGAACATGACAGTGACAGAATTGGCCGGCGCGATCGGCGCGGTATGCCAGGGTGATGGCGAGATGGTTGTCGAAAGTTGCGCCGGATTAGACGACGCGGGTCCGACACAGGTTAGCTTCGTGGCCAACCGTCGATATGTGTCGAAAATTGCAGAGAGTCGCGCGGGGGTGATCGTGGTCAGTGCGAGCGATGCGGAGAGTTTGTCAGGACGCACGCTATTGATCGCGGACGATCCTTATTTTGCTTTTCGTCAAGCGATGGTGACGCTCCATGGTTTTCGACAGCATCCTCAAGCAGGCGTCAGTGCCCAGGCGGCGGTTGATGCCTCTGCGGTGATTGGCCAAGGCACCTGCGTGCAGGCATTTGTGACCATCGAACCGGGCGCGAAAATCGGCAAGGGCTGTGTGATTTATTCGCATTGTTACATCGGCCGTGATGCGGTGATTGGCGATGATTGCCAGTTGTATCCCAATGTGACGATTTACGACCAGTGCGTATTGGGCGATCGAGTGACCTTGCATGCAGGTTGCGTGATCGGACAGGATGGTTTTGGTTACGCAACCCATGCGTTGCCGGGCGAACCGCCGCGTCATCATAAAATTCCACAGGTAGGGAACGTGGTGATTGAGGATGACGTGGAGATGGGCGCGAACTGCGCGATCGATCGGGCGACGATCGGCTCAACGCGGATTGGGCGCGGGACAAAATTCAGTGACATGGTCACGATCGGGCATGGCACAACGGTGGGCCAACACAATTTGTATGTGGCGCAAGTCGGTGTGGCCGGCTCAACGACGATCGGCAATTATGTGGTGATGGGCGGACAAGCGGGCGTCGCCGGTCATCTGAAAATTGCCGACCAGGTGCAGTTGGCAGGCCAAACCGGGGTGACCGGGGATCTGAACAAGCCCGGACAGTATGGCAGTTTGCCCGCGATAGAAATGAAGCGGGCCCGACGGTCATGGTTGGCGATTCCACGTCTGCCGGAAATGATTGGCGAATTGCGAACACTACGAAAACGGATCGGGCGGTTAGAAAAACAAATCGGTAAAGACGAGGCGGGCGCTGAGTGATTTACTGTGGTGTGTGCCCATGATGCGGTGGTGGAGTTGGGGTGGGAGATGTGTGGATGTATATGGGAGGAGGGACTGAATAAACGCCCGTTTATCGTGGGGAAAAAGTGGGGGGGACGGTGGGGGGGGTGGCGTCGGCCAATGTGTTGTCAATGTCAGAATTGTTTGCGACAACCGAGACGCGTTCAAGCGCTGCCGGGTCGTTGACATAAGCGTAACTGGGTTCGACATACGTGATCGGCTCGCGGTGGACGGCACAACCAGCGATGGTCAACATGCCTGCGAAGCCGATCAGCCATAATGATGACAGATTGGATCTGTATTGAGTTGGTAATGCAGCTAACAGCCGAGGCGACCGCCTGGCCGATGCAGTCATGCTGCCACGGTGTATCAGACGGCTTATGCTGCACGCGTGATACATGCAGGATGTGTGAGACACATATTTTTTTTGCATGACTGGTTCACCGTTCGCCTCCGAACGATTCGTGGCCATCCCTGTGATACGCACCTGGCTGTCCCGGCCGTGGTGATATCCTCTGGAACTGACATCGGCAGGTGATGACCGCCAATCCACAAGTGGTTATCGGAATACAAAAACAAGCGTGCAGCAGATCGTTGTAATCGCTACGGATCGCCTGAGCGATGGTCGTATCGATTGTGCCGATTGTGCGGGTGATGCGGATTGTATGTTTTATGGGTGCGCTCACGTATCACGTGTCGAGCGTGAATGGCACACGTAGCCGGGTAGCCGGGTAGCCGGTTACTTCGGAGCACCGTGAGAATGAGAATGTCGCGGGTTATTGCGAGTTGTCTGCTGCGGTGGCTGCGGCCTCAACATCTGTCTCTGCGGGAGGTGTAGGAGCAACAGGTGGAGCTTGGGACGTGGCAGAGTTGGGGTTGGAGGGGGACGCGGGAGGAGTTGGTGAGGTTGATGTTTTCTGGCCCGCGGCGATCAGTTTGTTGATCAGAGCGTCCGTCATGTCCACGGATTCGGTGGCATAGAGCACCAGTGAATCGGATTTGAAAAGGATGGCCGATTTGTGAGTTTCTTCTGCGAGTTGGCGGATGTAGGGTTTGATTTCATCGCGGAATTGGCTGGACAATGTGATGCGTGTTCGTTCCAACTGTTGTTGGGCGTTGCCGATTTCGCGCTGCATGCGTTGCTGGGCACCGCGAACGAACTGGGCTAATTCCTGTTCCTGTTCGGCGGTGGGTGTTTCTCCAACACGAGCACGCATCTGGTCGAGCTGTTGGGCATATTGTTTTTGAATATTGCCAATCGTTTGTTGAGCGGCTTGTTCCTGAGCCATCAATGTTTGTTGCATGGTCTGGGTTCGGCCCAGTTCGCTGGCAACGCGTTCGAGATCGATCATGCCCAGACCACCTTCAGCCGGTGCAGAGCCTGCCTGATCGCAGCCAGGGGTGACGGTGACGATAGCCATGAGCAAGGCCACCCCAAGGATGGTGCCGATCGTATGGAATTTTTGAAGTGGGTTTGTCGTGGTGGTGATCTTGTTCATGTGTGGCATCGCGTCAGGAGTGGTAGGTTAATCGATCAAATCAATGCGGCTCAACGAATGAACAGCGTTAAAAATTATAGCCGAGCCAAACCGGGTTGACGTGGCACGGCTGTGCGTCCACCATAGCCTAACCGATTCTGTGTCGATTTTGGGATCGCCAAGTGATGTCTCAGCAACCCTATTTATTTTCTCCGATGGCCCAGCCGGTGCGTGATGACACTGTCGTCTCTGTGGTGGCCATGCGTGAGGGATTGATGACGGAAAAACGCGGTGCGATTGCACAGGGGATGCGCGGGGGAAGTGGAGGGATGTCGGTGTGCGTGTTGGCCAGCGGTTCGGGAGGTAACGCGACGGTGGTGCGTTATCGCGGGCAGGCGATATTGGTGGACGCGGGGTTGGGCCCTGTGTCGATCACCAAACGCTTACATCAAGCGGGCCTGATGCTGTCGGACATTCGTGGGATTTGTGTGACGCATTTGGATACGGATCATTTTCGCCCGACCTGGCCTAACACGTTGGTGGGCTACGGCATTCCGATTTACCTGCATCGTTGGCATGTGGATGACCTGATGAAAAACAAGCACGCGTCTCGGCTGGTTCGTGCAAATTTAATTCGGCCATTTGATCAACAACCGTTTGAGCCGATCGCGGGCATGTCGGTGCGCTGCGTGCGCTTGCGTCATGATGACAAAGGCACGACGGGTTTTTCATTGGATACCCCGGTGGGCCGAATCGGTTACGCGACCGACCTGGGATGCGTGCCTCGTGAGATGATCGAATTATTTGCGGGCGTGGATTTGTTGGCGATTGAATCCAACTACGATCCGGTCTTGCAGCGATCATGTGGCCGACCGATTTTTTTGCAGCGTCGCATCATGGGTGGGGCAGGACATCTATCCAACGACGAGGCATTTGCTGCCGTGCAACAAATTATCGAACACAGTCCCGATGGCCCGCCCAATCATGTGGTGTTATTGCATCGCAGTAGTCAGGCCAACAGCGCCGCATTGGTGAAACAGGTATTCGCTCAGGACCCACGTTTGCAGGGCAAGGTTGTGCTGACCCAACAACGTCGGCGGACAAGATGGCTACAGGTAACGCGTCGCGCTTCGGCGACGATGGGACAGATGTCGCTGTTTGAACGCCGGGCATGACAGAGGTGTGCCGTGCGCGCATGGATACGGGCGAACGCCAATCCACAATACCATCGGTGCCATCGGCGCAAATCGGCGTTATATATTTATGGAGTCTCGGACGAGGTCTGCGACGGCGACTGTGTCGCATCGAGATTAATGATCAACTGATCGATCGCTGCAAGAATGGCCGCGTAACCGGCGGCAACATCGGATTGCAATGAATAGGGACCATCACTGAATCCTTCGGTTCCGGAATTATTGAATGTGTTTACATGTCCATCCAGAAACAAGGCACTAACGACACGATTCGAATGATTGGTGCGTATGGGGCCTACATTCTCTGACAATGAATTCATGTCCGCCGCCACAGCCGTGGCTTGCATGCCGGAGGAATTATAAACCGGACGGTCAATGGGGAAACGATAACGCTGATTGACAGCATTTGTGAATGAGGAAAATAAGTCAGTGCCTGGCGTTGCGATATTGTTAGGCGTCCCACCCGTTGGATCGGTGTGAAAAACTTCATCGCCATGACGGTACAGGTACGAACAATACGCGTCATCGGTTTGGGTTTCGAAATTATTCATTTCGGTAGCGATGTCGGTTTCGTTGTCATCGGCACAATAAAAAATTTCCGGAGACTCGACGTAATCACCCAGTTCCAGAAAGCCGAGTCCGACGTGACCTTCGGCGAGGCTATAGACCTGATTCGTTGCCAGCGATGCGGTACTCACAGGTCCTTGCGGCAGATAGCCATTGCTGTCGGTGGCAAAGGCATGGATCGCAATGCCCATCTGGTGTAACTGATTGCTGCACATGGTCACCTTGGCCTGAAATTTCGCCGCGCCCAACACCGGCAGCAAAATCCCAATCAGCAGCGCAATGATACTGATGACCACCAGTAGTTCGATTAAGGTGAAGGCCCGCGCGTTATTATTATGACGACTACTGGTCATGTGATTACTCCCGGAATGGTTTGGAAATAGATGCCCTGGAATTTGGCCCGCGTATTTGAGTTTACGTATTTTCCGGCTCGCCTGCAATCAATTGGGTATTGACCAGCGATCGATACGTGGCACAGCGAGACAATAAATCATCATGTTTGCCCTGGTCGATGATGTGGCCATCTTCCATCACCACGATCAGGTCGGAATCGATCACGGTACTGAGCCGATGAGCGATGACCAGCATGGTGCGCCCGTGACGTATTTCATGCAATGCGGTGGTGATTTTCGATTCCGAATCACTGTCGATCTGGCTGGTGGCTTCGTCGAGAATCAAGATGGCCGGATCGCGCAAAATGGCGCGGGCAATGCACAGGCGTTGCTTTTGTCCGCCTGATAAGCCGGCACCATTTTCGCCCAGCACGGTGTCGTAGCCCTTGGGCAAGGTGGCGACAAATTCATCGGCATACGCGGCACGCGCTGCGGCGACAATTCGTTCACGCGATTCATGCCGTCGGCCATAGGCGATGTTGTCAGCTATCGTGCCTTCAAACAAAATCGATTGTTGGGTGACCATGCCGATCTGTTCACGCAAGGGACGCAAGCCCACGTTGGCAATGTCAATCCCATCAATCAACACGCGGCCACTTGTCGGCATCAGTAGTCGTGGCAATGTGGATAGCAAGGTGGTTTTGCCCGAGCCGTTGGGCCCGACCAGTGCGATGGCCTGGCCATGGGTGATACTCAGATTGACTTGCTCGACCGCGGGCTTATCGCTGTTGGGATAATTCACCGTGACGTTTTCAAACACCACGTCGCGTTGATGCCGAGGTAAATGAACCAGCGATTTCGCGGGTTGCGAAGATTGTGAAGACGAAGACCTGGATAATTTGGAAGACTCGGAAGCTTGGGATGCTTGGGATGCTTCGGTTTCCACCTCGCGATTGAGTACGTCCAACACACGGACAGCTGCTGATCCCGATTCTTGAATTTCATTGTAGAGGTTCGACAAGGGTTTCAAGCTATCACCCGCACCGAGCAACAAAGCCAGAATCGTCATGAATTCCGCAGGATTTTGTCCGCGATTGTAAATCGCCCACGCGGCCAGGATCATCACCAGGGCAATACTCACCAGCGAAAACGTATCCACCACTGGCGAGGCGAACGCATGGATTTGCCTGACTTTCATTTCCTCGTCATAGACTGATCGGTTGACACGCCAGAAACGGCGGCGCTCCGACCCTTCTGCGTTGTGAACTTTAACCACGTTGATCGCGCCCAGCGATTCGCTGACGCGCCCGACCATTTTGCCCTGTTGTTGCAAGGCCGCATGCGTGGCCCGGCGAATACGCTTGCCGAATTTTCGGAACATCACGATCAAAATCGGCATGCCTACCAGCGCTACCAAGGTCATGATTGGATTGACGGCGATCGCGATCGCGATACAGAAAATCCCTTTCAAAACCGCTTCAGTGGCTCGCCCCAGCAACACGCGATAACCGTTGGCCATGTTGCGTGTGTCGACTAACAATCGGCTGATGTTGTCTGACGTGTTGTGTTGTAATGTCGTGGCAAACGACGCGGTGACCAGTCGTCGAAACATGCGCCCGCGATAGACCATCGAGGCATGCAACGCCACTGATATCGCCAGGGCTTCATGAAGGAATCGGCCCATGCTGCCGATGATCGTGAGTACGATGATCACGACCATCACCCAGGTGAAACCGGTAAACGGATCCGTCGGCACGATGTCGAGCAAACGTTGGCCAATGTCTTGCAACCACACAGGGCCCGAGGGATCCATCAAGTGTTCCTGAATCACGTCGGCCAGACTTTTTTTACTGGCGAGCAACAGATCGAACACCGGCAACAACATACCCAGTCCCGCCCCGAAGCAACCCGCAGAAATCAACGCGCCGAGCATGGCCAGGCTGATGCGCGGCTTGTATTGCTTGAGAATTTTCGCCGATTCCCAGAATGCCGTCTTGGCAGAATCACGGGAAACCGGTTCAGCCTCGGCCTTGGACTGTTCGGTGGTAACCAGATTGGCCGGTGGTCCGCTACTCATGAATTGGATCCGATTTCTGAACGGCCAGATTCGTTAAGTTTGGCCAGGTCGTCAAAATAACCCGGATAGGTTTTGTTCACACACGAAGGGTCGTTGATCGTCACACCCGGGGCCAACAATCCGACAATCGCAAAACTCATCGCCATGCGGTGATCGTCATAGGTGTCGATGGCCGTCGGTTGTATCGCGCCGTTTTTCGGCGGGTTGATGGTCATGTCATCGCCGACGACAGTGACCGATGCGCCCAGTTTGGTCAGTTCGTTTTGCAATGCCGCCATGCGGTCGGTTTCTTTGACACGCAGGTTGCCGACGTTGCGAATGATGGTGGGCCCATCGGCAAACAACGCCACGGCCGCCAATGTCTGGGCCGTGTCCGGCATCATGTTCAGGTCAACATCAATGCCACGCAGTTTTTCGCCCGGCGCAGGTGCAGCGACCGTGATCGATTCGTCAGTCATGGTCACGCTAGCCCCCATCTGTGCCAACACATGGGCAAACCCCACATCGCCTTGAATGCTGTGCGTACCCAGGCCCGCAATCGTGCAACACGAGCCTGGCACCAACGCGCCTGCCGCTAAAAAATACGTGGCGTTCGACGCGTCAGGTTCGATCAGTAAATCCACCCCGGTATACGTTTGTTGATCAATCTGTATCGTCGACAGATCGTCCGCGGCGTTGGCCTTGACGCCAAACTGTTGCATCAATGCCAGGGTCATCCGCACATACGGGGCACTGATGACGGGCGTATCCAATTGCAACTTTAATCCGCCCCCCCCACATTCCCCCCCACGTTTCCCCCCATGCTTCTCCCCACGTTCCCCACCACCCTCAACCCCACGCACATATGGGCCGACCTGCAACATTGCACTGATGTATTGGCTCGACATCGTGTTGGGCAGGCGCGGGATCGATTGGGTTTTACTCAGGCCATGAGCCTCGATGCACAAGGGCGGATAGCCGGTTTGGCCTTCGTAAGTGATCGTTGCATTGAGAGTTGCCAAGGCATCGACCAGTTGTCCGATCGGTCGCTCACGCATGCGCGCGATGCCGTCAATCCGGTACTGCCCTTGTCCCAGACAAACCGCGGCGGTCAGGAATCGCGTCGCGGTGCCGGCATTGCCCAGAAACAAATCGGCCTGCTGCGCGGGAATGGTTCCACCGCTGCCCATGATCGTCACAGTGGTGTGGGTTTCATCGACATCGATCTCGAATCCCAGTTGGCCCAATGCATCGAGCATGACCCGCGTGTCATCGGAAAACAACACGTTCGACAAACGCGATCGCCCGTTGGCCAAGGCAGCCAACAGCAGGGCCCGATTGGT
Organism: Phycisphaerae bacterium; assembly: GCA_030426385.1. Lineage (GTDB taxonomy): Bacteria > Planctomycetota > Phycisphaerae > Phycisphaerales > Phycisphaeraceae > JAUHYI01. The sequence continues at coordinate 21,337 of JAUHYI010000019.1, forward strand.
CAGGCTTTTCGAGCCCGGCGGGCGCACGGTTTGTTGAAACGTGCCAATCGGTTGGATAGTCAGGCTGTCATTCACGCGGGGGACTCATGCACAATGCCAATGGCTAAACCATCAGTCAATAATCAAGAACCAAAATATCAGGATTTGAGACGTAGCCATTTAGCCATTGCCTGCCGAAACCATTTGCATCATGCACCCAAGGCCACGGACACCATCGCTGTTTAATTGCGCAAGGGAAACGTGGGGGGGTGGGGGGTTAGGCTTTGCGGATGACTGCCACGATGCTATCCACGGGCACGACGAACAGGCGGTTGTCGCCCTCAAAATCCACGGGGATGGCTTCCTTGGGATTAAACAGCACGCGGTCATACTGTTCGATGGGGTAATTGGTATCCGCCTCGATTTCTGCGGAGACTGCCACGATGCGCCCGGTCAGGGTGGGGATTTCGATTTTGTCGGGCAGGTGGATACCGGATTTGGTCTTTTTCTTGTCCTCGTCTTTGCGGATGAGGATGCGTTTGCCGATCGGTTCAACCACCTCGAGCGTCTGGGTGGGATGGGGGGTATCTGGGGTCTTGCTCATAGTGAAACCATTGTAGGGCACAACACGTTGGCCTACCAAAATGCCTCATGTCATTCGCGGGGCGCGGTTAATCCTCGTCATGATCAGTGGCTACCGTCAGTGGTTATTGATGCGGGCGAAACGTGGTGTTTGGGGGAGAGTGGGGGGTGGGTCGGCGACGTTCCCAGACGAGATGGGGCAGTTCGGGCACGATGAGTTTTTCCATGGCCAGGCTGACGGCATTGGTTGAGCCGGGCATCGCGAATAACAGGGTTTCGCCGATCAATCCCGCTGAGGCTCGGCTGAGCATGGCCGCGGGTCCGACCTGATCCCAACTGAGCATGCGGAATAGTTCGCCAAACCCGTCGAGACGTTGGTTGTACAAGCGATCGACGACCTCGATGGTGGTGTCTCGGCTACTGATGCCGGTGCCGCCAGTGGTGCAGATGACCGCCGGTTGCGAGGCCGAGTTTGACGAGGGATGGTTGGACTGGGGTTGTAGCCATGCCTGCAATGTTTCGTGAATGGCCGAGGCATCATCGCGAACGATTGCCCGCTGCACGATGGTGTGGCCAGCCTGTTCGAGGGCATCGACAATGGTTTGGCCGCCGCGATCATCCGCCAGGGTGCGGGTGTCACTGATGGTCAGCACGGCACACGGGATCGTCTGTATCGATTGTGCCGCCGCGTCACGATGAGCCTGCGTGGATTGACTGACATTGGGCGGGGAATTGTCGTTCATGATGCTATCCTAAACATGATGCGCCCGATGGCGTAAAAATCAGAACATCACCGGCCACGCCAGCGTCTATCTATGATAGACGGTTGGACTCGATTGCCAGTGGCCAGCGAGATCAATCCCACGATTCGGCTACAATACCTCAATGTCGGCGTATTTCTTGATGTTAACCAAACGATTCCTATGGATCGCGTGCCTGTTACTGATTCCGGGTTGCAGTGAAACACTGTTGCAAACCATGGATCGACAGGCCAGTGAAAAGATTCGTCAGCGTCAACGCGACGCCTTGGGCGAGTCGGGTTTTTCAATTGACACACACGACCACGACACCAATCGCGCGGACCATGTGGCGTTGGATACGATTGGCACCGCGAACGATGCCTACGACATGCAGCCGGGCACTCGCAATGATGCCGCACCACCGATTCCAAGGCGATCACCTGACGAATCGACCTATGCGACCGATCGTACCAATCACACTGGCGATTCTGACGGTGCCAACGGAGATGGAGTAGATGTGGGGAGAAATGTGGGGGAGGACGTGAAGGGGGGCGTGGGGGGGAACGTGGGGGGAAATGTGGGGGGGGGGGGAACATCGGATGCGCAAATGCAGCCCGTCGTTGAGCCAATGGTGATTGATCTCGAAGGCGTGCTGGCGATCGCGATTGAACGCAGTCGTGAGTATCGCGATCGCAAGGAAGATTTGTTTTTAACCGCGTTGGATTTGTTGATCGAACGGCATTTATGGGGACCGCGTTTTTTCGATACGTTTACAACGCGGTTTGTGGGTGTACCTGAATCGGGCGATCACGATCAGGTCATGGAGATTTCCAATTCATTCGGCGTACGGCAGCGCTTGCCGTATGGCGGCGAAGTGTCGATCACAGCCCTGACCAGTTATGTCAACTATCTGCGTGAGTCGGCGACGAAAGCCGCGTCGGGCGACGGTTCGGAAACCCAGACGGGTGCGTTGACCCTCAGCGCAACATTGCCATTGCTGCGCGGCGCGGGCGTGGCGGCACGTGAAGATTTGATCCAGGCCGAGCGTGATCTGGTGTATGCGGTGCGTGATTTTGAACGATTTCGGCGTGAATTTCTGGTGAGTATTTCGTCGGACTATTACAACCTGTTGTTGGGTCAGGCCAATTTACGCTCGCGACAAAATCAGACCAAACGTTTTGAACAATTATCGTTACGAACCCAGGCATTGGCCGACGCAGGCCGGGAATCGGTACTGGAAGTTCAACGAACTGAAAACCGATTGTTGCAAGCCCAGGCCGCGGAAACTTCTGAGCAGCAACGCTATTCCGATTCGCTCGACCGTTTCAAAATTCGATTGAATTTGCCGTTGGCCACGCCGATTGAAATTTTGCCCGTGGAAGTGGTGGCCCCTGATCCGGTATTGCACGAAGCTGAAGCCACGCAGTTTGCCATGGCCAATCGTTTGGATTTACAGACCACGCGGGACCGGGTGGCCGATGCGGGACGGCGTTTGCGTGTGGCGAAAAATGACACGTTGCCGGATTTGGATTTGTTTGCCTCAACCACCGCACGCACGGATGGCGATAAGCAATTTGCGGGTTTCGATCTGGATGCGGGGGCCAGTGATTATGAAGTCGGCATTACCTTGGATTTGCCGTTGGACCGTCGGCGTCAATGGTTGTCATACCGTCGAGCGATGGTGTTGGCCGAGCGGGCCAAGCGAGATTTTGGATTGTCCCGCGATAGGGTGATTCAGGATGTTCGCTCCGCGATACGGCAGATTGAACGGGCACGTTTCACCTTGGAATTGCAAGAGCGAAACCTGGTGATTGCCAGTCGGCGTTTGCTGCGCGTGCAGATTCGATCATTGGGGCCGTTTGAATACCTGGAAGCGGAAACGGAATTGATTCAGGCCCAGAATGAACGGGATGCGGCGCTGCGTGACCTGCGTGTGGCGATGTTGCAATACCTGTTGAATTCCGCGCAGATGCGCGTGGCAGCCAATGGGCAATGGATCGAGCCGGTAGGGTTGGTACCGATTGAAGCGGATGGAAAATCGGATGCAGGCCACGAAGTCAGTGAAACGAACGAGATGAACGAATCAGGAGATGAAACGTCATGACATGGCCCAAGCAGATAAAAACCGGCGGGGATGCGGGCTGGGGCGCCTGTGGGGGGGGCGGTGGGGGTGTCGGTGGAGGTGTCGGTGGGCGTAGCGGTGGGGGGGGGAGCGGCTGTGACAACACGCACGGGCATCGGTTGATCAGGCGAAATACCAAACGTAATCCCATGCGATATGCGGATGGAAAAATTATGCCCGCGATGATGTGGGCACTGGTAGTGGTCGCGCTGGGGCTGGGGTGGTGGTTGTTTTCGGATGGCCTGATGCAAGCGGACGCGGCCAACGATTCAAAAAATGCCGGAGGAAGTGCCGCAGAAGGTTGGCACACGGTGGGCAAGGAAAGTTTCGATCTGGTGGTACGGGCATCGGGCGAACTCGAAGCCAAACGCAGTATCGAAGTCAAGAGTCTGGTGGAAGGTTCGACGACGATTACGGAAGTGGTTGATGAGGGCACGAGTGTCAAAGAAGGCGACGTGTTGGTGCGGTTGGCGGATGATCAAATTCGTGAAAAGATTCAACAGCAGTTGCTAAGCGTGGAACAGGCACGGGCGGACAATGTGGCCGCGGAGCAGGAACTGGCGATCAAGGAAAACGAAACCGAAAGTGAAATCAAAGCGGCAGAAGTAAAATTGGCACTGGCGGAGTTGGAGTTGGCCAAGTTTGTCAATGGTAGTGATCCGCAGAAGTTGGCGGACCTGGAAGTGGCCTTGACGACGGCGGAGCGTAATCTGGAGTCAGCCAAACGTGATGTAAAATTCAGCTACCAATTGTTCGAAGAAGATTTCATCAGTCAGTCGGAACTGGAACAGGATGAGACGGATTTGATCAATGCGGAAAACGCGCTGCGCAAGGCAAAGATGGAAAAACTGGTGTATGCGGAATATGAAAAGCCCAAGGAACTGAAACAGTTCACCAGTGATGTGGAACAGGCGCGGTCAGGATTAGAGCGAACGAAACGCAAAAGTGTGAGCGAGCTGGCACGGGCGACGGCGAATTTAAATAATCGAAAAACGACGCTGGAAATTCGCGAGAAAAGCCTGGAAAAACAAAACGACCAGCTGCTTAAAACAGTTATTCGAGCCCCGCAAGCAGGATTAGCGGTGTATGCAACATCCGTCGGCCCATCATGGCGTCGACGCGATCCGATTGCACAGGGGCGACAGGTGCGCTTCAATGAAACCCTGATTACATTGCCCGACACGAGTCAGATGGTGGGCGTGATCAAAGTCCACGAATCGGTGGTATCGAAAGTGAAAGTCGGCCAGCCAGCAGCGGTGATGATCGATGCCCGTGGCCAGGATACGATCATGAGTTCGGTGAATTTGATTGGAGTCACGGCACAGGATGGCGGTTGGATGAATCAGGATCTGCGCGAGTATGAGGTGCGCGTGGATTTGCCCGCGGGGATTGATGACACCTTAAAACCTGCCATGCGATGCGCCGCGGTGATTACGATTGGCCGCGTTGAGGATGAGATTGCGGTGCCGGTACAAGCGGTGTTTTCTGAAGGCGAAGAACGATTTTGCTATGTGCCTGCGGGGGGCGGAAAGGTGACAGCCCAGGCCGTGGAAATCGGACAGGCCAGCGAAGGATATGTGGTGATTACCGAAGGTTTGGAAGAGGGTGATCGCGTATTGCTACGTCGGCCCAAGCCCGGCGAAGTGAGAGGTTAGTCAGCTGACTATTGCTGGGTGACTGACAACAATCCCACAAAAACCACGCGTATGGTTCATCGTTAGCCGCCGCCTTTATGGCGGCGCGATGGCTGTGTTTGCCTCACGATTCACACTGCACATAGACCGCGGCTAGCGCACGAATTCTAAGTGGGATGCGTATGCGATTATACGAATGACGATACATACTGGCGTTCTAGATCCATGCCAGCTTCCGGTGAATACCGGGAGTTTGTGTGAGAGGGAAATTTAGACCGCGCGAGTTTTTGGCGGGATGGGTATTACTGGGGCAGTGCGGCGTTGAGTGTCCAGTCGTATTCGAGATATTCGATGGGAGCGGTGGGATTTTGTTCGAGCAGTTGGGCAATGGGATTGGCAGGGTCGACATGGGCACGCAGGAAGCCGATGATGCTGTCGTAGGGGGGGGCTTTGAAATCGTCGGGGTACCATTCAAAAATTTTGCTGAGTTTGAACGCGTCGGCTGTTGCGGTGTTTTTAGTGGTGTCGTTGATCCACCGTCGGGTCACGTGATCGAGTTGATCGTCAATTTTTTCGGGCGTGTAGGCCGTGGGTGCCAACGGCGGACAACTGGTTGCTGCGCAGACGAGTGCGGCGTGTGTGCGGGGATCGCCGATGGGTTGGAGTAGTCGTTTTTCGATTTCGTTGAGCGTGACACTACGGCCATCGACGCGGTGAACGGTTTTGTCGAAAAAGCCATCGACGTCGAGCACTGAATGCAGGGTATCCGAATCGTGTGCGATGACCTGTTGGATGACGATGAGATTGTAGGCGTTGATGTAATAGGCCAGGCGTTGATGGGTGGCGCGGAAGCGATGAGGCTGGGCATATCCATCGACCATCAAATCAAGCCGAGCGATCTGCGATTTAGCCCACTCGTAATCAACCAGACCATCGGCCGTGACGGCGCGCGAGAGGAACGCCTGGGTTCGCTGATAAAGATTGTCGAGTTCTGCTTGCGCCGCTGGGGGTGCCGTCTCTTGAGCGGTGGCGGGGGCCACAGTGATGGCTGAAAATGTGTTGGGCAGGATGGTGAATGCCGTGGCCAATAGGACGAGGTGCATGATTGGGCCGCGGCGTTTGTGGGGGCGGGCGATGGAGCGATGGTGTTTGGCAGTGGTCATGTGTTTGTAACCGTGAACGGGTGGGTTTAATTCCCACGCGGGATATTCGTGAAGCTTTCGCAGGGATAGTTCGCGGGCTATTTTCGTGGGGCATGAGAATCGGTAAGCCGTTTTGATGAGCCGGTTGGATAACCGAATATCAGGCCGACCTGCGAACTTGGTTTCAACAAACCCGGTTTGCTCTCTTACTATTTTATCGCAATATTTTAGCTCGGCATTCTAGCCCGGTCCCATGCGTTTCATCGTCTGGGCCTGGGCGGTGATACGAATAGAATAGACACGCGTTGATAAATCACGCGTGATCAGCGAGGGATGCGAATGATTGTGAGGATTATCCGGGCTTATTCCGCCGCATCGGGAGAGGTGGTGGTTTTGAACGGATGATCCATGATGACATGGATGGGGAACAGCAGGCTGTCGACGACAAACTTGCCGGGTTGGGCGATGGTGGCCCAGGTGTTGGTCGCGTCGTAGCCAGCGGGTCGGTCGCCGTCGAGCGCGGATTCAATGCGTTCACCGAAGCCCATGGTGGCCAAGGGGCGTTGGGTGTCGTGGGTGATGTTCATGTCACGGGCATAGGTGGGGAAATGAGCCGATTGGCCAGCGATGGGACCGACGTGGATCACGTTCCAATGCGAGCGGTCCATGCCGTTGGTGAGTGATGCGGGGGGCGGTGTTGAGATTGACTCACCGACAGGTTCGACAGTTTGAGGAGTATTGTCAACGGCCAGGGCACCAGGGGCGGACGGAGGCGTCGGGGCCACAACATTGCTTGTGTCAGGGGCAGCCGTATCCATATCCGTATCAGCGCCAGGCATGCCCGAGTCAACCATGTCGGTGTTGGTCAAGTCCGCATCGGTCGCATCGGAATAGGGTTCGCTATTGAGCTTGGTGTCGTTGTCTTCGAGGATCTTGTAGTTTTCGTCCGTCCCATCTGTGGCACAGCCGATGGCACCGCCTAGCCAATAAACCATGGTCATCCAGAATGTGATCCAAAGGATTTTTTTTCGTCGCATGAGTGAGTCTCACAATAGCAGGGGTCAAGGGAAGCGGGTCGAATAGATCAGCTTAAAACATATGATGACAGGGGATTGTCCCGGTTTTGGAACCAAGTCAGGCTGGCCCATATGAGTATGTGACCGGCCCACGGCACGGTACACACTACTGAAAAGCATTGTAGCACAATGTGTTGGCGATCCCAATGATTTTTGGGATTTGTGGATAGCGCCGGTTGGAGGGATCGGTGAGGATAGGGGGAATTTTGCGAGGGGGGACGTGGGGGGGTAAACTGCGTGGTTTCCCATTTGGTGGGAGGGTGGCAGAAAAAAAGTGCAAAAAGCGAAACGGCGCAGGGCCAATATGGGGGCGAAATTTTGATTGAAAGTATTGCGATGCAACAAGCGATCGACAAAGCGGCGTCATTGGTGGAAGCCCATGGCTATATCAAGCGTTTTCAAGGCGCGGTGGTTGTGGTGAAAATCGGCGGCTCGATCATGGATGAGCCGGGCGCGTTGCGTCGACTGTTGGAAGACATTTGTTTTATGGATACGGTGGGGATGAAGCCTGTGCTGGTGCATGGTGGTGGTAAGAGCATTACCGAAGCGATGAAAAAAGCCGGGCTCGAAGCGCAGTTCGTCTTGGGGCGACGGTACACGGACGAGCGAACGTTGGCGATTGCCGAGCATGTGTTGGTTCGCGAAGTGAACGAAGAGCTGACGCGAATCATGACGGAGTTGGGGCATCGGCCGATGGGCTTGCATAGCCTGTCGAGCTGCGCGGTATTTGCCAAGCGATTGTTTTTGCAGGATCCAGAGAATCCGCAACGGAAAAAAATTGATGTGGGACATGTGGGCGAAGTGGAAACGGTTAATGCGAAATTGATCGCGGCGTTGCTCGATGGAGGGGTGATACCTGTAATCGCCCCGATCGCGCGTGATTCCGCCGGTGGGAAATTGAACGTCAATGCGGACAGCGTCGCTGGACATGTGGCCGCAGCGCTGCAAGCGGAAAAACTGGTGCTGGTGTCGGACACGCATGGCATTCGCACCTCAGACGATCCGGATTCGCTGGCGAGTCATCTGACTGAGGATCAAATCAAAAAGCTGATTGACGAGGGCGTGATTGCTGCGGGGATGTTGCCGAAGGTGGAAGCGGCCCTGGTGGCGTTGGATGGTGGGGTGAACAAAGCGCACATCATTGACGGGCGAATTGCCCATTCGTTGATGTTGGAAATTTACACGGATCGGGGTATCGGGACGGAGATCGTCAAATGAGCATCGACGTTGAACATTTTATTTCGATCCGTGACCACACGACCGCGCGTTTGGAACGGTTTCTGGAAGTGGCGTTTCTGTTGCGAAATCAACGGCAAATGCGAGGCGAACATGCGCAGTCACTGCGAGGCAAAACGCTGGCCATGCTGTTTGAAAAGCCGAGCCTGCGAACGCGGGTGAGTTTTGAACAAGCGATGAACGAGCTGGGGGGCCACGCGATTGTGCTGTCACAGAACGAAGTGGGTTTGGGCAAACGAGAAAGTGTCGCCGATGTGACGCGCGTGCTTGACGGGATGGTGCATGGCATCGCCGCGCGGGTTTATGATCATGCGACGTTGGTGGAAATGACCGAGTATTCCTGCGTGCCGGTGATCAATATGTTGAGCGATGATTCGCATCCGTGTCAGGCCTTGGCAGATGTGATGACGATGATGGACGAGTTCTGCAATGGACTGGGGAGTTTGTCAGGACGCACGTTGGCGTTTGTGGGGGACGGCAACAATGTGGCACGTAGTCTGGCCATGATCTGCGGCAAATTAGGCATGAATTTCATTCTGGCAAGCCCGCCCGGATATCAGTTGGAATCGACATTTGTCGACGAAGTCATGTCGGAAAACCCCACGATGAATTTTGAACAAACGCACGATGCGAGTGTGGCAGTGAAATATGCTGACGCGATCTATGCGGATACGTTTGTGTCGATGGGGCAGGAAGATGAAAAAGAAGCACGGCTAACGACGTTTGCACCCTATCAACTCAACGAAGCATTGATCGGACAAGCGCCGGATCATGCGATTGTGTTGCACTGTTTGCCTGCGTACCGAGGCGTAGAAATCACCGATGGTGTGATGGATGGCCCGCAGAGCCGCGTGTTTGCCCAGGCACATAATCGGTTGCATGCTCAAAAAGGAATGTTGGCGACATTGTTGGGTGGGTGATGTCATCATCAGTGGACCGATAGATGGATCGATAGATGGGCCGGTGGGTCGTACGCAGAATGTACGAGTGTGAGGGACGGGGCGGAGAGAAATGGTGTTATGATGGAAGACGTGCCAGAGGAATTGCCATCGCAAGTGCCGCCGCCGGATATTGACGCATCGACGTTGGTGTTGATCGTGGTCGGAGCGCACCTGCGAGCGGAAATGGCGGATCGTCCGTTGGCGTATCAATTACGCGATTACATCGAAGAATGGGTGGGCAAGCATGCCGCGCAACTGACCGTGCCGATTGTGCCCGCAGTCTGCACGGATGTGTTGCATGTGAATCATGAGTCGTTACAGAAACGGCCGACGATCAGTCTGGGTGGGCCTGGGGTCAACGCGTTGTCAGCGTTTTATGCACAGCGTATCGAGCAGGCCATGGTGCGCGATAATCAAATGGTCATTCAGTTGGACCCCGAATACGTCGACCTGCGCGCGTGCGTATGGGGCATGGATCACGACCTGACCTCGCGAGCACTGGAATTGTTTATCGAGCATTACCTCGACGGTTTTTTGAAAGCCGTGGCGACGCAGGTTGAGCCGGAAGTCGAATGAGCCCAAAGCAGACTTTGGCCCAGGCAAGTGCATGAAGCATGTGCATATATGTTTTGCGCGAAGTATACGGGAGGTAATGCGGGGGTAATGTGGGGGGGGTGGGGAGGGTTGTAGGGGTTATGTGGGTGTGGCGAGTCGTGGTGCTATCTGTGCGTGGGGGTCCGAGAAAATAGGTGATTTGGGGCCAAGTGGGTTTAGTTGGGGGTGAAATATGTCGATATTGAAAGTTGGACCGACGGTGCGTGGTCAGTATGGGATGCGCATCCAGTCTAGGCCCATGGCCTAACGGACCACAATATGAGGCGGGAGACACCATGACACACGAGCATGAAGACGCGAGCGAAGCGGTAGAGTCGTCACAAGATAGCGGTGCGCCACCCGTGGAAGTTTCCGATGGGCCGGTGTCGAGCGCCGTTGAGAATCCTGTGACCAGCGAGGTATCACATGAGGGTGCTGATGCGCTGACGTTTCTCAATGATCTGGAAGCGAAGATCAGTGCGTTGCGTGATTGGAAGGTTGATCACGAACGCCAGGTGGTGGAGCTGACGGATTGGACCAAGCGTCTCAACGAGCGTGATGCGGAATTGCAGCAAGCGCGAGCCAGTCTGGATGATGCGCGGGCCGCGATGAAAGAACGTGAGCGTGATGTGGATCATCGTGACCATGAAGTGGGCCAACAGATCGCGGGACTGGAAAAAGAACGTCAACGATTGGATGAAAGCTGGGCGCAGATTCAATGCGATCGGGATGAGCTTGGCCGCGAGTGGGACCAGTATCACAATAAGCGTGCAGAACTGGATCAGCATTGGGAGCAATACAACGAGCGCAGCGCGACGTTGGAAGCCGAGCGAGAAGCTGTTGAACAGTGTCGCAGCGAGTTTGAAAAACGTGAGCAAGCAATTGCCGCACAGCAGGATCAGTTGAATCAGGCACGGGCGGAAATTGAAGAAAAACGCCGGAAAATCCAGGCGGATTTGGATCAGATCGGTGACGAATGGCGGCAGATCGATCATCGACGTAAGGCCCAGGATCAACTGGCAGATACGCTGGAAGAAGATCGGCAACGCATCGAACAGTTGCGCCAGCGAATGAATGATCAAGCCGCTGAGCAGGGTGCAGTGGTTGATCCTGAAGTGAGTGAACGCGCGGAACGGCTGGCGCAGGAATTGGAAGAATTGAGCGCATCGTCACAAGAAACGATCGCACAATTGGAACAGCGTATCGGCGAGTTGGAAACGCAGACGGTGGCGTTGACAGAGCAACGTGACGCGGCGGGCGAAGATGACGACACGTTGCGTCAGTTGGAAGCCGAGTTACAAGCCAAAGAAGAAGCGGTTGCCAATCGTGAAGCGGAGTTGGATCGTCGTCGACATGAAATTCAAGAGAAAGTTGCGCAAGCGAAGGATGAGTTGAAGGCGCAGCGTGAGGTTTTGCGTCAAGAGCAGGAAGCGTTTGAAAAAGCGCAGCGTGCTGCGACCGAACAGGTCGCCCAGGCCAAAGCGGAGATTGCGGCACAAGCTAAAGCTGGCGCTGCGACTGGAGTAGATAAGTCGAGCAAGTCGGATGCGTTGATTAAATCGGATAAGTCGGAGCATGATAAGGCCGCGCAGGCTGCGCATCCTCAGGCAGGCAAGCGTGACCCGCTGTTGCGAGAAGCGATGGGCATGCGGGCCAAACGGCTGCAAAAATACCGTGAAAGTCTGCGTTCGCAGCGTGATGCCCTGGTTCGTGATAAGGCAAAAGTGGGGATATTGCACAAGCAATATGCGGCATTGCTCGAGCAACGCAAGGTCGTGATGGAAGTGAAGGATTATCTGGAAGCGAGCGAGTCGGTGATGGTCCAGCGATGGGCTTCGCACCGCACGGTGACGGTGATGGCGGCAGCAGTTGTGGCGTTGGCTACGATTCTGGCCCTTAGCTATCAGGTTGCGCAGAAAACGGTCGCGATAACATGGAACGGCAGCAGTGTGTTGGAATATACGCCAACCGAATCCAAAGAGTCATTGGATATGACGCATGCCACGGCGCAGCAGGTTGAGCTGCGTAACGTATTGAGCGATGCAGTGGTGTTGGAAACGCATAGCCTGATCCAGCAACAAGGCGTGGGGTATTTTGATAATGCGGCAGGGTTGAAAAATTACCTGCAAGCATCGTTGTCACTGCAGGCGATTGGTCCGAATCGGATTGAGTTTGATTTGCAGGCAGGGGATCAGGCCCAGTTGACGACGGTGTTGGAGAGTCTGGGCAAAGCGGTGGCGTTGTTTCACGAGTCACATGCAACGCGAGAAGCTGGCGAAGATGGTGTGGCGGTGAAGGTGGAAGTGATACAAGCGGCAGTGGTCGATGCCAAGCCGGTTGAGGATAAACGTCTGGAAATGGCCGGCCTGTATGCGGGTTCAGCGACGGGTGTGGTGTTGGTGCTGAGCTTGATTCTATGGGTTTTGTTGCGGCAATCGAGCCGTGTGTTGGAATCGTCAAGCCATCCGATGTTGGGCGCACTGGCGGATGATTCGCAGTGGCCCAGTGAAGACGCGGTGGCGCGTTGATGTGATAGTTGCTCAGAGAATAAAGTTTAACGATAAAAATTAAACGAAGAAGCCCGCGTTGTGAAAGTGTGGGCTTCTTTTTTTTGGGGCGTGTGGTTGAGTGCAGTCGGTGTGTTTGGATTTGTGTGGGGCTAGTCGTGGTTGGGTGAAGGAGGGCGGCGCAGGTCGATTTTTTGGGCGCGTTGGCGTTTGGATTCGAGGCGACGGCGACGGGAGCCGTGCGTAGGACGGGTGGGGATGCGTGGACGAGGTTTGGCCACAGCATGGGTCAGGACCGCACGTAATTTTTCCAGGCAATCACGACGATTGGCCAGTTGGGAACGACTGTTTTGACTGGTGATGATCAAGCGATCGTTGGCGAGGTAATGAGGTGCGAATTGGGCCAGTCGGGCGATGGCGGCCGGATGCATGTGGCCGAGGTTTTTCAGGTCGTCGAGGGTGACGGTGAGCTGGGCTTTGGTGGCGAGTTTGTTGACGTTCTGGCCACCGGGTCCACTGCTGCGGGCAAAGGTGAACGACAGCGCCGCGTCAGGCAAGACGATGTTAGGAGCCACGCGGGTTTGGTTGGGTGAAGTATCCACAGGTTTCACAGATTAACACAGATTGTTTTTGGGGTGGTTTGTGAAAGTGTGTGGTGGGCGGGGAGATAAGTGAGGTAAGGGATGCGCCAAGCTGCAAGCCGCAAGCAGTGGGTGAGGTGTTATGCGTGTGTGGGGGTGACGTGGGGGTTATTGCGAATGTAAAAGCGGAGCGGTTTGGCGGTCCAGTCGGCGGCGTTGGGGATGCCAATGCGGGGCGTTACGATGATTTGATTTTTGGGAAGAGTGCGCGGGCGGGTGCGTTCGATGTAGAGCGTGTGGGTTTGGGTCAGGTCGGTGCCATCAAGAGTGCGGTCGATTTGCAGGGCTTGGCAAAGACGTGCGGGGCCGGCACAAAGTTGGGTTTGTTTTTGTGCGCGGTTTTTGCCGGTGTTGCGATGTTGGAACATCAGGTCGATGCCCTCGGTGGGTTGCAACGCGCGTATCAAGACAGCGACGGGGTCATCGGGTTGGCTGACGACGGCATTGACACAATGGTGCATGCCATAGGTGAAGTAGACGTAGGCATGGCCACCGTCGCCCCACATGGTCTGGTTGCGTGGGGTGCGTCGGCCGTTGTAGGTGTGTGCGGCGCGGTCGGGTAAGCCGAGGTAGGCTTCGGTTTCAACGATGATGCCAGCGAGACGGGTGACACGTGTGGGTTGGCGTTTGTGCTCGATGATGCGAACGAGGGTTTGGCCGAGCAAGGCGCGGGCGACAGTGACGGGGTCGCGGTGGTAAAAGGAGCGTGGGAGCGGGGAAAGTTTGTCCACAGATTTCACCGATTAACACAAGTTTTTTTTGGGGGGGGTATGAGGGTGGGAGTGCGGCGCGCTTAGCCGCAAGCGGCAGTAGTTGCATAGGGTGAGAGGTCAGGACTTGCGGTGGGAAAGTGGGGGGGGGCTGGGGGGTTAGGCGTAGCTGTGGAGGCCTGCGAGGAGGAGGTTGACGCCCCAGTAGGTCCAAAGCATGACGATGAATCCGACGACGGACATCCATGCAGTGACGAGCCCGCGGTTTTTCACCGTGAAGCGCAGATGGATAACCATGAGGTAGATGATCCATGTGATCAGAGCCCAGGTTTCTTTGGGGTCCCATGCCCACCATCGTCCCCATGCGTGGTCAGCCCAGTAGGCACCGAGCAGGATACCGACGCCGAGGATCCAGAATGCGAGTTGCATCATGACCATCTGGGCGCGGTCGAGGTCGATGAGCGTAGCGGTGTTGGATGAGGCCGGGGTGGTGGTTGCGCTGTCCGATGCGGGCCGAGCGCGGAAGTAGTGGTTGGCGAGGTAGGCGAGGCTGACGACGAATGCCAGGAAGATGAGGCTGTAACTGGAGAGCACCATGGTGACATGGATTTTGAGGATGTTGCTGGTGGCGAGAATGCCTGCGACCTGGGTGATTTCGGATGAGGGAATATCGATGCGGTTGGCCAGCAGTTGGGTCACGGTGCCCACTGCGGCGGCAGCGGCGCCGAAGATCGCTTGACGACGCACGAGCATGACGACGATACCGATGACGACTGCGAACCAACTGATGGCGATGAACGATTCGTATTGGTTATGCAGGGGAATCCAGTTGCGTTCTGCGAGCGACCAGCGAACGAACATGCCCGCCGTTTGTACGAGTAGGCCGACTGCGACAAACACGACGCCGACGGTGAAGAGCGATTTACGCGAGCTGTTGGCGGCGACGAGCAGACAGATGAGGCCGAGGAAATACCCGATATAGCCGATGGTGAGACGGTTGGTTTTGTTGTAGGTCAGTTCAGCCGATCGCTTCCATTCGGGCAGGTAGGTTTCGGGATTTAGTTTTGGCAATGCATCGACGAGCGCGGCGATGGCTGCGTTGGTTTTTGGAGCATCGAGGTTATGCCATGCGGTGACGAGTTGGTCGTATTGCTGGGTGACGGCTTGGGCCAGTGCGGGGTCGGCCGTGGTGACGTGCGGGGGATGCATTTCATCGGAATGTCCGTGACCATGATGAGCCGGGTGAGGCGAGATGTCAGTCATGGTCGCCCAGTCGTGGGAGCCGGCCGGTGGGCTGACGAATTGCAAGCCTAGCCCGTTGTCGTCGAATGCCATGGCGGCGTTGAGGAGTTTGTTGCGTCCGTTGAGCATGGAGAGGTTGCTGTCAGCGGCGCGGAGGACCTGCTGTGCATGGGGTTGTGCGAGAATGGCCGGTGCGAGTCGTCCCCATTTGAGCCACTGTTCCTGTTGTTCGGGGGGCAAGTCAGCGAGCAATTCGCGACGCAGGGGCAAGACCTCGACATGGATGGTGGGCTTATCGAAATAGAACGATTTGTTGAACACCAAATCGAAGAGGGTGAACACGGGGTCGTAGCGCACGGGGTTTTCAAGCAGTTGGTTTTTCCAAGCGGGCTTGCCGTAGATGCGGTTGATCTGTTCGCGAGCCAGGGTGTCGATAATTTTGACTCGGCCCTGATCGAATACAGCTAGTTTGCGCAAGTCGTCGAGATTCAGTTGGGCAGCGAAAGCCTGATGTTGCGCATCGGTTGGTACGGCTTGGGTGTCGTCCGAATCGTGGATATGTTGAGCCAGAGTTTGCGGGTCGATGGTCGCTTGAGGCTTATGATTGGGTTGGGCATTGCCATCGACATCGCTGCGCACCTGGGCGTGGGTCGTGGTGGTCGCCAACATGCCGATGAGGATGATGATGGCGAATAGGGTGATGGCGCGGAGATAAGATGGGCCACCGGTGCGTCGTCCGCTGAAGCGTGATACGTGCAACATTGAATGGGGTGTTTGGCGGTTCATTACGAATTTTCCTGTTGGTGTTGCTGTTGCAATTTACGTTTCTGGCGTTGGACAATGATGGGCTTGATATAGAACGCCCAAGGGACGCCGAGGCAGGCAATGATTGCTCCTAAAGCGATGATCTGGATACCGCGGTTGTTGCCGATGCCGAGAATGCTGAAGCGTTGTTGATTGATGAATCTGCCGGTGGCGTCACGCTGATTTTTATTGGGATCGCTCGGGTCGCCTGGGTCCCAGCCGGTTTGGCTGATTTTGAAACCACGATATTTGGCAGGATTGTTCAGGTGGGTTTCGATGGTTTTGTGATCAGCAGCAAACTGGCCACGGGCGTTGATGTCAGTGACATCGAGTACCGAACGAAAATCGCGAGGGATGTCGCTGCCCGGATAAGGCGTCATGTCGAAATCAATCAGGCGAGCGGCGAACGGCAAATCGTGACGCGTGCGGCTGAACGCAAACTCAATCGATCGGCCATCCGGTAATTCGACACGCTTGGGGCGTTTGACCTCGTCAGGGTACATCGGATAACGCATGTGCGACAACCAAATCGTCCGCTTCCACCCCCCCACATTTTCCCCTGTTTTTTTTGCATTTTTCTGTGGCCTGCTCATATTTTCTTCTGATTTTTCGCCCACGTTTTGCGATGCAATCTCGTTTGTATTTCCATCTGTATTTTCAGGTGGGTCGAATTCGATATCGATGGGAACCAGGGCATGAAGGTAGGTGCCTTCGTCTTTGGGTTGGCGTGTGGATTTGGGAGCGGGGACGGGAGTTTCAACTTGAATGGCGTGGGACAATCGACGGGTGATATGAAGCCAGGTGCTGCCGTGGCTGGTCTCGCCCATGGGAAAGCGGGCGTCGGGCAGTTCAGCATCAACCGGAGGATTGCCGGGCATACGCAGGAGCAATCGCAGAGGAGCGAGAGGTGCCTTGGCTGAGTCGGGAGCTGTGGCGGATTGTGCGGCGGACTGTGTGGGGGCGTGTGGGGGGGATTGTGTGTGGGGGGGATTGAGTAGTCGGAAGTAGGGTTTGGATTGATCGATGTAGGCCAGATGCAGGTCTTCGGACGGGTCCTGTCGTTGTCCCATGGGGCCGACCGAGGGATCGTCGGAGGGAACGAATTCCTGGCTGCGTTCGGGATAGCGGTGCATGATGATGCGTTTGAAAGATCGGCCATCGAACTGGACATCGACGAGAACGCGTGTGTCGCTGGCCCCTTGGTAGCCGGGCGTGACGAAGCTTAATTCGTAAGGCCCGATTTTTTCGACGGCGATGGTGACGGGTTTGCCGTTGGCGTCAATGCTGAACTGTTGGCCTGGTGTGATGGCGAGAGTTTGCCGGAAGTCGGTTTCAGGAACAGCGATGGTCAGGCCATGGATACCGGTGAATGGTTCGATCAGATCGGCCAAACGTTCGGGCGTGGGCGTGTCTAAAAATTCGAGAACCCAGCCGGGTGTTTCCAAAACGCGCAGGGATGGAACCGCTGCGACGAGTGTGGCCAATGGATTGACCGGCGCGTCGGCAGGGCCTGCGGCGATTTCAATGACAGGGTTGGGGGTGGGCATGGTTGCGATTAACGCCGGATCGGCATTGACCCAGTGTTGTTGCAACGTGGCGTAGCTGGCGAAGTGCGAAATGGTGGCACGAACGTTGGAGCCGACGACTTGATCCCATCCGTCCAATTCGTGCAGGCGGATCGGGTGTGGCAAAGGCTGATCGATGTAATCGTTGTAGCGCGGTAGCTGTGGCAGAGGAACCATCATTTCGCTGTTGGCGACATTGATGTACAGGGCAGCCTCGGTGGCATCATAAAAATGTTGGGTCGGTGGTCCGCCGATGTCATCGCGCCAAAGGATGGTATCGCCCTCGAGTTTGGCATGGCCGTAAATGATCGCGCCGATGGTGAGGATGACGATACCGGTGTGAACGCTGAGGACGCCGATGTTGACGAATTTAAATTCGATGCGTCGAACGGTGGCCCAGATCATGTTGAGCACGAACAGCATCAGAATTAATTTGAAAGGCCACCAGGAATAAAATTCCAACTCGGTCATTTCAAACATCGGCAGGCGGTAGATGACGGTGGCCTGTCGCAAGGCAAACCAGGGCTGATGCAATGTCCATTGGTAGGCGTTGTAGCCGAACAGAATGGCGAGGTTGATGCCGATGGCAAGCAGTACCAATGCGAGTACAGATCTGGCCAGTAACCCCATGGAGCGTGTAAAAGCGAAACGCTGGCGCATGATGGCATAGGCGAGCCAGGCGGTCGGAAGCAATGACAGTCCCCCGACGACAACGATCATCGCACCCCGAACTAATAGGCCGACCGGAACGCTGGCGAACAAGCCATAGATGCAGACCATGGTCAGCCAGATGATGGCCAGAGTGACAGAAGAAAACGCACGGGTCAGCCAGCGGATCGGTGCGGGCAGTGCCATGTCGGTCTGTTTGATACGTTGGTATTTGAGGCTCACGAGTGGGCAATCCTTGCCTGGGAAGAGAACTGATGGTGACGTTGTTTGAGTGCCAGTTGGGGAATGCGGAGGCCATCCTTGGCGAATCGGTGGAGTTTCATAATATCGGCCTGACGGTTTGGCGTACGCCAATGAAAATCGGTAGTCTGCACATCATAGAACATGGATTGGCCTGATGGTGAGACGGGTAGGAATAACGTGATGTGGATAAACTTTTTGATGGTTGCTGTGGGCGGGGCGTGTGGGACACTGTGCCGGTATGGGGTGTCGTTGTTGGCAAATCGTCAGGTGAGCTCGGTGATTACCCAGAGCACGGAAAACGCAGGAAATGCGGGAGCAAGTATCGCAGCGGGAGGAGTGGGGGGTGTGGCGGGGGTGGGAGGTGTGGACGTGGGAGGCGGGGTTAGTAGCGGTTTTCCGTGGGCCACATTGGTGGTGAATTTGCTGGGGTGTTTTTTGTTCGGTTTTATCGCGGAGGGGATCGCCGAGCGGGCCCATTTACGGCAAACGGCTCAGTTGCTGTTGCTGACCGGATTCATGGGGGCGTTTACGACATTTTCAACATTTGGGCATGAAACGTTGTCCATGATGCGACAGGGACAATGGGGGCTGATGGGGGTGAATGTGGCGATTCACAACGTTTTTGGGTTGTTAATGGTGGGGATTGGGGTCTGGTTGGCCCACACCATCTGGGGACGCGGAGCCTAGCCTGTACCTGAAAAAGCGCCGGTGAGCTGCCTAAAATGGTGGAGCAGGTCCCCTTGTTTGAACGATAAATTTTTTATGCCATAGTATTTACCCCAATCACCCGATAATATATTACCCCCGACTACATCCCTCCCCCACACCCAGCCTCAGCCCCGCTAACCCCGATTCGTTTGTACTATCTGAACTATCTCAATTTTTTTTGACACACGTTTTGCGACGGAGCCGTTGATGACCCGCACCCAATCGAAAGCCAGTGAATCCAATCAAGCCAAACCTAATCGCGCATTGCCTGCCGCGGTGATCCGCTTTGCCGGTGACTCGGGTGACGGCATGCAGTTGGCTGGTTCGCAATTCACCGACACGTCGGCGATTTTTGGTAACGACATTGCTACGCTGCCGGATTTTCCTGCTGAGATTCGCGCTCCTGCGGGCACGGTGGCTGGTGTTTCAGGATTCCAGATTAATTTCGCATCGACTGAAATCCACACGCCGGGCGACGCTGTCAATGCTTTGATTGCGATGAACCCCGCCGCGCTCAAAGCGCATATCGCGGATGTGGAATCCGGCGGGATCGTGATTGTCAACGAAGACGAGTTCACGAAAGTCAATCTTCGCAAAGCGGGTTACGAGGATAGCTACAACCCCTTGGAAGACGAAGCGCTGGACGAAAAATATAAATTGTTCAAGGTGCCGATGACGCGCTTGAACAAAGAATCATTGGCCGAATCCGGGATGGGGGCCAAGGATATTAATCGTTGCAAGAACATGTACGCGTTGGGATTGATTTACTGGTTGTACGATCGTCCGATCGATACGACGGTGAAGCATCTGAACAATTATTTCGGGGTCAAGAAGAAAAAGCCTGAGGTGGCTGAGGCGAACATCAACGCATTGAAAGCGGGATACTTCTTCGGCGAGACGGCCGAGCTGTTCCCCGCTCGTTTTCATGTGGACAAGGCCAGTATCGCACCGGGCAAGTATCGCAAGATCACCGGCAACGAAGCGATGGCCATGGGCTTGGTCGCTGCCAGTCAGTTAGCGCAAAAGACCGCGATCTATTGCAGTTATCCGATCACCCCTGCCAGTGATGTGCTGCACAATCTGGCCGCGATGAAAAACTTCGGCGTCAAGACATTTCAAGCGGAAGACGAAATTGCGGCAGTGTGTGCAGCGATCGGCGTCAGTTTTGCTGGGCAACTGGGCATGACCGGCACATCGGGGCCTGGGTTGGCGTTGAAATCCGAAGCCTTGGGTTTGGCGGTGATCACGGAACTGCCTCTGGTCGTGGTGAATGTGCAGCGCGGTGGGCCTTCGACCGGACTGCCCACCAAAACCGAACAGTCCGATCTGTTGCAGGCGATGTACGGCCGAAACGGTGATTGCCCGTTGGTGCTCCTTGCTCCGAACTCACCTGGTGATTGTTTTGATACAGCGATCGAAGCAGTGCGTATTGCAACTCGTTACATGGTGCCGGTGATCATTCTGAGCGATGGTTACATCGCCAACGGTTCTGAGCCATGGTCAATTCCCAAAGCGGCAGACTTGGATCCGATTCCGATCAGCCATCCAAGCGATCCGGAACGCTATCAGGTGTATGGTCGTGATGATCGATTGGCCCGACCTTGGGCAATTCCCGGTACACCCGGCCTGGAACATCGCATTGGTGGTCTGGAAAAAGAAGACGGCTCAGGTAACGTGAGTTACGACCCGGACAACCACCAGCGCATGACCGATCTACGGCACGAAAAAATGGATGCTGTCGCACGTAGCTTGCCCCCGTTGGAACCCCATGGTGATGCGACGGGCGATTTGCTGGTGATCGGTTGGGGCGGAACCTATGGCTCAATCACCACCGCAGTCAATCGTGCTCGTGAGCAAGGCAAGAGCGTGTCGTCGATCCATCTGCGACATGTGAATCCAATGCCAACCAATCTGGGTGACGTTTGCAAGCGTTTCAAGAAAATTCTGATCCCCGAATTGAACATGGGACAATTGCGTCTGTTGATTCGCGGTAAGTATCTGGTTGATGCCCGTGGGTTGAATAAGGTGCAAGGCAAGCCGTTCCTGATCGAGGAACTGGGCGATGCGATTGATCTGATGCTCAGCGGTGAATGGGGCGATGCAGAATTTCGCGTGCCCCGCGATCACCATGTGACGGTGTAACGTAACGGTATGACGCTAGTATCAAAAGTTAACGGTGTTCGATAAAAGTTGGAAGATTTGAGTGAAGTGTGTGGGGGGCATCCGCAAGATTGTGGATGATAAACAGCGATTTGAAACTGAGGAATAATTATGCCCGATACCCCATTGCCGACAGTGACTGCCAAAGATTTTGCATCGGATCAGGATGTCCGCTGGTGCCCCGGTTGCGGTGACTATGCCATTTTGAATCAGGTGCGTAAGGTGGCTGCCAAGTTGAAACAACGCCGTGAAAACACGGTGTTTGTGTCAGGTATCGGTTGCTCGAGCCGATTCCCATACTACATGAACACCTATGGTTTTCACACGATTCATGGTCGCGCTCCAGCGGTGGCGACCGGTGTGAAAATTGCCAACCCCAAACTGGATGTGTGGATGGTCACGGGCGACGGCGATGGACTATCCATCGGCGGTAACCATCTGATGCATGCCCTGCGTCGCAACGTGAACCTCAACATCATGTTGTTCAACAATCGGATTTACGGGTTGACCAAAGGCCAGTATTCCCCGACCAGTGAAGAGGGCAAGAAAACCAAGTCGAGTCCGATGGGTTCGATCGATATGCCAATCAGTCCGTTGAGTTTTGCGCTGGCGGCTGAGGCATCGTTTGTTGCCCGTTGTGTGGATGTGGATCGCAATCTGCCAGACGTGTTAGAGGCCGCAGCCAAGCACAAGGGCGCGTCGTTCGTTGAGATCTATCAGGACTGCAATATTTTCAACCACAAAGCCTACGAGTATGCGACCGACAAAACGACCAAATCGGAAAACACGGTATGGCTCGAACATGGCAAGCCGTTGATTTTTGGCAATGACAATGACAAAGGCATTCGCATGACCGGCGATGGGAAATTGGAAGTGGTGGATCTGGGCGACAAAGGCGTAGCCGAAGACGATTTGCTGTTCCACGATGTGCACGATGCGAGCCAGGCGTTTTTGCTCTCACGCATGAAGTATCCGGAATTCCCTGAGCCGATGGGCGTGTTTTATTCCATCGAAGATGATTGCTACGAGGAATTGCTCGAGAAACAAGTCGCTTTGGCGATCGAGACACGCGGCGCGGGTGATCTGGACAAGCTGTTCAACGCAGGCGATGTCTACGAAGTGGTTGGCGGCGGCCAGGACAGCACCCACGGATTACATGAATAAGCCGTAATCAACGATTTCTACGAATTGAATCAAGCCCACATCCAAGGATCGTGGGCTTTTTTCTTGGCAGAACAACGTGGAGCGAGAGAAACTGGTGTGATTAATCTTGATGTTTTGGTGCTTTGGCAGATGGGCTTAAGTTCACCTGCCCGTGGGCGATCGCGGCTTCAGAATACGGTTGCGGTATAATGAAAGATTCGTAATTGGGTTGGCTCGGTTGGGGTGCTGTTTAACGGATTGGTTGCATGAGTACGTTGTTGATCGCTGTGTTGGCGGGCCTTGCGTTTGTGATTGCGTATCACACGTACGGACGCTGGCTGGGCGGAAAAATTTTCAACCTGACCGCCGATGCGGTGTGTCCGTCGCACCGACTGCGCGATGATCATGACTATGTGCCCACATCACGTGGGATCGTATTTGGCCATCATTTCACATCGATTGCGGGCACGGGTCCGATTGTGGGGCCAGCGATTGCGGTGATGTGGGGCTGGTTGCCCGCGTTGTTGTGGGTGGTGTTCGGATCGATTTTTATCGGGGCAGTGCATGATTTGGGATCGTTGGTGGTGAGCCTGCGCAACAACGGGCAAACGGTGGGTGATGTGGCGGGACGCGTGTTGAACCGGCGGGTGCGATTGTTGTTTTTGCTAGTGCTGTTCATGGCCTTGACGATCGTGCTGGCCATTTTCGGTTTAGTGATAGCCGCGGTGTTCAAACAATACCCCGCGTCGATCGTCCCATGCCTGGTGCAGATTCCGATTGCGGCGGCGATCGGCGTATGGCTGCATCGCAAAGGTGTGCATTTGTTATTGCCATCGATCGTGGCGTTGGGGGTGATGTACGCAACGGTGATTTTTGGCGACGCGGGTGTGCTGCATGTTATCAACACATGGCTGGCGTCGCAGTCAATGATGTGGTGGGTGATCGTGCTGTTGGGGTACAGCTACGTGGCATCGGTGTTGCCGGTATGGTCATTGTTGCAGCCGAGGGATTACATCAATTCGTTGCAGTTGATCAGCGCATTGGGATTGATCGTGGTAGGGTTGGTGGTGGCCGCGTTTGTGGGTGGGGCACCGGCGGTTGAGGGCGGGCCGATGCGCGAATTGAAAATTGTGGCACCGATGATTGATTTTAATCCGGCGCAGGCTCCGTTGATATTTCCATTTTTGTTTATCACCATTGCATGCGGTGCGATCAGTGGGTTTCACTGTCTGGTGAGCAGTGGGACGAGCAGCAAACAATTGTCGAATGAATGTGATGCGAAATTTGTAGGATTCGGGTCGATGCTGGTCGAGGGATTTCTAGCGACGTTGGTGATTCTGGCATGCGTGGCAGGTTTGGGGTTGGGTTCGAAAGGTGCAGACGGTGTGATGGTGTTCGGGCAAGCGGCGTGGGAACAGCGATATTCATCGTGGGCGACGGCTAATGGGTTGGGGGCTAAAGTGGGTGCGTTTGTGGATGGGGCTGCGAATTTTTTGACGGCATTGCATGTGCCCATGGGTGTGGCGATTGCATTGATGGGGGTGTTGGTCGCATCGTTTGCGGGGACGACGTTGGATACGGCGTGTCGGTTGCAGCGATATGTGGTGCAGGAAATTGCCTCGACGGCTAATTTGGGCCGAGTGCCGGGATTGAAATTTTTGCGCAATAAACATGGGGCGACATTGTTTGCGGTGGTGATCGCAGTGTTGATGGCATCGATGCCGATTCAGGGTGCGGCGTGGTCATGGGCCAATGCGGGCAAGGGCGGGATGATTCTGTGGCCGATGTTTGGAGCGACGAATCAGTTGTTGGGCGGGTTGGCGTTTCTGGTGATCGCGTTCTGGTTGTGGCGGCGGAAGAAGCCGGTGTGGTTTCTGGTGTTTCCGTTGTTGTTTATGTTGGTGATGCCCGCGTGGGCGTTGGTGACGCAATTGTTTGTGGGTGACGGCAGTGGGCAGGCATGGGTGCGTAGCGAATCGCCGAACTGGGCGCTGATCGGGATTGCGGTGGCGACGCTGGTGTTGGAAATGTGGATGATTGTGGAGGCGGTGTTGTTGCTGCCACGGGTGCGTGGGGTTTTGGAAGAATCGCTGAATCCTGAAGTCCCGGCGGTGGAGACAACCTCATGAAAAATTTTGAAACGAAACAACTAACCCGTGCCAGGCAATTGGGGGCGATGGGATTGGCGGTTCGCGTGGTGATGCTGGTGGGCATGATCGTGGCGGGGCTAAATGTGGGGGGGTGCAAGCCACGCGAAGTGGTGCCGGTGGTGGCAAAGGATCCGAAGCTGACGGTGGTGTCGGTGGTGGTTGAACGGCAGACGGCCGATGGGGTGGCGCTGGCGATCACGATCGATGCGGAGAATCCGAATGAGGAGGCGTTGCCATTAATGATGGCGCGTTATACGGTGAAGCTGGACGGAGGAGCATCGGTGAGCTTGGAAGAATCCGTGCATCGGACGTTGCCGGGCAGTGGCACGCAAAAGTTTGTGCTGACGGCGGCGTTGCCTTTGGGCAAGGGAGAAACAGGCGAGGCATTGTGGGGGCGTACCTGTGTGGTGCGTGGAAGCGTGGTGTATGATCCGCCGGGCATCGTTCGGCGATTTTTGCGAGAAACGCAGGTGCCTGCGCCAACGGTGAGTTTTCATGGTAAACAGGTGTTGGAGAAATAAGGAAACGGCTGTGGGGTGATGTAGATTCGGTTGGGTTGGGTTGGGGAAGTGGGGAGGGAGAGTGGGGGGGATAGGTTGATTTGTTTAATTGGGTTTTGATTAACTGCTGAGAGCGATATTGTTTTACCAACGTCGATATTTAATCCCGTTTCGATCTGCACTGTTGCCGCAGATTTTTACGGAAGTGCTGGTGGTGGGTGGTGGTGTGGCCGGTGCGCGAGCGGCGTTGGCTGCGGCAGAGCATAGCGATGTCATCATGATTTCGAAGGGCAGCGCGACCGAATCGAGCACCGCGTGGGCACAAGGTGGAATCGCGGCGGTGCTGGATGCCCAGGACAGTGTTGATGAGCATGTGGCCGATACGCTGGTCGCAGGCGCGGGATTGTGTGATGAGCCGATTGTGCGGACTGTGATCGAAGGTGGGGCGACGCGTGTGCGTGAATTACAAACATGGGGGATGCGGCTGGATAAAAAAGCTGATGGGGAACTGGCGTACGGGCGCGAAGGCGGACACGGCAAACATCGGATCGTGCACAGCGATGGCGATGCGACGGGAGCAGAGTTGATCCGTGCGTTACATGAACAGGTGAACGGACACGATCGTATTCGGCAATTTGATCAGTGCTTTGCAATGGATCTGATCACGTTGGATACCGCGACGGCGAGTGGTGGCGCGTCGACAGATAGCAATGCCGCGCAGGGTGGCCGGTGCGTGGGTGTGATTACGCATCATGCGAAATATGGTTTGCAAATGATCTGGGCGGGCGCGGTGATCCTGGCGTCGGGGGGGTGTGGGAAAGTCTATCGGGAAACGACGAACCCATCGGTGGCTACGGGTGATGGTCATGCGATGGCGTTTCGCGCAGGTGCAGCGCTGGCGGACATGGCATTCATGCAATTCCATCCGACGACATTGTACATCGCCGGTGCGAGTCGATCACTGATTACCGAAGCGGTGCGTGGCGAAGGAGCGTATCTGGTCGATCGCAATGGCCATCGGTTTATGTTTGATTATGACGAGCGGGGGGAATTGGCACCGCGCGATATTGTGGCGCGGGCGAATCTGTCGCAAATGGCCAAGACGGCGCATAGTTGTGTGTATCTTGATTGTCGTCACATTGGTGCGGAGCGATTTAATGCGCGTTTCCCCGGCATTACCAAAATGCTGGCAAAATTCGATATCGATCCGATGACCGATACGATTCCAACACACCCGTCGGCTCATTACATGATCGGCGGCTTGCGTACCGATGTACATGGGCGAACGAATATTCGCGGGTTGTATGCATGTGGTGAAGCGGCGTGCAGTGGGTTACATGGTGCGAATCGTTTGGCGAGTAACAGTCTGTTGGAAGGTCTGGTACTTGGCGAGATTGCCGGTCGTGTTTGTCAGGAAACCAAGAGCGATGGGCCCGTCGGACCGATCAAAGTGATCAGTGATATTCCACTGTCCGCGAAGAGCGAACTGGATCTGGCTGACGTGCGATCAAGTTTGCGCAGCGTAATGTGGCGGCATGTGGGGATCGAACGTGATGGGATGCATCTGCACGAAGTGTCGGAAATGTTTGATTTCTGGGCGCGTTACACGATGGATAAAATTTTCGATGAGCGATTAGGGTGGGAAGTGCAAAACCTGTTGACGGTAGGTGCGATGATTACGCGATCCGCATTGTGGCGAGCGGAAAGTCGCGGGACGCATTACCGCACCGATTTCCCTGAATCGTCAGATGAGTTTCGTGTGCATGACATTTGGCAGCGTGGCCATGATGAACCGGAGATGCATCAGGTGTTGCATGAAAATACAGGCGGTGATCAGTCCGGCGTGGCAGAAGAGGTTAAGGCATCATGACGTTTAAACAGATTGGTAAAGTTTATGTGGCTGACACGGCGCGGCTGATTGGTGAGATTGAGTTGGGGGATGATGTGAGTGTGTGGTATGGGGTGAGCATGCGTGGTGATGTGGCGAAAGTGACGATCGGGGCACGCACGAATGTGCAGGATAATGCGGTGGTGCATTGCGATCATGGCAAGCCATTGGTGATTGGTGCGGATGTGACGATCGGGCATGGCGCGATTGTGCACGGGGTAGCGGTTGGGGATGGTAGTTTGATCGGGATGGGTGCGACCGTGTTGGGGCAAACGAAAATTGGCAAGCGATGTTTGATCGCGGCGGGGACGGTGGTGCCACCGGGTCTGGAAGTGCCTGATGATCATGTGGTGATGGGTGTGCCGGGGCGAGTGGTGCGTGAAACGCGAGAGAAGGAACGGGAATATCTGAAGTGGTTGTCTGGCAATTACGTAAAAATGGCGAGAAAGCATGTTGGTGCGGCGGAGCATCCCGAAGATGTAACGGTGCAGCGTTGGACAGGGAATAGATGATTGTTGGCTGCGCGGTGAAAAAAAGTTAGGCGGTGGGATTGGTGTGACATGTGCGTGGATGATCTACTTTCGATGGATGTGAAATCGTGGCAAGCGGGGGCTTGCTAAAGAACAAAGTCTGGAGCGTATCTATGTATCGAGGAATTATTACTGGCTTGGGTATGCGAGGCTTGTATTGGCTTGATATGGTCAAAAAACATGCGCGTTGCGAAATCGTGGCTGCGGTTGAACCACATGAGGCAAGTCGCAAACGTGCGATTGAGCAGTTCGGCGTGTCGCCGTCGATGATTCATGATTCGTTGGCAGATGCGGTGACAGCGGTTGGTGTGGGAGGAAAAGAGGGAGCCGATTTTGTGCTGGATGTGACGCCGCCTTCGGTGCATCAGGCTGTCGCAGAAGCGGCGTTTGGGTATGGATTGCATGTGCTGGGTGAGAAGCCGCTGTCGGATGATTACGGCGTGTGTTTGCAGGTCATCGAAGCTGGCAAAAAAGCAGGCGTCAAACATATGGTGGCGCAGAATTATCGATTTAGTCCCGGCGCGCGACAGATTGCCAAAACGGTGGCGTCAGGAAAAGTGGGACAGCCCGGTCAGTGTGATGTGAGATTTTATATGCCGTGGGCCGATGCGCCAGGTTCGCATTATGTGACGCAGCCATACATGTTGATCAACGACATGATGGTGCATCATTTTGATTTGATGCGGATGATTTTGCAGCGTAATCCGATTGCGGTCCAAGCGATGACCTGGAACCCGTCGTGGGGTTGGCATGTGGGGCAAGGCTCGCATTCGATTGTGTTTGAATTCCCCGATAATCTGTATGCCACACACGTGGCCTTGGCGTGTTCGGTGGGGGATTATCGAGACTACAACGGCGACTGGCGCATTGAAGGGCCTGAGGGTTCGTTGGAATGGTCGGATGGCCATATCTGGTACGGTCATCGGCATCGAACGGAAACACCCACGCGCGAAGAGGTATTGATAGGAGCGGGTCATCCGGCTGTGGATGATGGTTTAATGGATGAGTTTTTTGATGCGATTGAACAGGACCGTGAGCCGGAAACTTCGGCCGCGGATAACCTGCATTCAGTGGCGATGGTTTTTGCAGCAATCAAAAGCGCGAAAGAAAAACGTCGCGTTGAATTAAGTGAGTTAGGTTGAAATTTATGCATGTTTTCCCAGCGATAGATTTACGTGATGGACAGGTTGTTCGGCTAACCCAGGGGGATTACGATCGACAGACGACATACGATGCGGACCCTGTATCGCAGGCGTTGCATTTTGCGAAAGCTGGCGCGTCGTGGTTGCATGTGGTCGATCTGGAGGGAGCACGCACCGGTGAGTTGCGACATCTGGAAGTGATTGGCCGGATGTGCGAAGCGGTGCAACCGTTTGGTATGAAAATCGAAGTGGGAGGGGGCGTGCGCGATGAAGGCGTGATCGACAAGTTGCTGGGGGTGGGTGTGTTTCGTGTGATCCTGGGGACGGCAGCGTTGGAAAACTGGTCGTGGTTTGAGGGTTTGATGGGGAACCCCACGTATCGCGGGCGCCTGGTGTTGGGTTTGGATGCGCGCAAAGGTAAAGTGGCTGTGTCGGGTTGGGAAAAACAAATGGAAGCGACAGCGTTGGAAATTGCGCAGCGCGTGAGTGATTGGCCATTGGCTGCGATTGTGTATACGGATATCGCGGTGGATGGCATGATGACCGGGCCGAACGTGGAGCAGACACGTGAGATGGCTCAAGCAACGCATACTCCGATCGTGGCATCCGGTGGCGTGGGGACATTGGCGCATCTCGAAGCACTGCGTGATTTGCCGATTCAAGGAGCGATCGTGGGCCGAGCGTTGTATGAGCAGGCATTCACGATTGAAGAGGCCATTGCTGTATTGGAAGTGGATAAGGGTGCTGACGCGAAGTAATGCAGCGGGTGGCCATACAGGGAAACATATTTTTATTCGGTTTTTCAGGGCTGTGCGGTATACTTAGTGGGTATTGACCTATGTCGTGTTGCTGTGGCGAAGGGGAGGGTTTGGAGTGAGATTACCGATGAAAAAATGCCGTACGTATTGGAACGTGGCGATCGTGTTGTTGGGATTGTTGATTTCAAGCCAACCGAGTCTGGGTTTGGTGATTATCGATCCGACATCGCCGACGTATGGAAGTCCGACAGGTAACACCTCGGCACCCGTGGGTTTTCCGTACTGGTCGAATATTTATGGCAATCGCATTCATGTGGGTAACGGCTATTATCTGACGACCAATCACAGTGGTTTGCCCGGTGGTTTTTCGTGGACACAACTGAAATATTCTGACGGCAGTCCGATCGACAGCGATATTGAAGCGGGGACGGGCGTGGTTGAGGCACATCCAGTGGTGCCGATTATTACGTCGCCGGTTACGCAAGATGAGGCGCTGCTGATCGTAGGTGATGGCCGTCGGCGTGAAAATGATTTGACGTATTGGGATATCACCTACGTGGCCGGTGATGGGGGTGGCAGCGGCAACGATGTCTGGACGGAAACAGCTGTGCCAGGTGATGCCGAGGCCGCAGGGTTCAAGGTAACCGGAAGCGGCAAACGCTGGGGCACGAATGAGGTGGCCGTCACTTCGGTGGATGTGGAATTCAGTGGGCCGACACGAATGACGCGGATGTTTGCCTCATCGTTTACGGCATCGGGTGGCACTGAATGGGAAGCACAAGGCACGAACAATGATTCGGATGGTGTGGCTTTCGTCTTTCGCGATGGCCAGTGGCAACTGGCGGGATTAATTCACGCGGTGGGTGGGATTGATGAATCAGCGGATCCCGACGAGCTCATTGGATTCGACAACCATCCCGGCGGCGACAGCAGTCTTTTAGCCGCGCTTATCAGCTATGAATCATCGGCCCTCAATGACGATCCTTTGGGGACATATACCTCCGCGACGTTTTTCAGTGACCTGTCGTTTTATAATGACCAATTGGCCGCGTTGGGATTTGGGTTTGCATTACCTGAGCCTGCGACTTTTATGATTGTTCTGATTGGAGCCACTGCTCTTGGGGGCAGATGTCGGCGTGCAACGCGTCACGGTTGAGTTTAGATACAGGTCGGGATGATTTTAAAAGTGTGTGTGTGGGGGGCATCTCGTGGGGGTTTTTTATACAATTAAATTTGTGGTTCGAATATTGATTCGGCGATATCGCTGTAAAGGTATCTCGTTTGTTTTGTTTTTTGTGTCACAATGCGTGGCATTTTTTCATGGAAATGTTTTGTCATGTTGAACATTGAAACCGGTTTGTTTTCGGGAATGGTTTTGCAACGAACGCGTCGTGATGTGAGCGACCAGTTGATCACGGGCCGGACGGATCAGGGAGGGAAGACGGCGAATCTTAGTCAGCTTATGCGTGTGCGTGTGACACAAAAAGGCAAGCCTGTGCGTGGCGTAAAAATAGTGGGGCGCGTGGCACGTGGCCAATTCAAAGCGCAGTTGGTGGGGTTGCGTGTGGGCGGTCCGTATGTGATTGAACTGGCGATCGGGGCGGAGTCGGTTGAGGTACGCGATGTGCTGGTGGGCGATGTGTGGTTGTTGACGGGGCAATCGAATATGTTTGGCTGCGGATTATTTCCAGATCGTGCGAAGCCGAGTAAATCGGTGCGTGGGTTTTACATGGACGATCATTGGCGTGTGGCAGAAGACCCATTGCACAACATGTGGAACGCCGTTGACGAAGTTCACGCGACGATAGGCAGAGGCTTACCTGCTGCACCGGGTGGCCCGAAAAAATATCGTAAAGGTGTCGGGCCTGGGGTGGCTTTTGGAAAAAAATATTTTTCCGTCACAGGTGTTCCGCAAGGATTGATCGCGTGCGCGCATGGTGGGACGAGCATGTTGCAATGGAATCCGGTCGGTGCCAAAGCCGATGGCCGAACATTGTTTGGGGCAACGATGCGAAGGTTGCAAAAAAATGGTGGCCGGGTGGCGGGTGTGATTTGGTATCAAGGTGAATCGGACACGCTCGACGAACCAGCCCCACTTTACACAGAACGGATGAAAAAACTGATCTCAGCCTTTCGTCGTATTGCCGGGGATAAAACATTGCCGTTTGTGTTGGTACAGCTTGCCCGTCATACGATTCGGGGCGATGGGGGGTTGTGGAATTCGATTCAGGATCAACAGCGTCTATTGCCAAACCTGCTCAAGCAAGTGCAATATGTGCCTGCCATCGATTTGGAACTGGATGATGCCATTCACATCAGTGGTGAATCCCAACAGGTCTTGGGCGAACGTTTGGCACGCGTGATGTTGCGATTGCGTGGTGATCGTGAGCAGGGACGCATGCCGATCAAGGTAGCGAAGATCGAATCCAAACATATTTTGGCGTTGAATTATCAGCGTGTAGAAGTGACGTTTGATCATGTCGTTGGCGGATTGCGAACACATGGTCGAGCGGCAGGGTTTTCGGTGAGTGATACCGATGGCAACCGTTTGACGCCGTACAAAACAGTGGTGAGTGGCAACAAAGTGTTATTGCATTTTGGATCATCCGGGTTTGAGGTGTTCAATTTGCACCTCTCGTATGGTGCGGGGTTTGATCCTGCGTGTACGATCACCGATGGCGATGGTTGGCCGTTGCCTGTATTTGGTCCGGTTGCCATTGTGCCCGCGCAAGCGGTCACATCGTTAGCGCCGTCCATGAAATGCAGTGGTTCAACGGTGTACGATGGTGATATCCGCGCGTTGAAATTGCCACGGGGACTGGCCGCGTTGCTTAGACGTTCAGTGACCTGTAACGACGGCGGGTTCATGGATGTGCATGCTTTGGTCGAACACAATCAGCCGAACCACGTGATTTACATGCGTGCTAAATTCACATGTGTTGAGGCAATGAATTTGGAATTGATGCTGGGGTATGACGGCCCAATCAAAATATGGCTGGATGGGCGAGAGGTAATGTGCGATCCATCAGGGAAAAATCCCGCGGCCCCCGATGTTCATCAGGTGCCCGCTCGAGTCAAGCGTGGCGAGCATCGCGTGGAATTTGCATTGGGTACCAACAATGGCAAAGCCTGTGGCGTGTTTTTGCGATTACGGCGCAAGGGTGTGCCTAAGCGTGTGATCGAAGCAGGTGAGGCCGTGTTGCCGCAATGGGTGGCAAAATAAATGGATGCCAGCAATGGTAGGGCAGAGGTAATACGATTGACGATAAATACTTGCGCAGAGATTGATATTAGCTCCCAGTGAATACCGGGAGTTTGCGTGAGAGGAAAATGTTAGAACGCGCGAGAGTTTTAACGGGCATTGGTACAAGATGTAGGTAGGTGGCGGTAGGGGGAAGAGCGGGAAGATATGCTCGGTTTTGATCTACCGGCCTGTGAATCGCGGGAACAGTGACAATGCAATGCCCCCCGCGGTGACGAGAAATGGCACGCAGGCGTGGTCAAAAAATGTGAAACGGGTTATAGCCGGCCAAATCAAGCCGCCCCAAGCCTGTCAGCGACCACTCAGCTGGTGGGCTGAGGAAACATCAACGCTGCGTTGATGGGGTAATTGAGGCAGATACAAATTGGATGTCTGGAAGATCCAAAAAAGCCTGAAACAAAAGCCTGAAACCTCGGAAATAATGGCCAGACCCGGGCTCGAACCGGGGACACCAGCATTTTCAGTGCTGTGCTCTACCAACTGAGCTATCTGGCCGAGCCGTGTAAGATATCAGCCTGACAGGCGTTGTCAATTTCCACAATTCCCGATTTGGCATATTGTGGGAAGAATTGTTATACTACGCGGCTCGACCCTGTCCACCCGGCTCATTCCGGAGGCGAACGATTCGGATTCGGCAAATGGGTTGAGGAAAACGACATCGCGAAATTAAGCTACGAAGATCGAGCTACGCGAAATTTTACTCCCGAACAAGCACGTTGCACGCTGAAAGTTTTACGCCATGGCCAAGAAACAAATTACATCGGTATTCAAAATTCAGGCCCCCGGTGGTCAAGCCACTCCCGCGCCGCCTATCGGGCCTGCTCTGGGTCAGAACGGCGTGAACCCAGGCCAATTCATTCAGCAGTTCAATGAACGCACCCGAGCCCTCAATGGCAAGGTCGTTGGCTGCGTCATTACGGTCTACCAGGATCGTTCGTTTGAATTTGAAATCAAAAGCCCACCAGCGGCAGTTCTGATCAAGGATGCGGCAGGTATCGAGAAGGGCTCGGGCGTGCCCAACAAGAATAAAGTGGCCACCATCAGTGCGGATCAGGTCCGTGCGATTGCCGAAGAAAAAATCAAAGAGATGACAGGCCACAACATGGAAGCGATGATGAAAACCATTGCCGGTACTGCTCGCAGCATGGGTGTCATCGTCGATGGTGTGGATCAAGGCCAAGGCCAATAAGCACGCATCAATAAACAAACGGTGTGACGCATGATAGGCATGGCATGATTCACGATCGCGTGTCGCCAAGCCGTGTCAAACCGTTTAGATAATTTGGATAGAACATTTGGAATAACGGTCGCAACGACGTGGCCAAGGCCAACCACGAGCCTGAATCGTGGCAGACCGCCTCCCCTGCGTTACGTTTCACCAGCATGATTGCGTGTTGTTGAAATTTGACAGAAATGTGGATGGTGGATCGAAAGGATAGTTCGATGGCAAAGAGACCCGGTAAGCGCTACCGCGCAGACATTAAAGACCATGACCCGGATCAGGCAATCACTTTGAGCGAAGCGATCGCGAAGGTCAAATCATTCAAAAAAACCAAGTTCGATCAATCGATCGAAATCTGTATGCACTTGGGTGTGGACACCGCTCACGCGGACCAGATGGTGCGTTCAAGCGTGTCGCTGCCACACGGTATCGGCAAAAGCAAACGTGTGATTGCATTCTGTGCTGCGGATAAAGTTGAAGAGGCCAAGGCCGCTGGTGCGATTGAAGTGGGTGCCGAAGATCTGGTCAAGAAAGTCGAAGATGGCTGGCTTGATTTCGATGTGGCCGTGGCCAGTCCAGACATGATGCGACTGGTTTCCAAATTGGGCCGACAGTTGGGTCCCAAGGGTTTGATGCCATCGCCTAAGAGTGGCACGGTGACGCCTGATGTGGCCAAAGCAGTGAAAGAATATGCTGCGGGTAAAGTCGAATTTCGTGCTGACAAAGGTGGCAACGTTCATGCGGTCATCGGCAAGTTCAGTTTTGATGATGCTCAGTTGAACGACAACGCCCAGGCGTTCATGGATACGATTGAACGTCTCAAGCCAGCCGCAGCCAAAGGCCTATACGTCAAGCGTGTAACCTTGTCGGGAACGATGACCCCCGGCGTTCGCGTGGCCGTGTAAGTAATACAAGTAAGCGGCCAAGCCGTTAGCGCGTGTGGTGGGCACGGGCGATAATTTAAGAATTAGACAGACCGAACAAAAGACAGCCAATCACAGGCAGATAAGCCTGGAAAATAAAGGCGAAAGATCATGAGTAAACCGGTAAAAAATCTGGTAACCAAACAATATGCCGAAGCGATCGGCGATGTCAGCGGTGCGGTGGTGATCGACATCCGTGGCATTGAAGCCAATCAAAACAACGAACTGCGTGGCGCTCTGAACGAAAAGGGCATCAAGATCACGGTGGTCAAGAACAGCTTGGCCAAGCGTGCGATCTCGGGAACCACGCTTGAGCCGATTGGCGAGCTGCTCACCGGTGCGTGTGCGTTTGTGTATCCCACAGGCGAAGACGTCTCTGTGGTGAACGTGGCCCGCGAGTTGATCGAACAAGCCAAGACACTGGAAAAACTGGAATTCAAAGGCGCGTTGCTCGAAGGCATCGTCTTCCAGCCTGACCAGATTGAAGCGTTGAGCAAATACCCAACCCGCGAAGAAGCGCAGGCTCAGGTGGTTCAGCTCATCCTCAGCCCAGCTCAGAATCTCGTCGGTGCCATCCTCGGCCCAGGCCGAAAGATCGCATCGATCGTCAAGGCCGTCGAAGAAAAACTCGAAAACGGCGAAGAAATCAAGAAAGCTGGATAAAAACCAATACCCAAGAATCCGACTGGCCCCTCGGGGTTAAATCGCAGCACAGGGCGGCGACCTCTCGGATCAGTTTCGTTTCAAAAGGATCGAAGATATGTCAGAAGTAGAAGCAGCAGTGAAAGAGCTTGGCGACAAGCTGGTCGGCCTGACCCTCAAGGAAGCCGTCGACCTGGGCAATTACCTCAAAGAAGAATACAACATCGAGCCCGCAGCAGGCGGCGTGATGATGGCAGCAGGTGGCGGCGGTGACGCTGGCGCAGCAGCCGAAGAACAGACGGAATTTACCGTTGTTCTGACAAGTGCTGGCGACAAGAAGATTCAGGTCATCAAAGCCGTTCGCGAATTGACCGGTCTGGGCCTCAAAGAAGCCAAGGAATTGGTCGACGGTGCTCCCAAGCCGATCAAAGAAGGCGTCAGCAAAGAAGAAGCCGACACCATGGCCGAGAAGATCAAAGAAGCTGGCGGCGAAGTCGAGCTCAAGTAAATTTAAGCATTGCCCACTTCGTATTGACCCTCACGTGTTTTATGCGTGTCATGGTTGGACGAAGTCGGATACACAATCCAATAAAAAACCGCGTCGGATTCCGGCGCGGTTTTTTTATGGGGTGATTTTGAGCGATACCCATCGCACAAAAACCATGCCTGTGGTAAGTCGTTTGAGCCACGGGCTTCAATATTCTCCACTGTCACCCGGACTGGCCGCTTAACCGGCCAGCCCAGAGCACCAAAATCGTGGCGATTAATCAGGCCAGTGGCGCTAAATGCGATGCGTAGAACGCGCATCGAAAGTTGTTGAGCTGCATATGATTTGCCTTGGCGCTCATGCCTACTGCAAAACGACCATCTGGTGACAGCTCAATGGCGGCATATCAAAATGCAAGCGGTCACCATCACGCGTGAACGGCAGCGATTCGCCCTGGGGTTCGAGGGTGATCTTCTCTACCGGGTGTGGTGGCTTGATCGATACGGTGACGCCATGCACTGCTGGCAGATCCTGCACCACCTCGACGGCATTTCTACCCAGGCCGCCACGATTGATCGTGTTGGCGTACAAAAGATGCAACACACTGCGACCCTTGTCCGGCTGATGCATCAAAGTCACACGTCCGGCAGAGGGGAAGTTGGTGATTTCTACGGTACGTCGTTGGCCCAGCGCCAGGTCCACCACCTTGTGCAACATTTCCAACAGCGGCACCGTGCCATACGCGCCATACACACTGAACACGCGATGGGCTAAGTACACCGTTTGATCATGTTGGACGCCCAGGGCATAGTCCGATGGTTCGGGCTGTGACGGAGCATGTTGATGGCTGCAAAAATGTTCATGGGTGCGATTGAAATAGGGGTCGTAGACATCACCCAACGATTGCCCCGTCGTGGCAGTGATTCGCTGTGATCGCATATACATCACCATCGGATCGTTGACGTAGGGCGTACGCAGCGCATCGATCGGCAATACAAAATCATGTTCGTATGCACTTGGGCCGTGATGCTTTGCACCGATATCCATAGCAAACCCTTCGCCGTCTGAATTCAAACCGCTGTTGCCCGTCAGTAACAAGCGACCACCTTGTTGGACATAGTTTTCCAGTTGCGTTTTGAGTGAGGCGTTGATCGTGATGTCGTCGGGCAAGATCAACAAGCGATAACGATGCAGATCCATGCTCGCATCAATTACGTCAAACAGATAGTGGCCTTCGAGTAACACGCGGGCTGCGCCGGTGTCTGGTCCAGCGCTGGCGTGTCCATCGCGCTGCGCCTTGGCGGCACAAGCCTCCGCGGACAGGATCGCCATGTCCGCGATACTGGTCACATCGTTGCACCATGGTTCCTTCGCTTCAACTTCGGCATAGGCTTGGCCAATGATGTTGTAGGTGCTTTCGTCGATTTTTCCGTTGGGCGGCAACTGGTCGCCGACTGAACACTTCGCTCCATAGGCAAGCATCGCCGCGCATTCATAACGCAAGGCATTGGGATGTTTGTAACCGCCGAATTCGCCCCACGTGGTGTGGAATTTGCCGGTCATGCCCATCATGTCGTGACTGGTGATCTGTTTGGCATACTTGGCGGACAATGGGAAATGGTCGTAGCCCCAACCGCCCGTAGGAAGCGATTCGAGTTCGAGGTGGCTGAAATAATCGAGGATTTCAGTTTGGCCGCGCGTGATGTGTCCGCTGTTGTGAAACACCGGGCGATCCGGGTTGCCCTTCTTTGAGGACTCCGTGGTGCGCTGGTAATAGCGTTGCAGGGC
This sequence comes from Phycisphaerae bacterium, assembly GCA_030426385.1. Classification (GTDB taxonomy): domain Bacteria; phylum Planctomycetota; class Phycisphaerae; order Phycisphaerales; family Phycisphaeraceae; genus JAUHYI01. The sequence continues at coordinate 59,067 of JAUHYI010000019.1, forward strand.
GAGTTGGTTGGCCTTCTCGCGATCCGATTCGCAAGTGGGATCCAATTGGTGTTGTGTCATCACAGCCAGGCCCGCTTCGCTACACGAGTGACCCTGGGCAATGATGTCCAGAAAAATGCCATCGCAATCCGGGAACAGGTCAACGACCTCTTCAATCTGAGCGCACAGGTAATCGATATAGGCTGTGTGAAAACATGTGATGAACCAACCAGCCTCAATCGGCGAAGCACCGTGGAGTTTTCCCTCATGATCGCGTTCGCGCCATTCAGGATGCTGGGTGCATGCCGCGTTATCGATACCTGCCGACAGGTAGATCGGTGCGTTGATGCCGATTTCCTTGCACGCGTCATACTGAGCACGTAACAGATCAAAATCCAGATGCGGATGTATTTGGCCGACGCTCGTGGGATGATAGCTCCATCCATGATGGCACTTGGAAAATAGCGTGACCGAGTCGACGTGTGCGCGTTTAAGTGTTTCTTGAAAATGCTTCTTGTTGAATGCTTTGCCAATGCCGGGGATGGCTTCTGAGGTATGAAAATCCAAATGAATTTGGCGAAAGCGAAGTCGATGGGCGCGGTGAGACATCAATGAGGAATCCACGGGTTGGTTGAGATTATGAATCGCGGTACGTCTGCCGATGGTGGTTGACGTCCGTTACAAGATGGTCATGTTAAGCGATACGGAGGTAGGTGTGGTGGGGGAGTGTGCTGTGTGGTGCAGAGTGAGAAGCGTGTGGCGTGTCCATCAAGTCAGCGTGATGTTGAACGCCCGGAGTTGAGCATTTGAAATGCAAGCGTAAGAAAAACATGCAAGGGGTGCCGTGCTGCAAAGGGGATGAAGCAGTAG
>JAUHYI010000137.1 GCA_030426385.1 Phycisphaerae bacterium
CAGGCACCAATAACACGCCGCGCACTTCAGCATTCATCAGTGCCGGGCCAGTGTCTTCCCATAAGCGATTGGTTTTATAAAAAAGCGTTGACAGTGAATATTGCATCGCATCAAAACCTGAGCAGGCACCAGCCGTCAACAAGCCGGTCCATGGATGCCCCGCCAGTTTGCCGTGGAGATACTCGGGCAATACCATCGCCAGTTGAATGACGCCTGCATTTTCAGCGACAAAATTTCCCACGTTGGGTTTTTTTAGAATGATGCCTTCTTCCACCAGTCGCGCCAGGCCACGCCGAACCGTCAGGTGATTGAGCCCAAGCAGCTGAGCCATTTCCCGCTCTGATGGAAGTCGGTCGCCAGCGTTATATTGACCGGCACGAATCCAATCCAGGACCTCCCGATAGGCAAGATCAGACTTGAGTTGATTCGACGATGAGGATGAGGGGGTTATTGACGCCATGATTTACCTTCGATATGCTTTATAATATATCAAGACTGTATCGACTGGCAAGCCCATACGCTTGATTTGTTGTCAAATCATAAACAAAAAACAGACCTAACTGTGAGATGACCATCCCTGAGTACCCATTCTTTCGAGCAGCCGGGCCGACGCATGAGGCCGCCGCTGCGCTAGGCGATCACTGGGGCGAATCCCTGCGATATCTCGCTGATCGCCGAGAGCCGACGAGCCGTCCGTGGTGGAAGCAGCGTCAGTACGCCAGGGTAATTGATGAAGTGGCCCCTCATCTGCCCGACGTTTATATCGGCATGGCTAAGGGTGCGGGTGTTCCCGAGGACGCTATCGGCACCCAGATTGTCGGCCAAGCCAGCGATGGCTGCACCAGTTTTGTCGTTCCCGCTTCACGTACACGAGATGGATTTGCATTGGCTGGCCAAAACAAAGATGGGCCGCTCGCCCGACGCGCGCGATTTCAAGTTATCGCATTCGAACCCACGGACAGTCCGTCATTTCTCACGCTTACCTACCCCGGCCAACTCTACGGCCAAGGGTTTGTGGCCGGTGGCTGCGCCGTCTATCGCAATCAACTGTATGCCGGACAACGATCGGGATTGCCATACCTTGAATGGGGCGTGCTGGCATTGCATTGTAAAACCGTGTCGCAAGTCGAAGACTTTACCGCGCGACTGGGCGTGACCGAGTCGGTACATGTGGTCGTCCTTGATGAACAAGGCCATGCTCTGGGCATCGAATCATCCGCGAATGGCCTGGATTTTTTCCCTTGCGATGACGAGATTTATACGCATGCCAATGCCGTGTGCGGCAACCCTCTATCCAAGTTGCCTGTGATGGACCCCGGCGATGAGATTTACACACGCGCCGATTCATTGAGCCGTCAGCAACGTTTGTACGACTTGCTCGGTAAACGAAACGATTGGACATGCCAGACATTATTTCAACCTTTGGCCGATCACGAAGGTTCGCCACGCAGCATCTGTCGGCATCAGGAACCCGAGGTAGCCCTGACCGTCGCGGCTGTGGTATCCGATGCGCGCCGAGGCGAACTCTGGATCGCTGCCGGATCGCCATGCGAAGCGCCGCCGCGTTGTTATCGATTGGCCGAAAAAACATCGTCTCAAAAACCATAGAAAATTCATCGAAAATGTGAGTGGCCACCTTCTCTTGTGGCGAATAAACAATCTCTTAATGCACAGCATGGCGAAATGCTGCTCCAGGGCCGGCGATAGAAAAATTATTGAAATTTCAAGGCTGCCTCACTCTCATTGAGGCAGGGGCTCAACACCAAATCGGTCGCCCCTCGCGCTTGGCGCGGCCGCGCCAGGCATTACACTGAATCGCTTAAACGCCAGAAGTTTTTACCTGCATTCTCATCGCCTCATGACCTCACCTCGCCATGGTTTCTCAGCCTGGCGCGATGCCCTCCCCCCCCCACCCCCCACCACACACCATGACAACGCTTATGACTGACAACAGCCAACCTTCCAAACCCAAACCACGACTCTTGTGGTGCTGGCCCGAAAGCGTACAAGAAGACCAACAGTTGCGCGACTTACTCGCATCGTTCGCGTCCGTTGAAACAGGCATACCCACCCAAGACGAATTCGAACGAATGCTACCGGACTTCGATATCGTCGTGCCTCGGCTATCGCACCAACTGACCGAAACGATGGTGACGCACGACGCATCGCGCCTTGCCTTAATCGGCACCCCTTCGACCGGCAGTGATCACATCGCCGTTGCTGCCGCGACAGCTCGTGGAATCAACACGGTCACGCTCAAGGAAGAGCGCGAGTTTCTCGATACCGTTCAGGCCACTGCGGAACTTGCCTGGCTTTTACTGCTCGCCTGCCAACGGCGTCTGCGCGAAGCTTTGCAACAAACCCAGTCAGGCCAATGGAGCGCCCAAGCGATTCGCGGCCACGAAATGATCGGCGGTACGCTGGGAATCATAGGGTATGGCCGACTCGGAAGTATGGTGAGTCGTTTTGCTCATGCATTTCGCATGCGCGTGATAGCGACGGATCCCAAGTCGCCCATCGCTGATCCATGGGTTGAGCAAATGGATTTGCATGATCTTCTGCAACACGCGGACATGATATCCCTGCATGTTCACCTGTCGGAACAAACGCATGAGATGATTGATGCCGACGCGTTTGCGCATATGAAGCGCGGCATGATTCTCGTTAACACCTCACGCGGGGGACTGATCGACGAACAGGCCATGCTGCAAGCATTACAAGACGGCACGCTGGCGGCGGCGGGCCTGGATGTGATCAATGCCGAACGCTCTACCGATCGCGCGGATGACCCACTGTTGTGTTATGCGAAAGACCACCCCAACCTGATCATCACCCCACACATGGGCGGATGCACCGTCGAATCGCAGCGCAAAGCGTTTATCCATTTCGCCAGACTCTTGAAAAGCGCATGGCAACAACATGAGCTTTATACGCATCCCGCTTAGACTTCGCGTGTTAGCCGCCGCCTTTATGGCGGCGCGATGGCCTGTGTTTTTCCGACGATTCGCGCTGCCATAAAGGCGGCGGCTAACTATAAACCACGCGCCAATGTATTCTGCGGGACGGATGTTAGCCTGAGCTTAAACCAGACTCATTCGCCATTGACGGCCGTCATGCGCGCCAGCGATTGGATCGACAGAATCAAAGCACGCGGCAGATGAAACGGATCCTTAACCGGCAACGCCACCACATCCGTGATAGGTTGGCCGAGCTGATCGAGCTTCTGAATCCATTCGCCCTGCGGCAACGGATAATGCGAAAAACTATATTGATGCACACGGTCGTACCAATCGAGGCACCATGATTCGCCGGTGGTTTCATGTGCCAACAGCAAGGCATACAGCGTTTCAGTGTGAGGCCACCATAACTTAGTCGTGTGATGATCCCACCCCACATCACGATTGCCTTCGGCATCCACAGCCAACAGCAAGCCACCATGCTCGGCATCCCAGCCAATTTCCAGATGACGACGAATCAGCCGACAACATTGACGCATCATTGCCTCATCGCCACGATCACGCGCGATATGCATTTGAAACCACATCGATTCAATCACATGGCCAGGCACCACCGCAGTCCCCAGCAAGCCGGGATATTCCGAGCCATCGCTGGCAATGCGCTCGAGCAACAAATCACGATCGCTACGATAAAACTCCGTCATCACTTGTTCGGTTAACCGCATGGCGGGCTGACGATAACCATCATCGTCCAACGCCTGGCCCAACTCCCACAACATCAATGAACCCATCATGGGAATGCCATGCACACTGGCACCGCTGGGCACCGGGTAAGGAAAATGCGGAATGCTATCGTGAGGTTGTTTGATTTGTTCAATCATCAGGTCCGCGGTTTGCCGAGCTAATGCTGCAGCCTGGGCCGAACCCGTCGCACGATAAAAAGCCGTCAAGCCATAGATCGCAAAACAATTGACGTAAAAACTTTCATAGCCATCCACCACGCGCCCGTCATGAGCCAGACGTAACGCCCATCCTTGATTTTCAATCCAGCCATGCTTGCCACAAAAATTCATGACATGCTCAGCCAGTGACAACCACTGTGGGTCGCGACCGAAATCCTGATAAAGCGTGCTGAATACCCACACCGCTCGCCACTGACTCCACAGCCATTTGTCGCGATTGATCAACGTACCATCATCACGCAAACAGGTATTGATCCCGCCCGCGTCGTCGACCGCAAATTTTTGCCAAAACGGCATAACATGGCCAAACAGGTGATCGCGCAGAAAATCGTGTAATCCAGCAAGATCAGCGGATGGCGATGGCCCTAACGCGATCGCGTTTGAATTTGAGTCTTGTGGTGGCGTGGTATCTCGGGCTTGGGTCACAGGTGTTTTCCTGGCAAGATCAAATGACAGACATCGCCAATCACGCAGGCGATTCAACGGTCGTCGGGAAGCAATGATAATGCGTGATACCGGCGAGGTACATTTCGTCATCATTCGATAACGCATCGGGCCCCAGATGAACGCGTCGCGCTTCAGTCATGGCGTCGAGTGATTTCTTGAAGTCCGCACTGATGCGATCGACGTCGGGCTTTGCCTGCAAGGCCTGGTAATCATCACCCAATAACAGATCCCAACCTGCACCAAGCAAACCCGCACCGGCTTTCACAAAATCGCCGATGCTATTCAAGGTGACACCACCGGTCACAAAAATCGGCAGCAAACCAAACATCGCCCCACCACTGACTAGCGATATACGTTTAGGTCCACCCAGCGCGGACGTGTTGTAAAACTTTACAAAGTGCGCTCCGGCATTCACTGCGGCGGCAGCCTCGGGCGCAGTCTCAACACCTGGCATCAAAATATGTGTCCGTGAAAAACGCGCGAGCGATTCCGGCGAAATCGGCATGAAACTGACAAACCCATGCACATCCAAATCAGCCAATTCTGCCATCGTTGGCATATCAGGGCGACGACGTTTCAGAAAGCTATACATCGGCCCCTCATCGACCACGCTACCTACCAGCACAAGTAAGTCGGGAAACTGACGACGCACCCGGCGAATGTCGTCACAAATGGTTGGACGCCGACAGGTGATTTCGACAGCCTTCGCACCGGCGGCCACTGCCGCTTCGGCTAACAAGACCGCATCAAAATTGTCGCCGACAAAAATCGGAACAAATCCCTGGCGATGGATCGTGCAATAGTTTTTGGCCAATGTATTCATGAAAACTTCCTCAATTCTAAAGGCAAAGTGTTTGTGTAAGGGGGTGTGAGGGGGCCGGACAATTCGTGGACGCGGGGGGAATTCTAAAGGGGCCCACCCCGCCCCACAACCCCATCGGCAGGATAGAAAATATATAGAAAAATATAGAAAACGACTGGAGTGCCATGCTTTTTCACGTATTATATGGTTTATATATTCCGTCAACCCACGGCACGGCCGCACCATAACACAAAAGAAAAATTATAGAAAATTATAGAAAATTGCGGAGTAACGAGTTATGGGGTTAACCGAAATCGCAGCACGCGCAGGCGTCTCCGTGCCGACCGCATCCAAAGCGCTTAATCATTATCCCGGAGTCAGCGAACAAACGCGCCGCCGAGTGCTTGAGGCCGCGACCGCATTGCAAGCTTCGCCGCGCGCCTATCGCACTGCGGAAGGTGATGCCGAACACACGGTGGTGATGTTGCCGATTGCCATGTCGGTATTTCAGGAATTTCAGAAGGCGCCCAATCGCCTGACCGCGCACGCGTACCACGCCTTTCAACAACAACTCACCACACAAGGTTTCGACTTGTTACTTGGCCCTGAACAGCCCAACGAAAAGCAAGCCATTCAATACGTGAAAGCCAACATCGGCTCACGCTTTGCGGGAGTGACCCTGGTGCCCCCAGTTGGTCCAACACTAACCGAGTTTCTGCATCGTCGGCGCATTCCAGCCGTTTGTCTGTCGGGTAGTCCGCAGGATGACAACCTTGCCATGGTCACCGCCGATCATGGACAAGGCGGGCGCATGATCACTCGGCACTTAATCGATCTGGGACATCGACGAATCGGCTATCTCAACAGCGGTCTGTTGTCACGCAGTTACACCGATCGCCTGCAAGCGTTCCTGGCGGAATTATATCTGAGTGGTATCGAACCTAAAAAGAAATGGCTGATGCAACCGCGCATGGCTGATGCTTTTCAAATGCGTGACTTGTCCGTTGAGCGTTGGCATCGGGACATTGAAAAATTCATCGATCGCTTGATCAAACAGAACGACATGCCCACCGCGCTGGTTTGCGTTAATGATGACTTTGCTCGCAAGGCGATCGATCTGTTGAGTGTGCGCGGTTTGCGTGTGCCTCATGATGTTTCCGTCACAGGCTGGGGCGATGAAATAGATTTGCCGTTGACCACCATCCACGCGCAGCCTGAATTAGTCGGAAAAAATGGGGCAAAATGGTTGACGGCCATGATTCGCGATCGTGATGCTTCGGTAGGCCGTCTGCTGTCGCCGGTTCGATTGGTCGTTCGCAACACCACGGACAAACCCAGAACGCTCAAATAAAATTAGCATCAGCTCAACCAATCAGTCTGTGCTACGCGCTAATTTAAATTTCATGAAAGACGATGTCACAGTTGCGCGGATTGTTTTTTCGCACGCAACACACGCAACGAGATCAGGCCCGAGATGGCGATGACCGGCACCTCAATCGCGCGATCGATCAAGGCCGCGCTCATGGCCTGCATCGGATCGATCGGCAACACCGTGGCCATCGCGGCGATAAACCATTCACGCAAGCCCAGACCGTTCGGGGTTAGCCCCAACATGCTGATGAACATGCCCGCCGCACCGAGCGCGAGCGCGTCGGCGTAAGCCATGGTGTGTCCCATCATGGCCAGTATCAACCACAAGCGAGCGCCGCCGACCAACGCATCGATGAGTTTCAACACGATCCACCATGCCGCGCCACGAATGGGTCGACGCAACAATCGTGGCAGCAACCAGATGTTCAACAACGCCAGGGCGATCATGCCCGCGATGCCTGTGGGCCACCACAACTCACGTGGCGCGATCAATGGCAAAACCGCGATCGCGCCGAGCACCATCCCGCTGACATACAACACGCCGAACAGGATGACGCCGGACTGGAACACGGGTAACTGATGATGTGTTTTGAGATAGATCGCTCGGCCAAACAATCCCACCCGCAACGGCAAATAATTGAGCAACGCGCTGGCACTGATCAGGCCGACCATGCGTCCGATCGACACGCGGGGCTTGGTGTCGAAGCTGAGCGTTGCCCACCAAAACAAAAGCCCGGTGATGATTAGATTCAGTCCCACCAATGCGGCCACGCCGATGATGTCCATCGGGTTCGCCGATTGCCATGTGGAAAAATCCGTGCCTCTGATCGCGAGGAACAACGCGGCTATCACCAACAAACTGCCCACGGTCCAGGCCAGGGTGCGCATCCATCGACGTTGGGTCAGACTGTTCACCGCCCTATCGTAATTGATCCCAGTCGTGACGCCCAAGTTGGTGATGTCGAAATGATGAGATGGACAGCCCGTTGAGATGGGTGAAAAAGTTGCGAGGAAGATGCGAAAAGCAATGCAGAGGGATACATGTGGAATACGTGGAGGAGGACGCGTGGTGTGCGTATGTGAGGGGTGGGGTAGGATTTATAATTGACAGTAAGGGGAGTGCGATCTATTCTTGCGTATAGCTGTCCGCTTGTGTTTTATGCTTTTTGACAGGTTCTGTGACTGTTTACTTTTAGGATGAAAGGGCAGCCATGTCGTCATCAAAATCAACTAACCATGTCCTCACCGCCCAGCGCCCGAGTGATATGGATGGACGCAAACCGAAAATGCCTGACACTGATACCTCCGACTCTCAGAGCAAGCCGTCAATCCACCATGGCGATGGCTGGCTGATTTTGTTGTACCTGTTGCTGCTGGTGTTTTCGATCGGGCTGGTGACGCTGGGCATGGTGGGGTTTGGCGATGAACAGGCGAACCCGGTGGTCCTGGGCCTTGGGTTTGTCGCGGTGATTCTGGTGGCCAGTCTGTACCCGATTGCCTCGGCATTGCACACGCTGTTGGCCGCTCAGCAGGAAGATGCCGACCGACGCCACCGCATGATCGAATTGTTCAGTTCGATTAATGATCGCATGTTACTGAGCGATGCCGCCAAGCGCATCGCGTATCGTGCTCAGGATCGTGAGGCATTGCGTCAGGCCATTCGCGAAGATATTGACAAACAGGATTATGCCGCAGCGCTAGCTCTGCTCGATGAAATGAGTCAGTCGTATGGCTACGAACACGAGGCCGAGGAATTCCGCAAGGAAATCGAACAAGCCAGTGACGCCAGCGCGGCCATCATGGTGAATAAAGCGTTGGCGGAATTGGATGCGGTGCTAGGCCAACGACGCTGGGATGAAGCGGCGCATCTGGCATCGCGCATTCAACGACAATTCCCACGTTCCCAGCGAGTGGCCACGCTGGATAAACATGTGGTCGATGCGCGAGAACAATACAAGTTGAATCTGGAACGGCGATTTTTGGAAGCCAATCAGCGTGATGATGTGGAACTGGCGATGTCACTGCTCAAGGAAATGGATCGCTACCTGACGCCGAAGGAAGCTGAACCGTTTCGCGAAATCGCTCGCGGCGTAATCAGTAAAAAGCGTCAGAATCTGGGCGTGCAATTCAAACTGGCGATTCAGGACAAAGAATGGTCCACCGCTCTCAAAGCCGGGCTGGAAATTGTTCAAGAATTCCCCAACACGAAATTCGCTGACGAAGTCCAGGACATGATGCCGTTGCTGCGTGAGCGAGCTGCGAATGAAAGCGAACAGGTCGCAAGCACGGATGATTGATTGCTGACGGGGCGTTGATGCGTTGATAAATCGCATTCTGATGCTATGTGTTGCGCGTAATTCGTTAGCCGTCGCCTTTATGGCGGCGCGAGATATCATTGAAAACTCACCGCTGACGCGCCGCCATAAAGGCGGCGGCTAACGAGCGAGTTCTAAGCGGAATACTTATAAAATTATGGCTACAACCGTGGTTGTTTATGACGACTACGGACTGTTCGGCCGCGTGATTGTGCCCAGTTCAATCACAACTCGGCCCGGTTGATGGTAATGCACTGCCAGAGTGTTGACATCGACAAACGTAAACACCAGACACGCGGCGCCCAATCGTTCTGCGAATTTCAGGTCCCCCTCGCCCGGGCCGAAATAGGCGGTGTTTTCGTGTGTTTGGGCATGAAAATGGTAGTGGGCCAAGCCTTGGTACAGCCGCTCCATCATCACCTGCGACGTGATGAAACGACGGTCACTGATTTCAAACAGCGAGGCGAATGTTTCAGCCTGGTATGCATGGCCGGTGTTGTCACGCGAGCCATCGGTCCACGACAATACCCCGCCGTATTCCGTGCGTGGATCAGCATGATCCTGATCGGCCTGCGCGAACAAGGACGACACCACGGCTGAGGATTCCAACGCGCGCACCACATGAGCAATCACCAAACGATCAGCCCACATCAACCGATCGTCCGAGGCGAACCGCCGATCAATCGCGGCCAATGCCGCGCGGTCCAAGGCCTGACGCATCAACGCCAAGGGCATCAGATGCCGCAACGCTAATCCTTGCCGCTGGTTCGGCGAGAGCTTCATCACCACGGCCGACACTTGATCGCACCACGCTGAATCACTGTGCCGATTCATGAGCCACAAAAGTCCTTCGCGATTTTTCGGCAGTACGCCCAATCGCGTTAGGCCCGCGTGCAATGCAGCGGTAACCGGCGTGTTGACCGAACGCGCGATGCCATGTGTCGCACTCGATGGCGTGCCATACGTTCCACCGTTGGCCTGTCGATTGTTCGATGCCGAAACTGGGCCAGATAACGACATCACACGCGCGATGAGTTGGTCATTGGTTTCCAAACGAGCGAGTACGGTCCACGCGGCGATCTGATGCGCAATGGTGGCT
>JAUHYI010000138.1 GCA_030426385.1 Phycisphaerae bacterium
CTGCACAAAAAACTTAATCACAAATGACAAGGCCAACGTGAATAAGATTGTGATCGCATAATGTACGCCCAGTGCAGTATGGATCACTAGAAACGCAAGATATTCCCCACCTCGAAAAACTCCCGAAGCCGCGACAAATGCTAGAAACTGTTTGTAGATGTTGCTGTCTACACTACGAAAAATGTAGTAACGCAAAAATAGAAAATTGTTAACCATCACGACAATCAGCGCAATCGCAAACGCTAATTCTTCGGCTAATCCCATCCATTCATGCAATAGCACGGCGAGGCCGAGATTAAGGAAAAAACTTTCCGCGGTGATCAACAAATATCGAAATGCTTCACGGCGGTCTGACTTACTTTTATGACGCCATAAGCGGATCGATAATCGGGACTTGAGATTTAACGGACTCACAGCGTTTGGTTTTCATCAGGATTAACGGCAATCAGAATGGCCGATTGACCAATGGGTGGGCCGATCAATCGATCGATTTTGCTGAGCACCGGCACAAGCCGACGAATCAACGTCAATTGCCAAGGTTTAAAGGTGCGTGAAAAATTCGACTGTTTTCGCAAGACCCGGCTTTTGAGCCAATAGGGCCCCACGCCAAAGATATTCATGTACTTCAACTTGAGAGGCTTCCAGCCTGCCTGTGTGGCCTTATCACGCAACTCACTCAACGAATATCGCCGGTAATGTGATGATGCTTCATCAACGCTGCCAAACAACCATGAACACGCGGGCACTTTGATCAGCAAATGTCCGCCGGGCTCTATGATTTCGCGAAACCTTTTGAGCAGTTCAACATCTTGCTCGACATGCTCAAGCACGTCGAAACACGTAATCGTGTCAAAGCGTTCGCTTTTCATGCGCTGGGCCACATCTTGATCATCGAGGTCAGCTTGTTCGATGTGGACATTGCTGTTTGCTTTGAATCGTTGCGTAGCGGTCGCGACATTCTCCGTGCTTAAATCCACGCCATAAACATGCCGTTGGGGATCAGCTTGCATCAAAGCGATGAGATTACCCAAGCCGCAACCGGCATCAAGCACACGATTACCCAGGTGGCCCGCGACCAGATCAAATCCCCATCGGTAATAACTTTCCAGGGTTTGCATCCGCTGCAGTGCTTCGAGATGCTCACGCTCAAAAGGCAACTTGGCGGCGACAGTTTCCGCACTGGGTTTGGACACGGAGTCGGACATCAGGAGGTGCTCCTCTTGTCGATCATATCGGCCAACAAGGCGAACATTGCGGTATTCATGGTCGAAAGCATCATGATGATCGTTTTATCGGTCAGATTCTGGATGACAAACAGATCGTAAAACAAACTGGCTGCAAAAAGTAATCCCAGGATAAAAATGATCGGTGCAAACACACGCAACGGGCCAAAATACATGCCGGTGCGCAGGATGAGCTGGGAAAAGCGCAGGGTGTCACGGATGGGACGAATTTTACTTTTGCCGATACGTGGCTCGTAGCCAATAGGCTCAAACACCACACGGTAGCGATTGCGCATCATGGCCATCGTAATGGTCGTGGTGAAGCTAAAGCCATCGGGAAGAATCTGGATATAACGCAAAGCGATTTCTTTTCGGAACACACGCAGGCCGGAGTTCATGTCCGGAATCGGTTGGCCTACCAACCAGGAGGCGTAGGCTTTGAGAAAAATTTTGGGGATTTTGCGAAGCTTGGAATAGCGCACGCCTTCACCGGTTCTCGATCCAACCACCATGTCGGCATTCTGACACCGCTGGACGAACTCCTGAATTTTTTCATTCGGGTAGGTGCCATCTGCGTCGGTGATAACAATCATGCCGGATCTGGCATTTCGAAGCCCTGTTTTCAAAGCCGCGCCGTAGCCCAGATTGCGATGCTGATGTAACACGCGAAGCTCTGGCCATTGCCCCTCGGTTACGATTTGGTCCAGAATCTCGCTCGAGCCATCGGTGGAGCCGTCATCGACCACAATCAATTCGAATTTCGGGCCCGAGCGGTTATCGCTGACCAACTGGACGATTGTGTCAGCAATGGCCCCCTTCTCATTAAAACAGGGCACGATGATCGTGTATTCGGGAACTTCCAAAGGGCTATATCCTTGTGTCATAGGTCTGTTCTTTGCGTATGGGTATAAGATTGAATTGTAGCGTATGGCATTTTTTTAAGTGCCAACCACGGATGTTACTCTGGGTAACCCGTAATTTCGTGCTAGCGCATCCCAACCACACGTTTAGCGGGGAGACGCGCTGCGTCCGGTGTTTTGCCATAGACATATGCAATCACGGGCGGCTGCGTAAACGCCAAACTTAACATTGGAATGCTCTAAATGATGGCCAACACTTCGCCATACTTACAGATGCGTCATTCAAAACCCTGAGCCAAATAGCCATGCTTACACGAGGCTTAGACCAGGCTTAGTCGGGGCGATGGCGGGCCTGAAATATCCTGGTGTATATAGTTGGCGGGCACACTGGACCCGCTTTGGGGGAATAGGTAAACTTGCGTAGGCGGAACATCGCTCAATTCCCGGTCAATCGCTGGTGAAATTGAGCGTTTTCGCCATGTGCCTCAAATAGCGGATCACGCTAAGTCCCCTACCAGTCCGGATGTGGAAAAAAAATAATTTCATGCCCTACGGTAGACACGGTGGACAAGACCCCCCGAGCGTGCTATAAACATTGACCGATAACGGACCGGCTTGTGCCTGCACGACCCGCGTTCATTTTTTTTCTACTTACCTTGTTAAAAAGGGGTTCCACGTGTCGGAAGACAAAGATTCACAAACGATCGAAACCATCAGCGCCGCGCCAGAAGCAGCGAGCCCACAAATTCAATTACAGATAGACGATGCCAACACGCCTTGCACGTATAGCACCACGGTGCGCGTCTGGGGTTCGGCTGAAGAAATCAATCTCGATTTCGCTGGTCCGATTCGTCCGGGTAACGAACCAAAGACCGCACGTTTGAAAATCGATCAACGTCTGGTGCTCAACCCATATGCCGCCAAGCGATTGGCCATTGCGTTGTCACAAGCTGTCGGTCGTTACGAACAGACCTACGGCACACTCGAACTCGACGAGAAAAAACGTCGCGTTGGCAAAGACTAATTGGTAAAGACTAAAACGATTCGAAAGCTCCAGGCTTTGGGAATCAAAAGCAAATTCAAGACCCGGATGACAGCGACAAATGAATAGCATGAAAACTCATGATTACAAATAAGTACAAAGAATCGAAAACCGTGCCTGTAGGTTGATTTCGATGGGACTACCACCATGGCCCTGTGACCCCTCGAACAACCGGCCGAACTCTCTCAGCAACTGAGAGCAAGGGCCAAGCCAAGCGATGCTGCTTAGAGGTATAGATGCATGAAGGTTTAAAGGCATAGGAAGAATGTGACGGAGCGAGTGAGCGTTTAGCGTAACGGACTACCCACCAGACAATGTTTTGCTTGGCCTGTCGAGCTCCCACGGACCTGTGGCTCGATCGAATCGTCTAGCCATTGAAACACGCGAAAGCGTTAGAGCGATAGAAGGTAGCTTTCTAAGAAAGCACGACCGGGAGAACAGGTGGGGCAAACAGGTGGGGCAAACGTGGGGGCAGACATGGGGGGGGGAAACATGTGGGGGGGTAATGTGGGGGGGGGATTCCGGAGGTGGCTTGGGTTTCGAGTCACGCCCAAGTCGAGGTTGGAGAAAAAAATGGCCTACGCTGAACCCGGAAGTTCACCCGAGGCCACGCTGACAGGATCTGAATGACCTGTCACAAAAGCCGTGATGACTCAAATGGAAGTGTGGCCAACGCCTTGCCTGATGAACTTGATGAATTGCTCATTGATCATTGGTCAAAGTTTCAAGCCACATGCAGAACCGGTAGTTAATGGAGCCGTGTTTGATGCCCAAACGTCAACGTGAGTTTAAGCGTCGTCGCTATCAACAAAAACGCCTGTTGGAAGCAAGTCGCCACGAGCGAAAATGCTTCCGCACATCGCAGGATTCCAACGATTCGGGCTGGTCCAACGCCAGCATTCCCGGATCGGGATTCAGCTTTGACCAACTGGTAGGCGGTGGCCAGAAGCAGGCCAGCGTGCGACCCGAAGGCCAAGGCGGTCATACGCTCGAAGCGCTTGAACCACGCATGTTGCTGACGACTCTGGTCGGCGGTGACATTTTTGAATTCCGGGCCACCAACCCTGATGGCACTGCCGGGCCGACGGTGCGCATCGTGGTCGATGGTGACGCGATTGTTGAAATCATCGCCGCTGATGTTGATGACCAAAACCAACTCGATCTGGGTGATCTCCCCGGCATCCTCTACAGCGCCAGCGATGAACTTACCCAGCAATTCCTGGGTCGAATTCAGGGCAATTATTCCGATGGTGTGGATGTACTCGGCGGCGTCGGTGGTGGCGATGGTGTTGAGCCGGTCACGCTGGACAATGCCAACGGTGCGCCCACGCCGATTGTCGACTTGCTCTCTGCACTGGGTTCGATCGTGGCCCAACAAGAGGGAACCGACGAGATCAACCTGCAGGCACTCGCTTCGCGCGATGCTGACGGCAATGGCGAAACCTTCGCGTTCAACTTGACCACCGTCGATGCCAGCGGCCAGGACCGCACGCTGCTCCAGGTGGTCCAACTCGACAACAACGATTCGGTTGATAGCAACGGGACACCTGGTGCCAACGGATCCATTGAAGGCTTCGTTCGTGCGGAATTAGCGCAGGGCACACTCGGTGCCGACATCATGGCCAACCTTGTGTTTGCCGATTCCAGCGATCCCCAGCCGGGCGCGATCGATGCCTATGGCATTGATCCCACCAGTGGTCTGGCCTACGCAATCTCGAACAGCAATCTTTTTTCCATCAATCGCCAAAGCGGCCTGACCACGTTCATCGGGTCGGTCTCCAACACCACCATCAACTTCAGTGTCGTGGCCAATGCCAACGGCATTCAGATTCCCGATAACACAGCCGGCTATGCGTCTGACAGCAACGGCACGTTTTACACGTTGGTTTCCGATGCGATCTTCAACACCGCATTGCTGCAAACCAATTCAGGCGAGTCGATCCCCACCGGTTTTGTCAATGGTGACTTCGGTGCTCAACTGAACGTCGTCGCATTGGCAGTACAGCAGAATGTTTCGCTACCTGCTTTTGCCATCGTCGAAAACGACACGAACCAGTCACAGCTCTATCGCATCAACCGCAACCTTGACGGCTCGGTCAATTCCGCCGTTCTCGTGGGCACGATCAGCGATAGCAACGGCAATGCGTTTACCGGTATTCGCGCGATCGATTTCAATTCGGCAGGCGTGCTTCATGCCATCGGCAATCGCCAACTTGCTGGCATCGATACCCAGGAACTGATTCAGATCAACCAGGACGACGCGGTAGCCACCGCCGTCAACACCTTGCTCGTTGAGGGCCAGACGCTGGTCAATCCGATCTCCGGCCTGGCATTCGATGCGGCGGATGTTCTGTACGCTGTTGCGCGCATCAACACCTCGGACTTCCTGATTGAGGTCAACACCACGCCTACCGGTTCGGCTGGCGATGCATCGGCTGAAAATACCAACGAACAAACCAACGTGTCCGACAATCTGACCGGACTGGACACCGATGCCAACGCCCTGCTCGCATCGTTGTTCGATAGTGGTCTGCTTGATCCGAACTTGTACACCCTGCCATCTGACGTGATCGCCGACGGCCAAGTCGGCACGCTGCTCGGCGGTGGTGGTCAGATCGGCCAAAGCCTCGACGGCGTTACGTTTGATTTCAAAGCGCTCACCGTCACCCCTAGCAACGTCATGTTTGCCGTCAGCTATAACAACGCTGGCACCGCTACCGCGGCAGATGATAGCTACGAGCTTTATCGCATCAGCCTCAGCGCTGAAAACGTGATCATCGGCGCTCCGCAATTGGTCGGCAAAATCCAGACCTCCACTGCGACGGAAATCTTCAGCATCAATGCCATCGAAGCGCATCCGGAAACCGGCGTGCTGTACATCGCTGGCACGCTTGGGGCCACACTGGATATGCACCTGTTTCAGGTCAGCCAGGTTAACGGCGTGGCTACTGATCTGGGCGCTATCACCGATGGCTCTTCCACATTGCAGGCCACTGATCCGATCAACGGCCTGGCCTTCCGCACTGAAGAAATTGAAATCACCGCCAACCAGTTCGACGCCACCGGCATCAATCCCAGTGGCAATGCGCCGACTTCATTGTCGACCGGATCAGGCGACGGTGCCATCAACCTCATGCCTGACGCCTTCGGCTCGTTCGGTTCGGCGATCGGCGGCACCAACACCACCGATGCGTTTTACGATCCCATCGGTGCTATCAATCAATCCGGCACGGTCTTTGAATCAGCATTGGCTATTCGCGTCGGCGATACGCAGGAACGTGTTTACCTCACCTCCGGCAATGTCACCGGCCAAGCCAGCGATGGGACGGTAACCGACGCCATTTCCGGCGACGAAACACGCATCCTCAGCGCGTTCACCTTCGGCAGCCTCACCTTCGAATTATTGCAAACCGTCGGCCGCGCCGACTTAACCAGCGGTGCCCCGGCCGGTTCGGTCCTCACCCAAACCTATCGCATCACCAATAACGGCGTGTTGCCTACTGACTTCGAACTGATTCGCTACATCGATGGCGATTTACTGTTCGACGGTTCGCTGGTCGATGGTGGTGGTCGTCTGGTTCTCAGCAACGGTCAGGAAGTTCTTTTTGAAACTGACGCGGGCGGCACTGGCTCCACAAGCACCACATTCCTGGGCATCACTGCGGAAGGTGGAACCATCCCTTCCACTGGCCGTTTTGAAATTGACAACTATGCCTCACTGCTGGCTGAAATCGCCGCAGGTGAAACCTTGGAAGACACCATCCAAGGCGACCCCGACAACGATCAATTCGTCAACGCCGGTTCGGAATACGACATCACCCTGGCGTTCAACAACCTGTTCTCCATCGCGCCCGGCGAATCGCAGCTTTACACCACCACGACCACCTTCGGTTCCGGCCAGCCTCAGAACGTGGTCGTTTCCACCATCGAAACACCTGTGCTTTACGCCGTCCAACGCGACACAGCCAACGCGGCCGACCGATTGCTTTCGGTCAGCACATCCACCGGCGCTGCGTCTCTCGTGACTGGCAACATCCAGATCAGCACCGGCAACACCAATATCACCGCGGTCGACACCGACGAAAACAATGAGCTGATTGCGTACGACGATTCGCAGCCCAACGGCCGACGCATGATGCGCATCAATACGGTCGACCCAACCGCCAGTGCGCCCACCACCGCACCGGGCAGTGTCGATTCGAGTCTCATTGGTTTAACCGCCAATGCTGAGGGCGACTTCTTCTCCATCAAGTCAACCTCCAACAACAATCTCCTCTACGTCTCCGGCGCCGAGGACATCCCCGTCCGCGCGTTCCTTGGCGGACTTGGTGGCGATTACAATTTCCTTGACTTGACCGTTGACAACAACGGCCTGACCTTTGCGGTCAACAACAGCGGCGGCACACTTCAACTGTTCCAGATCGTCCGCAATGCAGCGGGTGGCATTACCAACGTAACCTACATCGGCGACATGTCTGCCGCCGAAGGCAACGTCGACAATCTCTTTGGTCTGGAAGTGAATCCCGCCGACAACACGATCTTCGGCGTCGGCGATATCGGCGGCCAACGACGTGTCTTCACCGTCAACCCCAGCAACGGCAACCTCACCATGCTCGGTGCGGTCGATCCTAATGCTGGCACATTGGTCGAGCTGGCTTTTGCCGCTGATCCGAATGTCGCCAATTCATCGATTCTGTTCGGCGTTCGCCAGGACGGCGTCACGGCCAACCTCGTTCGCGTTTCAACCAGCGATGGCTCAGTCACTGTCGTGGCCCCCATTCAGATCAACGGCCAAAATGTCACGATCACCGGGCTCGACACCGATTCGGCAGGCAACCTTGTCGCCATCAATGAAGCTGCAGGCGTGACCCAGAAACAGATGATCGAGGTTAATCGCACCACGCCCGGCGCGTCACTCACACGCACATCGCTCGGGGCTGTTCCTGAAAACAACGTCGGCCTGGCCTCCGATTCCTCGGGCAAAATGTTCAGCATCCAGAACAACACTGACACGGCAACCGTTTTGGTCAATGACCAACTCGTCGCCAGTGGTGGTGGCCTGGGAACCGCACGGGCATTCGGTGGTGACCTTGGCGGCGATTTCGATTTTGTCGCCGTCGCCGTTACCCCCAACACCGACGGCGGTCGTGTCTACGCGATCAACAACGCAGGCGGTCTTCGCGAACTCTATCGCATCGACGTCAACCGCCAATCGGCCACAGGCGTCACCTTCCTCGGCCAGATCACCAACAGCTTCGGTGCGGGCATCAGCGAAATTTATGACATCGAATCCGACTCGACCGGTTCGCTCCACGTCATTGGTTCGATCGGCGAAGCCCCCAACCCCACCACCACGGTTGGTAATTTCCCGAACCTCACCGCGCTCAACACCAACTTCGCCGTCACAGCCCTGACGGTCACCGAAGCGGGCCGAGTGTTCTTCGTGAATCAAGCGGCTACCAATCGCTACGAACTTTACGAAGTGGAACGCACCGCCACGGTCCGTGGCTCGGTCGTGACCAACATCACCCGCCGCGGCACGATCACCGACGAGTTCAACCGCCCTATCGCCAACATCAGTGCCATGGAAACCGACCCGCTCACGGGCAAAGTTTATGTGGCTGGTAACCGTGATAAGAATGTCGATGGCACACTCGACACACAACGTGAGCTTTTCGAACTCAACATCAACAACGGCCTGGCTGATTCGCTCGGCGGTTTGATTGCTGACTACGACGGCGACGGCACATTCAGCGCCATCACCGACAACCTCACCGCTTTGGGCATTAAGTCCGCCGCTCAAGTTGAAGCCGCCACCGGCCAAGAAGGTGCGGGCCTCAATATCACCTCAACCTCCATCACCGATGAACTGATCGCAGCACTCACCGCTGCGGGCGGCACCGGGATCAACATCACCGGCGTCACACTTTCCTCGCACTCCCTTGAAACCGGCGAGTTCTCCGCAGGCACATACACCAACCCCGGCGCGATCTACGGCATTAATGATGGCATCATCCTTTCAACCGGTGACGTCAATGCCTACGGCGGTAGCGACAATACCGCGATCGGCACAACCACCAGCTATGGTGTCGCGGGTTCCACCGCAGATGAAGCGCTGCTCGACACCATTACCGGCGGTAGCTTTGATCACAACGACGTCACTCGCATCGACATCACCTTCAATCTGGAAGACGGTTTCGATACCCTCTTCTTCAACATTGTCTGGGGTAGCGAAGAATTCCCCGAATGGGTTGGCTCGCAATTCATTGACGCGTTCGGCATGTTCGTCAACGGCACCAATGTCGCCTTCACCAACGGACAACCGGTCAATGTCGATCACCCCTCGATGGCCAACATTGCCGGCACGGAACTCGACGGCGTCCTGGCTCCCAACGGCAACCCGATTCTCAATTACGGCACACAACTTTCCAACGGTGCCCAGAACAACACGCTGACCTTCATCATTGCCGACAGTGGCGATACGTTGCTTGACTCAACGGTCTTCATCTCGGGCATCAGTGCTGCTCCACCTGTGGAAAGTTACGGCGTTATTCGTGACACGTCCGGCACCACGCGCGATCGTCTGGTCAACATCAATCTCACGCCCACCGACACCGACAACAATGGCTCACGCGATTCGGTTGTCCTGACCAACATTGGTTTCATTGAGGTTGATCAACCTGCGGCAAACACCGGCACA
>JAUHYI010000139.1 GCA_030426385.1 Phycisphaerae bacterium
AAAGATACGAAAAGCGGATCTACAATGTGGTGCTGCGGATGGTTCGGCATCACGAGGATGCGAAGGAACTGACGCAGGACGCGATGTTGCGTGTGGTGCAGCACATCGATCAGTACGATGGCCGAGCGGCGCTGAGTACATGGATGATCCGCATCGCGATGAACCTGTCGATTTCGCATTTGCGTAAACAGAAATTGCGTCGAGCCGCGAGTCTGGATGCGGACGGATATGGGGGCGGGGGTGGCGGGGGGGGCGGTTATGGTGGGGGTAGCGGGAGAGGTGGCGGCAGTGGTGGGGGTGGTGGTGGAGGAATGACGCCGATGCGTCAACAAATTGCAGATCTATCGGAACCTGGCCCCGAGTTACGCGTCGAAAAGGAAGAGATGATCCAACTGCTCCATACCGCGGTGGCGTCGCTCGATGAGGATCTACGCAGCGTGATCGTGCTGCGGGATATCGATCAAATGGATTACGCGCAAATAGCAGAAGTTTTGGACATCCCCATGGGGACGGTGAAGAGCCGACTGTTTCGCGCGCGTTTGGCATTGCGTCACGAGATGTACAAGCGATACCCTGCTGACGAAGCGGGGGATTCGGGCTCAAGTCATTTGACCAATTCATCACAATCCTCATCGAACTCAGCCACTGAACAGGCCAACCCCAAGTCAGGCGACGTGTCTGGCCAAACGCTTGGCGAAACAATTCACAAAACGACCGACCACACCAAACCGGACACGACGGGGGCGAGTCATGCTTGATCAACTGGATGAGCGATTGTTCCTGGGATACGTCGAAGGCGATCTGTCGTTGAAAGATCGTCGTGCGTTTGAACAACAGATGGCCGACGATCCACGCTTGAAGCAATTGGTGTCGCAGATTATTGCGGACCGTCAGTTGTTACGGGAATCGCCGCGGGCTGCGGTGCCCGAGCAGGTGCTGGATGTGGTTGAGCAACGTCTGGAACGGCAGATGTTGTTGGGCGATGGGGGATTCGATGATGGGCTGGGATCGTATTCGCTCAAAGCCGCGGGAGCGGGTTCGGGTAGTCGAGCGAGTCGACGTGCGGGAAGCGTGGCCCGAGTGGCGGCATACGGTGCGATTGCGGCGATGTTGGTGTTGGTGGGCGGGATATCGTTTTACCTGATTACGGAAACGCATCATCTGGGCCAAGTGGTGAGCATGAGTGCAGAGCACGAGGCGACGTTCCAGGAAGTTTTGCGTCGCGGCATGGATGACGATGGAACCGACAAGGCCGAGGCACTTGCCGAGTTAGCCAAGATTGCGGAGAACGCGCGGGCGACGGCGATGTTGGATTCGGGGACAGATAGTGGGGAAAATGGTGGGATAGCTGATAGTGGAGTGGGGGCGAGCAGCGATCGCGAGCGGGCACGCCTGCTTGAGATCGATCGTGCCGAGAACGCGGCAGTTGCTTCGGTCGATTCTTCGGAAGAAACAGGCTTGGCGTCCATGGCGTCAGCGTCGGCCGTGCGACAGGTAGGCGTGCGGGATGCGGCGGTGGCCGATGCGATTGCGACGTTGAAGCAAGCCGCTTCGCAATCGGTGAATGAGGTGGTGGCGGATGTCACGTCGAAAACCAAGGGCCACAATGGTCACAATGGTCAGGATCGGGCCATGCCTGAGCCGGAACTGGTGATCGATGTGGTGGCGAGTCGGCCTGATGTGAGCGAACGATTGTTACTAAGGCGGGCACGGCATCGGCATTGGGGGATCGATGAAAAGCATGAGCGTGAATATGCCGAGCCCATGGTGCGGTCCTTGGCCGATGTGGTGGAGGCTTCGTATGCGGGGTATCCAGTGCGTGAGGTGTCGGGGGTGCGCGTGATGCTGTCAGTGCCGCGTGAATCGGTGACGCAGTTGATTGAAGAATTGCAATCAGCCACCATGCAATTGGTGACGGTTTTTCCGGATGCGTCTGCAGTCGGTGATGATGATGTTTACGATGCCCACGATCAGTGGCATGACCCGGATGTGATGATGCCGGATTATGGTTTTTATGGCGATTATGTGCAGTCAGCCAACGACGAAGATCGTGAATATTATGCGATGATGCAGATGGGGTATCCGCGTGATAGCCATCACTATTACATGCGAGAATATTTAGGGGGCATGGGTGAGTCTATGGATGGAGACAAGCGGGGGAATGTGGGTGAGGGAGAGCGTGTGTTGGTGGCAGTGGATATTCGTCCGATGCATTTTGATCAGGCCGGTTGGTTGCGCAGTTTGCGTTAGAGCAATACGGATTACGATAAATACGCGCGTGTAGTTTTTTATTAGCCCCCGGTGAATACCGGGAGTTTGTGTGAAGGGAAATTTGAGGCCGCGCGAGTTTTTAATGGGATGGGTATAACGTCTGGCATTTGATGCGCGATGTTTATCGTTTGGCGTTTGGCGTTTGGCGTTTGGCGTGTGGCTGACGTGCGAAGTGCGATGCCGTCAAAGCCGTGAAAGCATGTAAAAACACGCTGTTTTTTTAATTGTTATTGAGGCGATAGGTGGACGTCAACATCGTGCCGTCGGGCATGATGCGGATGTCGACCATGCCGTGGCGAGCGGTTGAATAGCGCTGGATGTTTCGTGATTGGAGGGGGGCTTGCCAGGGGTCGCGTTTGAGTCGCCATGCGGCGTTGGATTGCAGGCAAATTTTCGGCGTGACCACATCGAGCCATGCGGGTGAGGCGGGGATGAACGCACCATGATGAGGCAGGTCGGTGACGTCAGCGTCCATCGCTTCGCGCATGAGGTTGTCCGTGGAAGCCATGGTCAATAAGGCCTCGGTGGCGCGTTGTTCGATGTCGCCGTTGAGTAGCAGTCGCCGATTGTCGGTGTGCACCGCGAGGACGAGCGACGTGTCGTTGGCCCGTCGGGATTCCCACGTGG
The DNA here is from genome assembly GCA_030426385.1 of Phycisphaerae bacterium. Taxonomy (GTDB): domain Bacteria; phylum Planctomycetota; class Phycisphaerae; order Phycisphaerales; family Phycisphaeraceae; genus JAUHYI01. The sequence continues at coordinate 2,899 of JAUHYI010000139.1, forward strand.
GCGTCGGCCAAAGAATGGCGGCCTTGGCAGTGCCCCAGTTTTGTTGCCAGCCCGCGTGCACGGTTTCGATCGGTGTGCCATGCAGTTCGATCGCATCAACCAGAACACGCATGGCAGAATCAGGCTCGGCCCGCGCTTCGGCAAGCATGAATGCGGACATCATGACACGGCCCACCGTGAGGTGGTCGAGGATATCAAGGCTTGCCCCGAAATGATCCAGGTCCGCATGCGATAAGAAAATTTGATCGATATGTTTGACGCCGAGTTTGCGCAGCGTGGGCACGATTGATTCAGTGCCGATGTTGAGCAATTGATATGACCCGCAATCAAACAAAATGGTTTGGCCGGGTTGATTGCCGTCGGGCCCGGTGCGTACCAGATAACACGACCCATCGCCGACAGCGATCATGGTGATTTGAATGGCAGGCTTGTCGGCATAGGTTAGCCATCGCGCATCGCGCGGTGAGCTGGACACGATCATCCAGCCCAACAGGGTTACGGTTAACACCGCCAAGGTGATGCGTCGTTCGGCGAGCCAACCAGACAACCATGCGGCGACGAGCATCAATGCGGCCCATGTCCATAGCGCGCTGGGCGCATGGGCTAACGTGATGGTTGAGCCGGGCCAATCGGAAGCGCTGCGCACCAGTGATGTGGTGATGTCCGCGGTCCATCCCAACGGTCCAGCCAACAGCAGTGACAAACTGGGCCACGCGAACCCGATCAATATTTTCAGGTAACCCAATCCCAATGTGGCGGTGACAGCGGGCAGTGCCAGCAATGTCAAGATGATCGACAACGGCGCGATCATTTGAAAATGGTAGGCGACCATCGGCGCGGCGACGGCAAAGGCCACGATGCCACCGGCGACATACCCCGCCGATTTTTTCCAGATGCCGATCAGCAAAGTGGGGTGGTGTGGGGTGGGGTGATGCGAGGAAGCGTGTGAGGCCTGTTCGAGTTCAACGAACGCAGTGGGGATCAGGCGTTTGGTCAGCGATTTTGTCCAGATCAACAAACCGGCAACGACGCCGAAACTCAGTTGAAATCCGGCACTGAATAAATCCATCGGCCGCCAGACCAACACGATGATGCACGCGATGGCCATGATGTCCAAGGGGCGGGTCCGTCGACCGGTCATGCCCGCCAGACAGAACAAGCCACCCATGATGCCTGCTCGCACGATCGGCAATCGTGCTGGCACGATTAGCAGGTACAGCACCAGCAATGCCATCACGATCATCGCGGCCCGCGATGGATAGGGGATGAACAATCGGCAAACGATCCATGCGATGCCCATCAAAATACCCAGGTGCGCGCCACTGATTGAAAGCAGGTGTGCCAACCCGGTGCGTTGAAAGTCATCACGTAAATCGCCGAGCGTTCCAGCGCCTTGGCCTAATAAAATGGTTTCGAGAAATGCCAAACGTTGCGTGTCGTCACGCATGCCGATGGCCAGGGAATGTTGCGCGGCATTGGCCAGGGATTGTCGGCCGGTTTGCCATGCGTTGGGTATGACGTGGCGGTACGAATGTGGCGCGAGTTGTTGTTGTGCGTTGGATGTGTCAGGCGTGCTGAGTTCGTGCCAATTGCCAGAGGTGGGCAGTGTCAGTCGCGCGGCGATGCCCCGTTGGCGCATGACTTGGCGGTAATCACGATCGCCGGGATTGTAGGGAGCCTGGGTGGCGGTGAGCCAACCGGTGGCCGAGATATGCATGCCCAGTTTCAATGTGGGATCAGCGTGATTGATACGAACCAACGCGTTGCCTGCGACCGGCTGCGGACCGTGGCCGATGTCGATGGTCTGAGCTTGCAAGGTAAAAAACGTAGCGACGTTTTGATAGCTGAATTTTGCGAACGGCCCGTGGTGAGGTTGGGTCAAACGCACGGGCGTTGCGACAAGTCCGGTGATCTGCACGAGGCGTGCGGGATCATCGTCAGGCACGTCATCGTCATCATCATTGTTGTCGTTGTCGTTGTCGTAAGTGTTGGTGTGGTTGGTAGGGGAGGGCATCACATAACGCGATAGATCATGGGCGACCGTGTGATATTCACGCACGGTAAACCACGCGCTACTGACTGCCAGCAAACCGATCAAGGCACAAGCGTGTGCGATTCGATAATGCTGCCGATACTGCATGATAAACATCATGACTGCGGCGATACCCGCCAGCACCAGCATGACGTCCGCCCGTGGCCACCACGCGCCAATCGCAATACCAACCATCATGATCAAGGCCACACGCACCGGCCATGACAGAGTTTTGGGATGGGGAAACATCATAAAATAGTTTCGCGGTTATGACGGAATGATGATTGTATTACGGCTGTTGCGTTTGCGTGTGGCGAGCTTGTAAAACCAGATTCGTCAGCAGTGCCTGCGCTGATGGCGGTTCGTAACCGATCACACCCCAGCGTGGAATGTTCAGCGCACCGAGCGTCAGGTCTTCGGGACTGATCACGATAGCGGGGCGGTCATCGATAAACATCGCAGTCAGGCGCGGCCTGTGTGTGGCACCGAGCATCGCCAGCGCGTAGCGTCGGTAGTTGACCTCCGAAGCATCCTGCCCACCCGGACCGATCAAGTCGGCGTTACCATTGACCACGCCTGCGAAACGCGAGACCGGCAGCACAGTCACGTTGGCCTGTTGTTCGATTTGTAACGACAGGGCCGACGCAAAATCACCACGCCCGCCGACGGTTTCGATCAACACCGTGCCGCCGCGCTTGGCATAGGCGATGATCGCATCAACCTGCGCTGCTTCGAATGCCACCGCATCAATGCCCGACAGATGAATCAATGACACATCGCGCGGCTGCGTATTTTCCAGTAAACCGATGGGCCGATTGGTCGTGCGTAATTTGATCGATGCCTGGTCGATCAGACGCGATGCCATCACATCCCACAGGCGCGGCTCGGGATTCCAGTTGCCGTGGTAACTGATTTGTGACACGGTGATGGTTGGGTCGGGCAATCCGTTTGCATTCGCGTTCGCATCTACATTTACATTAACATTCGCGTTTGTATTTGCATCCCGATCATTCCGGGAACCTTGGCTGACATGTTGATCACGATAGGCCAACCGTTCGGCCGGTGCGATGCCGCGATCGGTGACGGTTGTCCACAGATTGGCCGCGATTTTCCAGGTCATCGAATCGCCCGGCTGTGGATCGGATTGAAATTCGTAACCCCAATCACGTCGCAACAACACGATCAGATCGCGCACACCATTGCTGACCGTATCAATCGGCTGAGCTTTGGGCACGGGATACAACGCGTTATAAAACAGATGGTCTTCGCCGATTTCAGTCATGGGCCATTGCGGATACATCCGCGCCGCCAGTTCACGGATGCTCTGGGCAAAACGTCCGGACCCACGATCAGGGTTGGCCAACAATGTCCCCCCATGGTCGAGGTAATCACGCATGGCTTCGACCTGATCATCGGTCCAGAAAATCGGCCCATCGCCCGACACCCACAACACCGGCGGCAATTGCCCCGGCTCCGCATTGACCAAATCATCCAACGCCCAGATTTCCCAATGCAGATCACGCTCACGCAAATCGCTGAGCCACGCGGTCAATGACCCCACGTCGTTGGGCCGACTGTTCCATTCCAATCGTGGCGCGTTTAACTTTCCGATCCACACCGGATCGCGTCCCCGTGATAAAAACATCAACGCATACGCACTGTCGATCAACGGCAGATAGTCCGCATTCACCGCGCCGGTGTTCGCATCCTGATAACTCAAAATCACCGCAGCGCCATCGGCAAACCAGTCGTAACCATTGAACTGTCGATACCCACCAGCCAGCGCAGCCCGCTCGATCGAATACAGGTAGTACAACAGCCACGCACTGCCTGCGGTCATGTTGGGATTGCGATGAGGCATGAAATTTTTATCAAGCCACGCAACGGCATTGTCAATCGCATTGGCCATGGGCTTGGGCGCAACATTCGCGCGGCGATGCAATTGTTCCTGGCCAATCAACAAACAAGTCAACCCCGCGGCGGTCATCGATCCGGTGGGCGCTTCGGCCATTCCGCCGGTGTACGACCAACCGCCGTCTGCGGTTTGCGCGTCGATGAAATGATCGATCACGCCGCGCCAAAATCGATCGGAAGTGGCAATGCCCCGTCGTGATGCGGCCCACATGCCCAGGATGCCATACTGCGTCACGCTATGATCAAAATACCCCCCTGTGTTGCCCCCGGCGCCGGGAAGTTTGGGGACATAATCGAATCGACTCTTGCGGTCACAGGCCCGGGCTAACCAATCAGCGTCCTGTTGCAAATGGGGGCGATAGGTTTCCGGTGCGATCGACCAGACCTGGGCTCGCGCTGCGACAGCATACGTGCCAGTCATTTTCGTTTGGGCTAAAAATTGCAAGGCTTTTTGTAATCGTGGATCGTTCGGCGATTCGCCCGCGATCAACAAGGCCTGCGTGACCAGCGCGGTATCGCCCCCGTGTGGATTTTTATCTTTGTATTGCAACAGCGTCCATGAGCCATCGTTGCGCTGTTGCGAATACAGATACGATTTGAGACGCGTGATCGCATCATCGATCGTGGCAGTGGTGATGTGGTCGCTATTGAGTGCCGGCTGCGCGATCGTCATCGATGGCAACAGGCTGATCCCGATCGCGCATGCCATCATCAGTTTGACGATCGCGGCTATGGGCCGATTGTCCGTCACGGTAAGGCCTGAGAGAAAAACATACCGACACCAATTTCGCATCATGCCATACTAACGCGCCGCCGTATGATTTGATGACGGGCGCATGATTGCTGGGGCTGAGTTGGGATGATGGTTGCGCATTTGGCATAAGAGACGCGCCGCCTGATAGTGGTGGCTAATACGAGTGACGATAGAGCGTCTTGCGTCATTTGTGACCGCATGGCAATCCGGACTGGTCACTTAAGTGACCAGTCCAGCGCGAGTTTCATTTGGACAGAAATTTTGCAAGACGCTCTATCGTCACTCGCACATAGATCCATGGATCTATGCTCGCTCCCGGTGAATATCGGGAGTTTGTATGAAGGGAAATCTTAGGTCACGCGAGTTTTTAACGGGATGCGTCTAACGTGATGGATGCGTGATGGTGGGTGGGGGCGGTGGGGACAGTGGGGGGCGGGGGCGGGATAGCGCGATATGGGCGCGCCGAAAATATTAATCATCACGTGGAGAAAGTGGTGTGTGTGGGGAGGGGGGGGGGGGGGGGTCAGACGGCGCGGCGTTCGCGTCGGCTTGATTCGCTGCTGCTCTGGCCATTGGATTTAGTGCTGCTGGCCATGATGCGTCGTGGTTTGGTCGTTTCACGTTGCATCTGGGCGATGGCCATTTCCAGGCGATCGCGCACCAAAGCCATCGATTCGGGCCGATCGCTGGGGCTTTTGGCCACGCAGTTGAGGATCAAGCTCGACAGGGCGGGGGGAATCTCAGGATTCAATTCCATCGGCGGACGGATTTCGCGAGGCATATCCATATCCAGATCGTCATCGATCGCCCGTTCGCCAGCTTTGGCACTGTCGTTTTTACGCTTGGGCATCATTGTCGGGATGTGTTGACGCGTGGCCAACCAGTACATCGTGGCGCCCAGATTGAAAATATCGGTCCGCGGCGTCAGGCGACGTCGTTTGACCTGTTCGGGGGCAATGTAGTCCGGCGTGCCCTGGATGCGCTCCTTGACCGTGTTATCCGGGCAGCTCTGGCCCAGATCGATCAGCTTCACCTGATGGATCATGGGATTGCCCCCATCATCCGACTCGCTCACCACCCGTCCATCCGATCTGGCGGCCGTGCCGTTTCTTGAACCTGCCGTGGTTTTGGATTTTTTCTCCGAACCGTCCCCGGTTCCGTTGTTAGAAAAAACCCCGGCCCCCCCCACATTACCCCCCGCACCCCCCGCACCCCCCGCACCATCCCCAGCAACCCCGGAATCGGCCTCCCCAGCCGCCTCGTTGATATCAGGTTCCTGCGTCACCATGATGTTGTTGGGCTTGATATCGCAATGCAGATATCCCTTCTCGTGCATCACCGATAGCCCGTCGGCCACCACCTGCACAATCCGGCACAGCTCAATCATGGATTTGGGTTTGTATTGTTCCAGCGTCAGTCCGTCGACCATTTCCATCAGGACGTAGACTTCGCTGGTTCGGATCAGCGCGCGTTGCTTGATCAGTTTGTAACTCTTGCGAATGCAAGGGTGGTCAAACTTCTGACATATTTCATGTTCGCTGATCGCCTGATCCAGGAAGCGTTGGTCCGAGGGACCTTCCTTGATCACGCGTTTGAGCGCGAAAACCTGGTTCTTTTTATCGCGCACAGCAAAAATAGTGCTGCGTGCGCCGTGTCCCAGCGTCGCAAGCACCGTATAACCCAAGATCTCGTGCGCACTGCTCATATAGCGCCGAGCTTTCCGCCCTTTTCGGGCAAATCAGACTGTTTAGGATCGAATGAATAAATCCGGTATGTATATATCATAAGCTAACAATCAAAAGCTGGCAAGGGTGAACTGGTAAACAATTCTGAACTATTGCTATCGTGTTGACAGGGCGACGAGTTTAATGGGGTCATAAACGGCAAATTTATCGGCCGTCAGACGGCGTGGCGAGGCAGGGGCATCAAGGGCCGCGCCGGCTAATGTCTGGGTAGGGATGCATCATGGGGTCAATCTAGATGGGGGTCAATAGTTATTGACCTCATTTTCCCATCGTTGGGTGATTGGCCTCCGATCGTACCGATCGTGCAACTTGTGGCGCTGTTTAGGGGCTAATCTTTACGTTTCTGGTGCGCTGGCGGGG